>CAMBFR010000113.1 GCA_945865815.1 Candidatus Sulfopaludibacter sp. SbA3
ATTGGGCCAATTTCTATCTGTCAATTCCCAATGTTCAATGCCCAATTCTCAATTCTCATTTAAGTCCTTCACCATCAGGTACGCGTCCTGCCCTTTCTGATAATAATTCTTCAAGACGCGCACCATTTCAAATCCGTGGAGTTTGTAGAACTCGATCGCTCCGGCGTTCGCCACGTCGACCTGCAGGTCGTACATCCTCACGCCGTTGTCCCTGAGGATCTCTTCGGACCGAAGCAGGAGTTGTGTTGCATATCCGCGCCGTTGATGTTCGGCGCGAACGTCGAGGGTGATTATGGTTGCAACCCGGCGCTTGCGGTTGACCTCCATGATGATGAACGCGGCGATTTCGCCGTCGGCTTCCAGGATCAGTGTTTCGGCGCCTTCGAGGTTCATGAAGTAGGCCAATTCGGAAGAATCGTAGGCTATGCCTGAGGGGAAACTGGCCTCGTCGATTCTCAGGAGAACCTTGAAATCCGCGCTGACAGCCTGTCGAATTAGCGTTTTCGCCATTGAACCAACCGGGTATCGCCATTATCATAACAGCCAAGATGCCAAGATGCCTGCACATCCACGATTCCGGATTCCAGTGCGTCAGCGAGGTTCTTGAGACGACGGATTTTTGCGAGGACCACCAGAAAATAGTTCCCTTTGAACTCTCGGAGGAAGCAGGCTGGCAGAAGATTGTCTATCGTTTTGTGGCCCTGATTCTCCTGATCATGTTCCTGATTCCCCTCATTTATACGCTTCGTAACCTGTACGTGGGACCGCCGGCCAAAGCGCAGGAGGTATGGTGAGGCGTTGCCTGACAGGAGTTCTTCTGGTCCTGACCGCGGTCGCCGGCACTCTGTTTGCGCAGGAGATCGGGCTTTTGGGCCGATATGACGACGCGCGCTACATCGAGCAGTCCAAAGAGGAATCGGACCAGATCGTTTTTGCCCGCCTGATTTTTAACGGCCGTATACCGGCCTATTACAAAAACTGGTACACGGACTACCCGAAGGCCGACCGCCTCCTGATCAAGGGTCTCCAGCGGCTGACGAATCTGGATATCGCCGAACATGAGCGCGCTGTTTCCATCATCGATCCGGACCTTTTCAAGTATCCGTTCCTGTACACGAGCGAGCCGGGACAAATGATCCTGAACGATCAGGATGCCACAATCATGCGTGAGTATCTGGCGCGCGGCGGCTTCTGGGTAATGGACGATTTCTGGGGAAGCTTCGAATGGGCCAGCATGGAACGGCAGCTGAGAAAGATCCTGCCGAATGCGGAGATCAAGGACATTCCGCGCAACCACCCGCTGTTCCATATTTTTTACGACATCGACAGCGTGGTCCAGGTGCCGAGCCTCGCTTACGTTTTCAATGGCGGTATCCCCTGGGAGCAGGATGGGTTCGTGGGTGAGTGCAAAGGCGTCTGGGACGATCAGGGGCGCCTCGTCATGGTGATCAATCACAACACCGATCTCGGTGACGCTTATGAGTGGGCCGACGATCCTCTGTATCCGAATCGTTTTTCACACTACGCGTACCGGGTAGCCGCCAACACCATCCTGTACGCCCTCACCCACTAGCGTTTCTCTGATGCATGCAATCGTCCTGGCTGCCGGCAAGTCCGAGCGCATGGGCCGCCCCAAGGCGCTTCTTCCGTTTCGGAAGCGAACTTTCCTTGGAAACATCCTCGATGCGATCTCGAGGTCTTCCATCGAGTCGACGGTTGTCGTGCTCGGCCACGAGAGGGAACTCATCGAACGCAGCGAGGCCTTGCCCCATGTGGTTTTCAATCCCGGCTACGAGCAGGGAATGATCACGTCCTTCCAGGCCGGAATACGCGCACTGCCCCCAGACACAGACGGGGCAGTCATATTTCTGGTGGATCATCCGGTCGTGGAGCCGCAGACGATTGACATCCTTATCGATCACTTTGCTCGCGGGCATATCGTGCTTCCCACGTTTCAGGGAAGGCGCGGGCATCCGGTGCTCTTCTCAGCGGTGGTCCTGCAGGAAATTCTTGAGCTGTCTCTATCGCAAGGGGCTAATGCCGTCGTCTGGAAGGACCCTCTGCGGATCACGGAAGTGCCGGTGAATACGCCGGGCATTCTCGTGGATATCGACACCCCCGGGCAATTCAGGGAACTGGAACAACAGGAGCAACAAGAATGACGGCTCATGGAGATCGGCCCGCTCCAAATGCCCATGGCGCGCGGTCGCCGGTTCTTGGAATGAATGGAATGGTGGCGGCAAGCCAGCCGCTGGCGTCCGTGGCGGCGCTGCGGGTGCTTCAGGATGGCGGTAATGCCGTGGATGCGGCGATCGCGGCGGCGGCCGTACTGAACGTGGTGGAGCCGATGATGACTGGAATCGGCGGCGACATGTTTGCGATCGTCTATATGCAGAAGGAGGCGAAACCGGTTGCCATCAACGGCAGCGGATGGTCGGGCTCGAAAGCGACGATCGATTACTTCCGGTCCAGAAACGCCGATCGCATTCCGGATGGCATCTGTTCGGTTTCCGTGCCCGGCGCGGTTGCGGGCTGGTTCAAGCTGCACCAGCGCTACGGCAGCCTCCCCATGCCAAGGCTTCTCGCGCCGGCCATCGAATACGCCGACAACGGGTTTCCGGTGTCGGAGATTATCGCCGCGCAGTGGCAGCGGTCGGAGGCCCTCCTTCGGAAGACGGCCGATGCGGCGCGAACGTATCTGATCGATGGCCGCGCTCCGCTACACGGCGATGTTTTCAGAAGCCCGGACCTGGCACGAAGTCTGAAAGCCATTGCGCAAAACGGACGCGATGAGTTTTACAAGGGCGAGATCGCGCAAAAAATCGTGGAGTTTTCCGATCGGATGGGTGGCCTGCTGACTCTTGCGGACCTTTCGGATTTTGATGCGCAGTGGGTTGAGCCGGTCTCCACGAATTATCGTGGCTTCGATGTGTACGAGCTTGGGGCTAACACCCAGGGCATCGCTGCCCTGGAGATGTTGAACCTGCTGGAAGGCTACGATCTGAAGTCCCTGGGCCACAACTCCGCCGAGTATCTGCACCTTCTCGTGGAAGCCAAGAAACTGGCCTGGGCGGACCGCGACGCCTACATCGCCGATCCTGATAAGGTCCACGTTCCGGCCGGCCGGTTGATTTCGAAGGATTACGCGGCCATGCGCCGAAAATTGATCGACCCGGGCCGCGCTAAGCCCTCCGTGCGGCCGGGACTTCGCGAAGACGCCGACACGGTATATCTCACCGTCGTGGATAAAGACCGCAACGCAGTCTCGTTCATTAACAGCCTGTTCCAGCATTTCGGTTCGGGGCTCGTGGCGGGGAATACCGGAATCGCCCTCCAGAACCGGGGTGTGCTTTTCGAACTCGATCCGTCGCACCCGAACCACGTCGCGCCCAGAAAGCGTCCGTTTCACACGCTGATTCCGGCAATGGTACTGAAGGATGGCAAACCATTTTTATCATACGGAGTGATGGGCGGCGATATGCAGCCTCAGGGACACGTCCAGGTACTTCTCAATCTTGTCGATTTCGGAATGGATCCGCAGCAGGCTGGAGACGCGCCGCGATTCCGGCATTCGGTCTTGGGCCTGGCGCTGGAGTCAGCATTTAGCGAACAGGTGCGCACTGGCCTGGTTGCAAAAGGGCACGACATCATCAGCGCCCTCGACGTGTTCGGCGGGTATCAGGGAATTCTTATCGATCCACGAACGAACGTTCTCGTTGGTGGCTCGGACGTGCGAAAGGACGGCCTGGCAGTAGGGTGGTGAAGGAGGAGATCCGGATCTGGGGACAGACTCCGAATTCCTGCACTACGGAATTCGGAGTCTGTCCCCAGATCTCCCAGTTCCGTCTCTCATCTTGAAGGGCATCCCTATCTGAAAATTCCTGTATGATAACAACTCATTTTCAACGGAGGACTAACGATTCATGGCATCTGGTGCGAAGTTAAGCAAGACTGCTCGCGCGTCTCTCGGTAAGGACAAGAGCTTGTTGCAGACGGGAAAGGCATGTCCACAGTGCACGACCCCGATGGTTGCCACCCGCGTTATCAAGACTGCCGGCCAACCTGGCGGAATGTACTGGGTCTGTCCGAAAGACGACTTTCGGACAAAAACCTAGAAGCTGCATTAAGTACAAATCAGAACGAGCAGGCGGGTTCCGGCCCGCAATAGTCGCTTGTTTCCCAAAAGCTCTTTCTGGATAATCGCCCGGTATGGATAAATTACCGAACTCACAGGCAAGACGCCTAGTCCTGCTTTTCTGGGTTTTGGTGGGCTTTTTTTATTTCTGGCTTTCGTACGACTACATTCAGGTCAACATGAACGACGATGATTTTGCGGAGTATCTTCAGTATGTCGTTCAGATCGCCGGCGATGAGTACCGGCCCGCCCAGGAAACAAGAGCGTTGATACTTGTGAAGGCGGAGGAATTGGGTCTTCCCGTTCAGGGAGACCAGATCAGGATTCTGGGTAGCGGGAATTCGCTCAACGTGGCGGTCGATTACTCGGTCGACATCGAGATTCCCGTTTTCGACCGGGGGATCTACACCAAGCAGTTCACGCACAAGGCAGAATACCGAGTCCGGAAATAGCTTCTATCGCTCGCCGGCGGCGGCCAGCGTGTCTTTGTAGGCGCGGTAGAGCGCCTCGAACTCCGCCAATCCCTTTTTCAGAATCGCGGTAAGGTTGGGCATGTCCGCGGGGTTCATTACGAGATGGACGCTCTGGCCGAAAGCCTGCATGGCGTCCAGGGTCTTGAAAGACGGGCCGACCAGGCAGATAAATGAATTCCGGCGAAGCGCCATCGGGAGCGGCGCCAGGTAGTTCAGGACCGCATTGGATCGCAGCGAACTGCCGGCAAAGTTTTCGTGGACGACAATGACATCGTACTGCGTGTACCGGATTCGGTCGATCGCCAGTTCGGGCGCTTCCGCAGTGTGGAACTTGAATCCAATTTCGCGCAGCGCTTTCCTTGCATGCTCGGTCGTGTCCGGATCGCCGCAGATCAGCGAGGTCTTGTCTCCGACCTCGAAAAATTCCATCTTTTCCTGCGAGCTCATTTTTTCCTCCCGTAATCCGAATCGATGGACAGGCCGGCGAGGTCGCTGGTCTGTTCTCCTCTGGTTTTCTTGATCCTGTCGATGCCGCGCGACACAACGCCCTTGCTGGTGCAATAGAGCTGCGCGGTTTCCTCAGTAATCGTGCCGTTCTCGTAGGCTTCCAGCATGGCCATGTCGAACGTTTTCCAGCCAAAGGATCCCGCTGCCTCTATGATTTCGTAAAAGGTCTTGCCTTCGGTTTCGCCGTGCTCGATGGAGTCTTTCACGCGGAGATTGTTGCCCATGATTTCCAGTGCGGCGACGCGTCCGCCGCCAATCTTGGGTAGCAGGCGCTGAGACACCACCCAGCGGACCGTTTCCGCCAGCCGTATCCGGATCTGTTTTTCCTCCGACTGGTCGAACATACCGACAATACGGTTGATGGTTTGTCCCGCGTTGATCGTATGCAGCGTGCTCATGACAAGGTGGCCGGTTTCGGCCGCCGAAAGGCCGATTTCCACGGTTTCGCGGTCACGCATTTCGCCGACCAGGATCACCTTGGGGGCTTGCCGCAGGGCGGCGCGTAGCCCGGAGGCGAACGTATTGAAATCGTTTCCCATTTCGCGCTGATTGAACGTGGCCTTCTTCTGGGGGTGCACGAACTCGACCGGATCCTCGAGGGTCACAATGTGAATCGACTTCGTTTCGTTCAGCTCGTTCAGCAGTGCCGCCAGCGTCGTGGACTTGCCGCTGCCCGTGGCGCCTGTAACGAGAATGAGGCCCGTTTTTTCCTTCGACATTTGGTGGAACACGGGCGGAAGGTTCAGCTGCGAGACGTTCGGGATGTCGGTCGAAAGTCTCCGGAGAATGATCGAGTAGTGTCCCCGCTGCGTGAAAATGTTCACGCGGAAACGCGCTTTTGTTCCCAGCGAGTAGGAACAGTCGCACGATCCCGCCTTGATGAGATCTTCCGTCAGCCGCCGGTTACGGTTGATGATGTTGAGCGACATCGTTTCCGTTTGAAACGGCGTCAATTTTTCGATCGGGGGCTCCACCTTTACAGGTTGCAGTTCGCCCGACGATTCAACCTGGAGCGGCTTGTCGGCGGTGATGTTCAGGTCGGACACGTTCTTGTACGCATCCAGCATCGCGCCAAGGATGTAATCCAGTTCAGCTTTAGTCATTACCCTATTCCCATTCTTCCGGCGGATTCTTGAGCAGCGGCCGGAACTTGCCCTTATCGATGCAGCGGGCGTAAGCGTCCTCTGCACTGATCATCTTCTTGTTCAGCAGATCCATGATGGCGTCGTCGAGCGTCTGCATTCCGTGCTTCTTGCCGACCTGCAGCATGCCGGGAATCTGGAATGTTTTCGCCTCGCGGATCAGGTTCGCAATTGCAGGCGTGACGACCAGGATTTCGAGAGCGCATACGCGGCCCTTTATATCGATCCTCTTGAAAAGGTTCTGCGCGATGACTCCTTTGAGCGCTTCCGACAGCGTGTTGCGAATCTGGTTCTGCTGGCCGGCCGGAAATACGTCAATCACGCGGTCGATCGTCTTTGCCGCGCTTGGAGTGTGCAGCGTTCCGAACACAAGGTGGCCCGTTGCGGCCGCGGTGATGGCGAGTTCGATTGTTTCCAGGTCGCGCATTTCGCCGACGAGAATGATGTCCGGGTCTTCACGAAGAGCGCCGCGCAACGCCGCGGAAAACGACTTCGTATGCAGCCCGACCTCGCGGTGATTCACCAGGCAGCTCTGGCTTGCGTGAACGAATTCGATAGGGTCTTCAACCGTGATGATGTGGTCCTTACGCGTCTTGTTCGCGTAGTCGACGATGGCGGCCAGCGTGGTGGACTTTCCGCTCCCTGTCGGGCCCGTTACCAGCACAAGTCCCTTGTGCAGGGCCGCGAACTTTTTCATGATCGGCGGAAGCCCGAGCTGCTCGGTCGTGAGCACCTTCGACGGGATCTGCCGGAACACCGCGGCGACACCGTTCTTCTGGTTGAAAAAATTGGCGCGATACCTGGCGATTCCGGGAATTTCGTAACCGAAGTCCACGTCACCGGTTTCTTCGAAGACCTTGATTTTGTATTCCGGCGCAATCTCGTACAGCATCGCCTTCAAGGCGTCGTTCTCGAGCGCGGGGTATGCCAGACGTTCCATCTCACCCCGCACGCGGACAATCGGCTGCGAGCCGGACGCAAGATGCAGGTCCGAGGCGCCATGCTCGTTCATGAAGTTAAAGAAAGCATCGATCTTCGCCATTTCTCCTCCAGTCGTTTACCAGGTGCGGCGGATCATTACAGGTCGGCCAGGGTCGGCAATCCGTGCCGAATGGTCAATGGATTGTACACTATGAAGCCTTTAAGTACAGGCGTTCAGGCCCCCGATTTTGAGCTCCGGGATATCCACGGAAATTCGCACTCCCTCGGCCGGGAAATCGCAAACGGAACGGCAATCCTGGTGTTTTATAAGGCCGATTGTCCCACCAGCCAGCTCACGCTTCCCTACATCCAGAAGATCTTTGCGGCGACCGGGGAAACCGATGGTTGTACGCTTTGGGCAATTTCACAGGATGAGTTGAACGAGACGAGGGAATTTGCGGCCGGTTTCGGATTTACATTCCTGATGGATGAACACCCGTATCCGGTCTCATCGGCCTACGGGCTGACCAACGTTCCATCCATTTTTATCGTCGAAGCTGGTGGACTGATCAGCCTGAGCGATTTCGGATTCAGCAAGGCGACACTTGACGAAGTATCGAGGAGAATGGCGAAGTGCGCCGGGCGGCCACCCGTCCAGCTATTCCGGCCCGATGACGGCTTGCCCGCCACCCGGCCAGGGTGAAGCGCCAGGAACTGAACGTCCGTGCGACGTCGCTACTTGTCTTTCTTTTCCTTACATTCCACGCAGAGCCGCGTCCATGGAACTGCTTCGAGGCGGGCGGCCGGGATTTCGTTCTCGCAATCCAGGCAGATGCCATAGGTTCCGGCATCGATGCGGTGGATCGCTTCCTCGATGGCGCGTTGCAGTTTGGAGTCGGTCTGCTTCAGGGCGAGTTGAACGTGAAGATCGCTTTCCTGGCTGGATTGATCGATCCAGTCGCCACTCTTTGATCCCGGCTCTGAAGCAGGCGTGCGGGGCGGCGCCGCCGCGGCCAGTTCTTCGTGCTTCCTTCCAAGGATCTGCCGGTATTTGTTCAAGTCTGAAGGAGACATAATCTTTCCACTCCGCAGAACTGGGCCGACGAGGCCAACAGAACCACGGATCTTAACACCAGGACCGGAGTTGTGAAAAGACCAGATCCTTCACCGTGAATACGTCGTAATTCAGGAGCAGTTTTTCGTCCATGCCAGCCAGCCACTCCCGAATCCTGTCTTCAAGCACGCTTTGAAGGGTTTCGGCGCCCGTAACCTCAAAGCGGCTCCTGAGCTGATCGATCATGGTATCGGTGGCTTCCAGGGTGAGAAAGTGCTGGACGTAGTCAATCGCCGACTCGCGGATTTCCTTATTTCGATGGGCTCTGTCCTGGTTGAGGCTGTCTTCCCGCCAGGGGTCGAGTTTGGCTCTGACCATTTCTTCGATCCGTACCCGCATCGTGAACGCAAACAAGTCGTCGTCGGAGGCTTGCGCCATCAGGGATCGAACGGCCGAGAAGAGATCTGCCTCCTGTTGGGCGGAGATCGCAAAGTCGTACGGCAGGAGATTTGTCCGAACGTATGTCTCGAGAGCGCGCATTCGGACGCTGCGCTGGGCCTCATTTTTCTTGCCGCCCCAGAAATGCCCGAAGAATTGCCTTCTCGATAAGGACATGTCGAAAAGATAGCATGTGCCGCCCTACGGTATAATCCATAAATTCAAAGAACGAGATGAAGGTGAGCCACGCTCCCGGATGTTAGAGTTGGTGTTAGAAAGGGCTGCGGATTATGAAATGGACCGTACTGATCACTGTCTTATTGCTGGCGGGCTGTAATCAAAACGTCGAGGTCGTGGAGCCCGGCGAAACCCTGGAAAATTCGCCAAAACCGGTTGTAAATCCCGAGGACAGGCCGCTGGCGGCGATTGTGCCTCCCACCGATGAGCCGAAAGTGCCCCCGTTTGTAAAGGCGTACTTCATGCACACGTGGGTTGAGGCGCTCTACAGCACGCCGCAAAACAAGAACCCGAACCCAAAGTGGCAATCTCCTCTCGCTGACTCGGAAAAGGGACGCGTCTGGTGTACCGACTGTCATATTTCCGGGCAGGTGGACTTCGAGAAGATCCCCAAAATGCGCATGCCGCTCGTGGATCAATATGAGAATGACAAAGAGTTCATGGCGGATCTGATGAAGAAATGGGTCGCGCGCCTCAACAGCGATGAATTCAAAGCCAAGGTGAAGCTGAAAGGCCCCGTAAATTGCCTGACCTGCCACGCGACGAATCCCGCGGAGTAAAAAAGTTGGGTCTGACGGGTGAATTCCCATTTTTCGAACGAGAAAAAGGGGAATTCACCCGTCAGACCCAACTTTTTTAGACGACGGTTCCGTCGTGGAGGACGCCATTTTTCGGGACAATAATGATTCCGTCGCGTATGTAGTAACCCGCTCCGTCGCGATGCTGTACCTTGTCTTCGTTCAGGATTCTGACGCCTGAGCCAATGTGCGCGTTCTTATCGATTATCGCGTTGCGAATGATCGAGCCCCGGCCGATTCCGATACCCGGGATGCCGATCTGGCGGTTGTACTGGTCATCTTCCTCATCTTCGTAGTAGTCGGCTCCAATCATCACCGTGCGGTCGAGCACAACATCTTCGCCAATGATGCTTCGGATTCCCGCGATCGAACTGAGTATCCGCGCGCCCCTGAGAATGGACCCCTCGGCGATGATCGAATTTATTATTTCGCATCGTTCAATTCGTGAGGGGGCGAGAAATCGCGCGCGCGTATAGATCGGCGCACTCATGTCATGAAAGTCGAAGTGCGGCGCGCTGCTGGTCAGGTCGATGTTGGCTCTGTAAAACGCTTCAACGGTCCCGAGGTCTTCCCAGTACCCGTCGAATAAATGACCATAGACGTCGAATTTTTCAATGGCCTTGGGAATGACCTGGTGTCCGAAGTCGATCATGGAAGGATCCGCCAGAAGATCAATAAGGATGCTCCGCTTGAATAGATAGATGCCCATTGATGCCAGGTACGGCTTCGCCGCGGCTTGGGCGGCATCCAGGCCGAAGGCCGAAGTATCGGTCCGCATTGCGTGGAGCTCTCCGCCCTTGGGTTTTTCGCGGAACTCCTCGATGCGGCCGTCCGGGGCCAGCTTGAGCAGGCCGAACGACGAGGCCGCGTCTTCGCTTCGCGGAATGACGCACACCGTGACGTCGGCGCCGCGCTTCCAATGACTCTCCACAACCTTCGAATAGTCCATGCGGTAGAGCTGATCGCCGGCGAGAATCAGCTGATAGTCGTCGTCCCGGCCGGTGAAACGGTGAAGATGCTGCCTCACGGCATCCGCGGTCCCCTGGAACCAGTTGGTATTGGTCATCGTTTGCTCGGCGGCGAGAACTTCGATGTAATTCTCCGCAAACGGATCGAACCGAAACGTATTCGTGATGTGATGGTTCAGGGAAGCAGAGTTGAACTGCGTCAGAACCATTATTTTCTTGAGACCGGAATTGATGCAGTTGCTGATCGGAATATCGATCAGCCGGTACTTTCCACCAAGCGGCACTGCCGGTTTGGACCGGTCCTGCGTCAGAGGAAACAGCCGCTTTCCCGCGCCGCCAGCGAGAATAATGGAGAGGACGTGCGACAGATTTTCCCGGCTTTTCCGCGCCATGCTTGAACTCCGCAAAATTTTCAACATGATACACTAAGCCGGAAACATGCCTGAGTTCCTCAGAGAGATCTTCGGCCGTTATGCCCCGGTGGCGATTCCGATGATTCGCATCGGTGGCATGCTTCTCGCCGCCATCATTATCCTGAAGGTGATCGACTCGACGTTGAAACGTCTTCGACTGCTCATTCCTGCGGATTCCACCGGTAGTACGAGGGTGGAGCAGCGCTCCGAAACCCTTCGGCATATCATTCGAAGCGTCAGCAAGGTTGTCCTGGGCGTCATTTTTCTTCTTACCATCAGCTCGGAACTCGGATTCGATATTGCGCCCATTCTCGCCAGCGCCGGAATCGTGGGTCTTGCGATCGGGTTCGGCGCCCAGAGTCTGGTGAAGGATGTGATTTCCGGATTCTTCATTCTTTTCGAAGACCAGTTCGGCGTCGGCGACGTGATCCGGGTCGGAGAGCACGCAGGAACCGTCGAGCAGATGAGCCTGCGCGCGACCGTACTGCGCAACCTGGAGGGGCAGGTGCACGTCATTCCGAACGGCAGCATTCAAACCGTCACTGTCCTGACGAAGGAATGGGCCCGGGCCGTGGTCGATGTGACGGTGGCTTACAAAGAGAATCTGGACGATGTGTTTCTATCGCTGGATCGCGTCAGTGAACGCCTCTACAAGGAGTGGCCGGACCGGGTCCTGGAGCGGCCCGCGATTCTTGGCGTTGAAGACCTGAGCCTCGACGGTATCAAGATCCGCCTGATTGTGAAGACACCGCCGCTCAAACAATGGGACGTCATGAGGGAGTGGCGTAAACGGATCAAAGAGGAATTCGACAGGTGCGGGATAGAAGTGCCTCAGAGGGCCGTGCTTCCAAGGTGAGAGATGGGCAACGTCCATCTCTCACCCTGAAAAAACTACTGCAGTTGCGTTTTCTTCTCTGCGATAAGCTGGTCGAGTCCTTCCACCGAATCGTTGTTCTTCGATTTGTACAGACGTTCCAGTTGATCGCGAGCCGGCTGGGTCACCACGCCGCCGATGGCGACGGCTATTGCGAGCTCGTCGATGGACCTGTCGCGCTTGGTGCGCACGTCAACCTCGAGGGCCTGGCGTTTCGCAACGAGTTCATCCAGTACGGCCTGGTCGGCTCTGTCGACTTTCGCCTTATTTTCAGTCTCGACGGCCGCCACCAACTGTTTCGATGCATCGGACGCCAGATACTGATAAGCCAGGCCAAGACGGAATCGGCTGACCGCGTCCTTTGGCGTCGCTTTCAGGGCAAGGTCATATTCCCCGATCGCTTTGTCATATTCGACGCGATTCAAGTGCACGAAACCCATGGTGGAATGAAGCTGACCTTCGAGGTCGGCTTTCTGGGTGCTCCATTGCGCATCGGTGAAGTTCGCGGGCTTGGGCTGGCCGAAGATCGTCTGCACCTGGCCCAGCGCCTTGCCGGCAAGATCAAATGCCTTGGTCAGGGCGGCGGTCTTTCCCGCTTCGTCCTGGGGTAACCGTTCCGGAATCATTGTGGACAGCGTGATCTGGGCATTCAAATCACTCGGCTCCACGCCCAAGACCTTGTCGCCATACTCGACGATCTTTTCGAAACTATTCGCCTGCTGGGCGGCCGCCATGGCGTTCGAATACATGAACACCTTCCGGGTGGCGTCGGCGGTGGGATTGGTCGTGGTGAATCGTTCCGCGACTTCCATTACTTTCGTCCAGTTCTGTGCCTGCGTATAGGCACGAATCAGCAACGTGTAGGAGTCGGGGGCGACAGCGGAATCCTTGTACTCGGCCAGGAATTTTTCGCCCAGTTCGGCTTTCTTTGCCGGATTCGTCTCGTTGTAGAAGGCGATGTAGGTGTCATATTCAGCCTTGGACTTCCACTGCTGCTGGGCAGCGCCCGGCATCGCCAGCGCCACGATTAAAAGTAAGGAAAATCCCGGATAGGCAGCTTTTTTCATTTGTTTACCCCCGAATGTGAGCGCAATTGTTCTCAGGCGTTTTTTGCGGCCCGATTGTACTTAAACTTGTCTCCCGCTGCAATCAATCGTAGTACTCCATTCCAAGATGAGTAATTAAGTCTTCACCACGCAAATACCGGAGCGTGTTCTTTAACTTCATGAGCTGGATAAAGAGGTCGTGTTCCGGGTATAGCCCCGCTGCGCACATGGGACTCTTGAAGTAGAAGCTCAGCCATTCCTGTATGCCGCGCATGCCGCATCGTTGAGCCAGATCGAGGAAAAGCACCAGGTCCAGGACAATCGGCGCAGCCAGAATGCTGTCGCGGCACAGGAAGTTGATCTTTATCTGCATGGGATAACCGAGCCAGCCGGTGATGTCGATGTTGTCCCAGCCTTCTTTGTTATCGCCCCGCGGCGGATAGTAATGAATCCGGACCTTGTGCGTGAAGTCCTTATAAAGGTCGGGGTAAAGCTCCGGCTGAAGGATTTGATCCAGGACCGAAAGTTTGCTCTCTTCCTTCGTCTTGAACGATTCGGGATCGTCCAGCACTTCGCCGTCGCGGTTGCCGAGAATATTTGTGGAGAACCAGCCCTGCAGGCCGAGCATGCGCGACTTCAAACCCGGAGCCAGGATGGTTTTCATCAATGTCTGGCCCGTCTTGAAATCCTTTCCGCAGATGGGCACGCCATTTTCCTGTGCCAGTTGGGTCAGGGCGGGGACGTCAACGGTAAGATTCGGGGCGCCATTGGCGAACGGAATGCGCTTCTTGAGAGCGGCGTACGCGTAAACCATGCTGGGCGCGATGGCCGGGTCATTATCCCGAAGCGCTTTCTCAAATGCCGGTATCGACGCATGCGCGGCCTCGGCCTTCATGTAGATCTCGGTGCTTCCGCACCAGACCATGACCATCCGGGACAGATTG
>CAMBFR010000114.1 GCA_945865815.1 Candidatus Sulfopaludibacter sp. SbA3
AGGACCGGATTCACAGAAGGGATCTGGCGCTAAAGTATTCGGGCGACGAGCTGCCATTGCGGTCGGAACTGTTCAGCACCGACCAGATGAGAGAGCATGGCAAGACTCTCGCAGCGTCGCACGAGGTAAGTACGAAGGGAGCGGCAAACTCGCTCCTTACCCGCCTGGACGAAAACGAGGATGTCTTAAGCAGTGTCTACGGCCTGCTCGCTGAGGCTGCCAAGGCAGACCGCCCGATTGCGCCAGCCGGCGAATGGTTGATCGACAACTTCTATTTGATCGAAGAGCAAATCCGCCTGGCCAGGCGGCACTTGCCGAAAAGCTACAGCCGCGAACTTCCCCGGTTGATGAACGGTCCATCGGCTGGCCTTCCACGAGTCTATGACATTGCGCTGGAGACGATCTCGCACGGTGACGGACGTCTCGACATTGATGGCCTTGGCAGTTTTGTCGCGTCATACCAGACCGTCACGATCCTGAAGTTGGGTGAATTGTGGGCAATACCCACGATGCTGCGCCTCGCCCTGATCGAAAATCTCCGGCGTGTGGGGACAAGGATGGCTGTTGGAAGAAGCGACCGCAACCGCGCCGACCATTGGGCCGATCAGATCATAGAAATTGCCGGGAGGGATCCGAAGAGCCTGATCATGACGATCGCGGACATGACGCGATCGAGCCCGAACCTTTCGAGCGCTTTCGTTGCGGAATTCGCACGCCGTTTGCAGGGACATGGTTCCGCTTTGGCGTTGCCGCTCACCTGGATTGAACAGCGGTTGTCGGAGTCCGGGTTGACGATCAGCAAGCTGGTGCAGTCCGAGAACCAACAGCAGGCCTCCGACCAGGTTTCCATCAGTAGCAGTATCGGAAGCCTTCGACTCCTGGGAACCAATGACTGGCGGGAGTTTGTCGAGTCGATGAGCGCCGTGGAGACGGTCTTGCGCGGAGATCCCATCCAGACCTACGGCAAAATGGATTTTGCGACACGCGATCGCTATCGGCATGTTGTCGAGCGCATCGCCAGGCGTGTCCAGCTCTCCGAGCAGACAGTGGCATCGAAGGCCGTCGAACTGGCCGCCGAGATTGCGCGCAAGAACAATGGAGATCGAGCCGCACATGTCGGGTTCTACCTGATCGACAAAGGTCTGCCACACCTTGAGCGCGTAACCGGCGTTCGACAATCACTTCCGGAGCTTGCCCGAAAATCCTTTGGACGGTTTCCCCTGGTTATTTATGCCGGCGCAATCGGACTTATCACGGTGATTCTCGCTGGAGGCTTGCTGTGGACCGCGTTCGCCGGTGGCTTGCGTGGTCCAGCGGCCGTGCTACTGGGCATCGTGGCGGTTCTTTCCGCCAGTCACTTCGCGACCGGCATCGTGAATTGGATCGCGACCCTGTGGATAGCCGCCGATCTGCTGCCCCGAATGGACTTCTCGGAGGGAATTCCGCCGGAATTCCGCACGCTGACGGTTATCCCAACGATGCTGACCAGTACTGGGAATGTCGAAGACCTGGTTGAAGCATTGGAAGTTCGATTCCTCGCCAATCGTGACGAGAACCTCCAGTTCGCCTTGATAACCGATTTTCGGGATGCTACCCAGGAAATCATTCCAGAAGACGAGCCACTGCTCCTGCTCGCAAAGGCGAGAATTGAACAGCTGAACGAAAAATATGCGGCAGGGACGGACGCAGCATTCTTCCTGTTTCATCGTCCTCGACGGTGGAATCCCAAGGAACGGCTGTGGATGGGTTACGAACGCAAGCGCGGAAAGCTTGCTGATTTGAATGGACTGCTGCGCAGCGGAGCTGCCGATCGCTTTTCGCTTGTTGTCGGCCGCACAGAAAGTCTGCGGCATGTGAAGTATGTGATCACGCTCGATACCGACACTCAGCTCCCGCGTGACTCGGCGCGACAGCTGGTCGGAGCGATTGCCCATCCGCTGAATCGCGCGCACTTCGACAAGACGATGCAACGAGTCTCGGAAGGTTACAGCATTCTTCAGCCACGCGTGGGGGTGAGCCTTCCGGGCACGAACCGGTCGAGGTATGCCCGGATGTTTGGAAATGAGCCGGGTATCGATCCGTATACTCGAGCCGTTTCCGATGTCTACCAGGATGTATTCGGTGAGGGTTCCTTCATCGGTAAAGGTATCTACGACGTTGATGCCTTCGAACTCTCGCTCTCAGGCCGCATGCCCGATAACTTGATTCTCAGTCACGATCTTCTTGAGGGATGTTACGCGCGTGCCGCGCTCCTGAGCGACGTCCTGCTATTTGAGGAACACCCGTCGGACTACATCGCTGACGTGAGCCGCCGCCGTCGTTGGATTCGGGGAGACTGGCAGATTGCGCAATGGCTCCTGCCGCGGGTGCCATGCTTTGCCGGTCAGTCCCAGGCGAATCCGATATCCATGCTGTCGCGATGGAAGATTCTGGATAACCTGAGGCGGAGCCTCGTGCCTGCGGCACTCACCGCGTTTCTGTTGCTCGGATGGATCGTTTTGCCGTCTCTTTGGCCGTGGACCCTGACAGTCCTCGGAATCATTCTCATTCCCACTATGTTTGCTGTCAGCGTCGATATGTGCCGGAAGCCGGACGAGGTCGAACTGGGCCAGCACCTTATGGCGTCGGCGCTTTCGTGCGGCCGCCGGCTTGAACAGGCCGCGTTTTCCTTCGCTTGTCTTCCGCACGAAGCGCTTTTCAGCCTCGGCGCCATTGCGAGGACAAACGCTCGAATGTTTGTCACACGGAAACGGCTTTTGGAATGGAATCCTTCACATAGCCTTCCAGTTGATGGCACCGAGGGCATTGTTTCGCTTTGCCGATCCATGTGGATTGGCCCGGCCATTGCAATGGCCGTGACAGTCTATTTGACGCTCGCAGGGTCCGGCAGTGTAGTCGAGGCCTTGCCCGTCCTGGGTCTTTGGTTCGTCTCGCCGTTCTGGGTATGGTGGATGGGCCGGCCACTCACCGTTCGTGCTCCGAGGCTTAGCGCCGAACAGATTGCTTTCCTTCACAGGCTTGCCCGGGAGACCTGGGCCTTCTTCGAAACATTTGTCGGTCCCGAAGATAACTGGCTGCCACCTGATAATTTTCAGGAGAATCCCCATCCCGTTGTGAGTCATCGCACGTCGCCGACGAATATTGGCATGGCGCTGCTCGCAAATCTGGCCGCGTACGACTTCGGCTACATTTCATCCGGAACATTGATCGAACGGACGACGAATACGTTCCGCACGATGGAGCGTTTGGAGCGGCATCGCGGACATTTCTACAACTGGTACGACACTCAAACCCTGAAGCCACTGCCTCCGCTTTATGTCTCGACGGTAGACAGCGGCAATCTTGCCGGCCATCTCCTGACACTGCGGAGCGGCCTGCTTGCTCTTTTAGAGCAACCCGGCGTACTCGACGATCCGACGTTTCCCGGGAACGAGA
Organism: Candidatus Sulfopaludibacter sp. SbA3; assembly: GCA_945865815.1. Classification (GTDB taxonomy): domain Bacteria; phylum Acidobacteriota; class Terriglobia; order 20CM-2-55-15; family 20CM-2-55-15; genus CAMBFR01. The sequence continues at coordinate 3,436 of CAMBFR010000114.1, forward strand.
AAGCCGCCGCCATCAAGCGCCTTGCCGAGCAGGCAGGGCAGTTTGCAGACATGGAGTATGACTTTCTATTCGACAGCAAGAGCCGGTTGTTTTCGATCGGCTACAACGAGAGCGAGCGCCGGCTGGACTCGAGCCGCTACGACCTGCTTGCTTCGGAGGCCCGGCTCGCTACTTTCGTTGCGATTGCCCATGGTAAAGCGCCACAGGAGAGCTGGTTTGTGCTGGGACGTCTGCTCACGCGTACAGGTGGAGATGCAGTGCTCGTCTCATGGAGCGGATCGATGTTCGAATACCTGATGCCGCTCCTGGTGATGCCGACTTATGAGAACACTCTCCTCGATGAGACTTACAGGGCGGCGGTGAAAAGACAGATCGAGTATGGCGAAAAGCGGGGCGTGCCATGGGGTATTTCGGAATGCGGGTATAACACGATCGATGCTCATCTCAATTACCAGTACCGTGCATTTGGCGTCCCGGGCCTTGGCTTCAAGCGCGGTCTGGCCGGGGATCTCGTTATTGCGCCCTATGCATCGGCGATGGCTCTGATGGTCGATCCCGAACAAGCTTGCGCGAATCTGCAGCGGCTTGCTGCCGCGGGCCTCGCCGGCAAATACGGCCTATACGAAGCCGTTGACTACACTCCGTCACGCCTGCCACGTGGCCGGACGAACGTGGTGATCCGGTCATTCATGGCGCATCACCAGGGCATGAGTCTCTTATCGCTGGCCTACCTGCTGCTGGACCGGCCAATGCAAAAGCGATTTGAATCGGATCCTGTATTTCAGGCGACCATGCTGTTGCTCCAGGAGCGTATTCCGAAGGCTACCCGGACCAAATCCCCATAGCGCCGAGCTTGGAGACGGCCGTATTCGCGCCTCGGAGAATCTGGCGAATCGAGAGGCGCCGCTGCGCGTTTTCAACAGCCCGCACACGCCCGCGCCCGAGGTTCAACTGCTTTCGAACGGCAGTTATCACGTGATGATCACTAATGCCGGCGGCGGATACAGCCGCTGGAAGGACATTGCCGTCACGCGTTGGCGTGAGGACAGTACGAGGGACAACTGGGGCACATTCTGCTACATCCGCGACGTGGCAAGTACAGAGGCCTGGTCGGTGGCTCACCAGCCGACGCTCAAACCATCGGAAAACTACGAAGCCATTTTCTCGGAATCCCGCGTCGAGTTCAGACGCCGTGACAACGGCATCGATACTCATACGGAAATCGCCGTTTCGCCGGAAGATGACATCGAATTGCGCCGGGTCCGCATCACGAATTCCTCACGGACACGGAGGACGATCGATGTAACCAGTTATGCGGAAGTGGCGCTGGCTTCTCAGGCCGCCGATGCATTGCATCCGGCCTTCAGCAATCTGTTTGTCCAGACCGAGATTCTCCGGGATCGCCAGGCGATTCTCTGTACTCGCAGGCCGCGCTCCTCCCGGGAGATAACGCCATGGATGTTTCACCTCCTGGTCGCGCCAGGAGCGACGGCCGAGGAAGTTTCCTATGAGACGGATCGCATGCGGTTCATTGGCCGTGGAAGGACGGTCGCAGACCCCCAGGCTCACTCGGCGCCCCTCACCGGAACCGATGGATCCGTGCTCGATCCGATTGTCGCGATCAGGCGCCGTTTCGCTCTTAATCCGGATGAGACTGTCAGCATAAACATCGTCTCGGGGATCGCTGAAACGAGAAGCCTGTGCATGGAGCTGGTCGATAAATACCAGGACCCGCGTTTCGCGGAACGGACTTTCGATCTTGCGTGGACGCACAGCGAGGTGCTGCTGCGGCAGATAAATGCAACGGAGAGTGACGCGCACCTCTATGGGCGCCTTGCCGGGTCTGTGATCTATGCGAATTCGTCACTCCGAGCCAATCCAAACATTCTTCTCCAGAACCGCCGCAATCAATCCGGGCTCTGGGGGTACGCAATCTCTGGTGATTTGCCAATAGTATTGCTGCGAATCGCAGACCCAACCCATATCAACCTTGTGCGCCAGCTTGTGCAGGCGCACGCGTACTGGCGGTTAAAAGGACTTGCGGTCGATCTCGTGATCTGGAACGAAGACCATGCCGGGTATCGACAACCCCTTCACGACCAGATCATGGGCTTGATTGCAGCGGGCGTGGAAGCGGACGTGGCGGACCGGCCCGGCAGCATTCTGGTGAGACTTGCGGAGCATATAGCTCCGGAAGACCGGATTCTGCTTCAAGCCGTTGCTCGCGCCATCGTCACAGACAGTGATGGTTCGCTCGCCGAACAACTTCGCAGGAAGGCCGGCTCTCCAGTTGCAGAGGCGGCCCATGAGCGCCCGGTCCGCCGCAGGCCGCCCCTGCAGTTGGACAAGGAAAAGACTGAAACGCGGCGCGATCTGCTTTTCTTCAACGGATTGGGAGGATTCACTCCGGATGGCCGCGAGTACGTCATCACAACAACACGCGATCAAATGACGCCGGCGCCGTGGGTGAATGTCATCGCAAACAGATCGTTTGGAACCGTGATCTCCGAGGCCGGCGTTGCCAACACGTGGAGCGAAAATGCACATGAGTTCCGGCTGACGCCGTGGAGCAACGATCCCGTGAGCGATCCAGGCGGAGAAGCCTTCTACATACGCGACGAAGAAGACAGCCACTTCTGGTCGCCGACCCTGCTGCCTTCCGGTGGAAGGACGCCTTATGTTGCCCGTCACGGCTTCGGATACAGCGTCTATGAGCACGTGCAGGACGGTATTCGATCAGAACTCTGGGTCTATGTTGCGATCGACGCACCGGTCAAATTCGCAGTGCTTAAGGTGCGAAACGATTCCGCCCGGCCGCGCCGGCTTTCGGTCACCGGCTATGTCGAGTGGGTGTTGGGAGACCTGCGGTCCCGGTCGATGATGCACGTTGTTACGGAAATTGACGCCGGTACAGGCGCGCTTTTTGCGCGGAACCCCTACAGCACGGAATTCGGTGATCGCGTTGCGTTCTTCGCGGTAAACAATGTATCCCATACGAGCAGTGGTGACCGGACCGAATTCCTGGGACGCAACGGCACACTATCGAATCCGGCTGCGATGACACGCCCGCGGCTTTCCGGCAAGGCCGGGTCGGGACTGGATCCCTGTGCGGCCATCCAGATTCCATTCGATCTCGCACAAGGCGAGGAACGGGAAATCGTCTTTACGCTGGGCGCCGCACAAGACGTGGACGAGGCTCAAGGACTTGTTCGCCGCTTTAGGGGACCTGCATCGGCGCGAACCGCGCTCGAATCCGTCTGGCAATACTGGAATCGGACCCTCGGCACGGTGCATGTGGAGACGCCAGATCCATCAATCAACATCCTGCTGAATGGGTGGCTGGTGTACCAAACGCTTTCCTGCCGGTTCTGGGCGCGCAGTGGTTTCTATCAACCTGGAGGCGCGTTTGGTTTTCGCGACCAGTTGCAGGATGCGATGGCGCTGATTTACGCGGACCCACGCCTGGTGCGTGAACATTTGCTCGTGTGCGCCGCGCATCAGTTTTGCGAAGGGGACGTTCAACACTGGTGGCATCCGCCTTCGGGCCGAGGCGTGCGGACGCTTTGCTCCGATGATTACCTCTGGTTGCCGTTGGCCGTGTCCCGCTACGTTGCGATAACCGGAGACACCGGTGTATTGGACGAACGGATCCATTTCATAGAAGGCCGTCCGCTGAAAGCCGACGAGGACTCTTACTACGACTTACCCGTCCGTTCCGAATCAGTGGCCACTCTATACGATCACTGTGTTCGCGCGATCCTCTGGGGGTTTCGATTCGGTGAGCATGGCCTCCCATTGATGGGATCCGGTGACTGGAATGACGGCATGAACCTGGTGGGGCAGGGCGGCAAAGGCGAAAGTGTCTGGCTCGGCTTTTTTCTTTATGAAGTGCTTATGCGGTTTACGGAGGTTGCCCGGTTGCGGGGTGACTCGGTATTTGCCGCGCGCTGCCAGACTGAGGCGGCCGAACTCCGGCAGAACGTCGATCGGAATGGCTGGGACGGCGGGTGGTATCGACGTGCGTACTTCGACGACGGCTCGCCGCTGGGATCGTCGGTCAATGCCGAATGTCAGATCGATTCCATTGCTCAAAGCTGGTCCGTTCTTTCCGGCGCTGGTGACCCGGAGAAGTCACGCATGGCCATGCAGGCCGTGGATGACCGGCTTGTGCGGCGCAGCGAGTCATTGATTCAACTCCTGGATCCGCCATTCGACAAGGCTCCTCTACATCCGGGATATATAAGAGGATACGTGCCTGGCGTTAGAGAAAACGGCGGGCAGTACACTCATGCGGCGGTATGGACGGCAATGGCATTCGCCGCGCTCGGTGACGGGCGGCGCGCCTGGGACTTGTTCGCGATGATCAATCCCATCAACCACGGAGGATCTTCGCAGGCAACGGACGTGTACAAGGTAGAACCTTATGTCGTAGCGGCCGACGTGTATGCGCTATCGCCGCATACCGGCCGTGGCGGCTGGACCTGGTACACAGGATCGGCAGGTTGGATGTACCGCCTGATTCTGGAATCCCTTCTCGGCCTTCGTCTTGAGGCCGACAAGTTGTATCTCGCGCCCCATTTCCCCTCAGCCTGGGAGGTGTTCACCGTCCACTACCGCTATTGGGATTCGGTCTATCACATCAGGGTTCTGCGCGCATCCGACGGCCAGACCAAAACCGGGGTTATTCTCGATGGTGCTGCACAACTCGGGACATTCGTTTCTCTGGTTGATGACCACTCCGAACACACCGTGGAAATCAGTCTCCCTTTTGTCAACTTATGAGCGCCAATAATTGACGATCAGGCGAACAAGAAAACGGCTGGTTTTCGTTAATTTTGCTGCACATCCCGGTTATTCTCAGTGTTAGTATTTCGCCACAGAATTCTTCCCAGGAGGGAAAGTGAGCAGGAACGCTGTATTCGGTTTTTTAGGCATAGTTGCTTCGATGTTCATCGTAATTGCACCGGTGTCCGCGCATCACGTGACGGCCGCAAAATTCGACCCCGGCAAGTCGATGACACTGAGAGGACTCGTAACAAAGATTGATTGGCTGAATCCTCACGTTCACGTTTTTGTGGACGTTGGAAATGGCAACAACATCACAAGCTGGGCAATCGAGCTTGAAAGCACCGTCGATTTGCGACGAAGCGGCTGGACGCGCGACACCCTCAAGATCGGCGATGCCGTGACGGTGCAGGGAATAGCCGCCAGAGACGGAAGCAACCAGGCGTGGGGTAACTCGATAGTGGTCACGGCGACAAACCGGAGAGTTTTCAATGTCACTCCAGTCCAGCCTCCGCGCGATCGAGCCGCTGGTCCGACGCCGCGCTGGCCTGACGGACAACCCCGGCTGGGTCCGCCGGCCGGCCAGGTAATGGGTTATTGGGCATTTCCGAGCGCGACCACGCTGATGCAGATGGGAGCCAACGTTCAGGCTGACGAGCATGGCCTTTTGCGCAACCTCGGAGACATCGACAAGGTGGCTCCGTTCCAGCGCTGGGCGAGGGACCTTTATGAATACCGGCAGAGGAATTTCCTGAAAGACGACCCGATGTATATCTCCTGCAAGCCGCAGGCCGGTCCGCGGATTTTTCAGCGTCCTTATGGAGTACAGTTTCTCGAGGAGCGGCAGCACCAGCGAACGCGCGTCATGATGGGCGCCGGCAATCAGAATTGGCGCTTCATTTACCTGGATGGACGTCCTCAGACCGGCAGCATTGAAGGGAATTCCGACACGCCGTTATATTGGGGGCACTCGGCTGGTAAGTGGGAAGGAGATACGCTCGTCGTTGACATCAAGGGGTTCAATGACAGCTTCTGGTTCTCAAACGGAGGCCTTCCACATACGACGCAGCTCCATTTGACTGAACGGTATACGCGCACTGACCTGAACACGTTGCGGTATGAAGTGACAATTGATGATCCAGGTGCGTACACCAGGACCTGGACCAGCAGCTGGACCCTGACTTGGATTCCAAACGAAGAACTTCCGATATATTATTGCCAGGATAACAGACCCTGAATTTTTGAATTGACGGTCCCAAAGGCTCTCGTAGTAAGTTGATCAAACTAAACGTTCCCACTGGAGGATTACAAATGAGATCTAGCGCATTAAGACTTTTGCTTTTGAGCGGCAGCTTGCTTGTGGCCGCAGCCCCGGCAATTGCACACCATGCATTTTCGGCCGAATTTGACTCGAAACAGCCGATAACGATCCGAGGAAAGGTTACGAAGATCCAGTGGACGAATCCCCACGTATGGGTCTATCTGAATGTTCAGGATGAGGCCGGCAAGCTCACCAACTGGGGTTTTGAAATGGGCGCTCCGCAGCAGGTCCAGAACCAGGGCTGGGGACGAAACACACTGAAGGCTGGTGATGAGCTGATCGTGGTCGGATCCAAGGCCAGAGACGGAAGCACGAGGATGAATGCTCGAAACGTAACGTGGGCTGCCACTGGCGTGAAGTTGGGTGCTGCATCCAGCGAACCGACTCCGGCCCAGTAAATCGCATTTTCCAATCAGGAGGTCTTAGGGATGCGACGACATCGTTTCTCCGCCGCATTGGTTGCGACGGTTGCTCTAAGCTTGTCGCCTATGCTGGTCCAGACGTCTTTCGCACAACGGGGAGGAGCTCAAAGGCCAGCGGCGCCGGCCAAGCCGACTCCGCGAACCCCGGAAGGTAAAGTAAACCTGGGATCGCCGGTAGGCGAGAAGGGGCTTTGGCTCGCTGTTGATAATCGGATAGCGATTCCGACAACCCCGGAAGAGAGAGGCGATCGTGACGCGAATTCCCAGCTCGGGGTTATTGCGCCTGGGTCGTTTCCAAAGCCGTTGGTCAGCGACATTCCTTTCCAGCCATGGGCAAAGGCGTTGTTCATCTGGCGTACGACTCACGAATTCGAGCCCTACACGCGGTGCAAGCCTGCGGGTGGAGCGCGGATGGTTGCCACCGCGTATGGGACCGACTTCATTGATGTCCCTGAACAAAAGCGCATCTATATCACGCAGACTGGTGGGCCACATTCGTTCCGGCCTATCTTTATGGATGGCCGCCCTCACCCGACGGATCTGGATCCGAGCTATTACGGACACTCCGTGGGTCACTGGGAAGGGGATACGCTGGTCGTCGACACTATCGGATACAACGAACGAGGTTGGATCGACCTTCGGGGAATGCCAACCACCGAACAACTTCACACCATCGAACGTTTCTGGCGCCCGGATTTCAATATCCTCGCGTATGAAATAACGATTGATGATCCGGGAGCGTATACGGGAGTGTGGAAGACCGGCATGTATCACCGCTGGGATGAAGGTGCGGAGCAGTTTGAATTTGTGTGCCAGGACGGAAATCTGGCGCCGATACTTATGATTGGCGCTGAGAACGTCAAGGTGGATCGCAGCAGCCGGATCGTTCCGTAAGACCGAAGGTTAGGGGTTATAGGATGCGAGTTAAAGCTCTGGTTTTTGTCTCCGTTTTGGCGTGTTTGACAATTACAGCGGCGGTGGCCCAGGAGGGTCACCCCGTGATCGGTACGTGGTCAGGAGAATGGGGTCCGACAGCAACACAGCGAAACAATGTGCTGATTGTCATGAACTACGACACCACCACGATCAGCGGGGTCCTCAATCCCGGCTACCCCGATGAAGCTCCGCTCAAAGTGGCAACGCTGGACTCCACAAAATGGACTCTTCACCTTGAAGCGGATTCGAAGGACGAACGTGGAAACCCGGCGAAGGTCGTTATTGACGGGAAATTGGAAAACCTGGGTTCACCCAATCGAACCTTTACGGGAACCTGGACCCGCGGCAACGTCAAGGGTGATTTCAAGCTTGCCCGCGAGTAGCTTCTCTTCTCTTTGAGGATCGTGCGCGGCCCTGCGCCGCGCACGATCCTTGCAGATCCCCAGGGATTCCTCAGTCTCTTCCCCTATAGCGCTTCCGCAATCGCCTTTCCCAGATCCTGAGTTTTCGCCTTCCCGCCAATGTCCGGTGTGCGTGGTCCATCGGCCAAAACACTCTCGATCGCGCGGACAATCGCCGCCGCCGCGTCCGCGTGACCAAGGTGATCGAGCATCAATGCGCCCGACCAGATCTGGCCGATCGGGTTGGCGATACCGCGTCCCTGGATGTCCGGCGCGGAACCATGTACAGGTTCGAACATCGATGGGCATTTGCGCTCGGGATTGAGATTGGCTGAAGGCGCGATGCCGATGGTGCCGGTACACGCCGGCCCGAGATCGGAAAGGATGTCGCCAAACAGGTTCGATCCCACAACCACGTCGAACCAGTCCGGATGCTGGACGAAATGAGCAGTGAGGATGTCGATATGGTATTGATCCACGCGGATGTCCGGATACTGCTTTGCCATCGCGTGAAATCGTTCATCCCAGAACGGCATGGTGAAAGTGATTCCGTTCGATTTCGTAGCGGAGGTAAGGTGCTTCTTCGGCCGGAGCCGCGCCATTTCAAAAGCGTATTTCAGAATGCGGTCTACGCCGTGGCGTGTAAACACGGCCTCCTGAGTCACCGTCTCCCGTTCGGTTCCCTCGAAAATGCGGCCGCCGATGGATGAGTACTCGCCTTCACTGTTCTCGCGGACAACGATGAAATCGATATCGCCGACTTCACGTCCAGCCAGCGGCGATCGAATGCCGGGCATCAGTTTTACGGGGCGTACATTGACGTACTGCTCGAAATATCGGCGGATCGGAATCAGCAATCCCCACAGTGAAATGTGGTCCGGGACTGTAGGAAAGCCGACGGCGCCGAGAAAAATCGCATCGTGATCACGGATGTTTTCCAGCCCGTCTTCAGGCATCATGCGCCCGTGTTTCGCGTAGAACTCGCAGCTCCACGGGAATTGGTCCCACTGAAACCGGATTCCGAATTTCCTGCCGGCGGCGTCCAGAACGCGGATGCCTTCGGGAACGACTTCCTTGCCGATGCCGTCACCCGGAATGACGGCGATTCTGTATTGCGACATGTGCAGATGATATTCGGAAACCGTGTTTTGTACACCCTCGGATGTGGATGTATGATGTCGTCTCCCAATGAAGGAGACTCCATGAAACGAATTCTTGTTGTCGTTGTCTTGATTTTGCTTCCCTGGATACAGGTGACACAGGCCAACGCACAGGCTCCTGCCGCTGCGGACATTGAGCAGGGCGCAAAGAACTGGCAGGGTTTCTTTGGTTTTCAGAACGACTGCAAGCTTTGTCATGGTGAACACGGAGAGGGTGGATTCTCCTCCGCGCTGGCGGGCCATCAGCTGACCAACGCGCAGTTCCTGGCTGCCGTTCGCGAGGGAAGAGGCACGACGATGCCGGGTTTTTCACCCACCAAGAATATGAACGACCAGCAGGTCTTTCAGATTGCAGCCTACCTGAGGAGCTTGCCGAAACCGGCCCAGCGTTCAACCACTTGGCGCACGCCCGTGCCTCCCCTGGCGACACCGGCGCAGAAACTCTACATTGAGTCCGGATGCGGACAGTGCCACGCCCAGATCTTCGCTAATCCGCGTAGAACCGCAGGCGGTCTGGGCGCCGACTACGAATGGTTCAAGACCGCGACCTACGAGCACACGACAGCGCCCGAGTACGCAGACCGCGGACATATGCGAATGGGGAACTACACCAGGCAGCAGGTACCCGACGCAAAGCTCCAGGAAATCTGGAAGTTTTTCTCCGTTGAGCAGGGGCTTCGCGTCCCTATGGGTGCTACGGTAAGTGAAGGAGTTCCTTCCTACAACACTGTCACCTACACGATCACGGTCCAGAATGGCGGCACGGTTGGCAAAGGACTGACTGCGGAATACATCACTCTCACGCTTCCGTTGTTGAAAGGAAGAGACCCGGAAGAGGTAACGGCTGTCGTATCCGCAACGACCGGGGGTGGGTATATGGGCATCCAGCGGGATCCCATCACGAACTCAAATGCGGCAATCTTTGAAATACCCAGGCTGGGGCCTCGGGAAAGTAAGACATTGACCATAACGCTTTCAGGACGAGGATCGGACAGAGGATTTCCAACAGGAATGCTGAAGTGGGAGC
>CAMBFR010000115.1 GCA_945865815.1 Candidatus Sulfopaludibacter sp. SbA3
CCCCGAATTCCTGCACTACGGAATTCGGGGTGCGTCCCCCCAATCCCCTCTACGCGATGGTCTTCAGCGTTCCATCCCGGCCCGAGCGAAGGGCTCGATCGATCGCAGCGGCATCTTGCGGATTCGCCACGCCAATCAGGATCTTGCCGTCGGAGACCTCGGGATCGTAAATCGCCGCGCCGCGGCCAGGAAGCCGCGCCGTCACCAGAAACGTCGCTACGGTTGCAAGAACAGCCCCAAGCATTGTGAGTTCGAAAATGACGATCATGTTCGGCCAATGAGACACGATCGGCATGCCGCCTGTGTTTATAGGCCACATCTGCTGGGTAACGGTGGTGAGCAGGTAGGATGCGATAAGGCCGCACAACGCGCCAAAGGCGGCGATCCACGTCATCACGGTGTGCTTGTCTCTGTGCGCGAACTCGAATTCTTCCAGGGGCTCTGAGGAAATAATCGTGATCTGCCGGTCCTGTATTCCGGCGGCGCGCAAACCGTCCACTGCGGCCTGGGCCGATTCCGGATGGGAATATAAAGCGTAGATGGCTTTCATAGCAGTTCTCCCGCCTCCTGCGCGGCAGCGACGGACGCGGCCTCCTTCACTTCAGGGTGTTCGCCGACCTTCATTTCCCACATTGAAATAAGCGGCACGAACTTGGAGAAGAGCACGTACAGCAATACCATCGCTGCAATCGACCCGATCATGATCGTGATCTCGGGCCATTGCGGCATGTAACGGCCCCATGAATACGTTATCGGCTTGGTCGACAGCGAAGGAACGATGATGAGAAAACGTTCCAGCCACATTCCCACGACCACTCCGCACGAAGCGATGACGCAGCCGGTGATGGTCCTCAGCTTCCGGATCGCCAGAAACGGAAACGGGAGAATGAAGTTACAGAACACCATCGTCCAGAACAGCGGAGCATATCTTCCGGTCTGGGTAATCCAGAAGGCCGCCATCTCGTGCGTTTCGTTTCCGTACCAGGTTGTGAGGCGCTCGTTGAAAACGAAGTATCCCCAGAGGAGACTCATCGTGAACAGCAGCTTGCCGAGATTGTTGAAATGAATCGGCTCAAGATACGCCTCGAGATGCAGAATCTTCCGCAACAGCGCCATTGCGATGATCAGTGCGGCAATGCCGCTGAAAATGGCGCCGGCCACGAAATAAGGCCCGAAAATCGTCGAGTGCCACATCGGCACGACAGCCATCGAAAAATCGAAAGAGACGATCGTGTGGACCGACACCGCTATGGGAATGATGGCGATCGCCATGATGTGCATCGCCATTTCAAGGCGGTGCCACTGCTTCGGAGTTCCCTGCCACCCGAGGCTCAGCAGGCCGTAGATCTTGCTGCGCAGTCCGGTGGTCTTGTCCCGCACGACCGCAAGATCGGGAAGCATCGGCAGGAACAGGAACAGCAGGCTCGATGTCAGGTACGTGTTGATCGCGAAAAAGTCCCAGGCCAATGGCGAGCGGAAATTCGGCCAGATCATGCGTTCGCTGGGATACGGAATCAACCACCACGCCAGCCACGGGCGCCCGAGGTGGATGAGCGGAAAGAGCGCGCCGATCATCAGCGCAAACGCCGTAATCGCTTCCGCGCAGCGAGTGACCGGGCGGCGCCAGGTGGCGTCCACCATTCGAAGTATCGCCGAAATCAGCGTCCCCGCGTGGCTTATGCCGATCCAGAAGACAAAGTTGGTTTCATGGAAACCCCAGAACACCGGCCAGTTATCACCAGTAATGCCGAGGCCCATATAAACCTGATAAAACCACGCGCCGAGGCCGGCCAGCACGATACTGCCCAGCACCGCGACGCCTGCATAAAACTTCCACGTCGTATGCAACAGCGGGCGCAGAAGGTCATCGGTCATCTGGTTTGGAGCTATTCGACTCATGTGCCGCTTATCCTTCCCGCTGGAGATACGTAATTTTCGGCTGAGTACCGAGATCGCCGAGCAATTTGGTCCCGCGCGGCGAACGCGACAAGCGTGAAACCGCGCTCTCCGGATCGTTCAGGTCGCCGAAAACCAGGGCGTTCGCCGTGCACGATTGGACGCAGGCCGGTTTGACGTCGCCGTCCGCGAGCGGCCGCGCATCCCTCTTCGCATCGATCTTCGCCTCTTTGATGCGCTGCACGCAGAATGTGCACTTCTCCATGACGCTGACTTCGCGCAGAGATACGTCCGGATTCAACTGGAGGTGAAGCGGCTTTTCCCAGATGGGATTAAACCAGTTGAAGAACCGCACGTTGTAATTGCAGGCGTTGGCACAGTACCTTGTGCCGATGCAGCGGTTGTACACCTGCGCGTTGAGACCTTCGTCGGTATGGCTGCTCGCATATGTCGGGCAGACCGGCTCGCACGGCGCGTTGTCGCAGTGCTGGCACAACACGGGCCTGAATTTCACATGGACGTCGGGGAATTCTCCCTCGAAGTAACGCTCGATCCGGATCCAGTGCATGGCGCGGCCGGCCGCCGCCTGGTTCGCGCCTACTGTAGGAATGTTGTTTTCGGCATGGCATGCCGTAACACAGGCTTCACATCCCGTGCAGCGGTCAAGGTCAACGGCCATCCCCCATTTTGCCGGGCCATTAGTCGTCGTGGCTGTGCTGCTTTCCTGCATATTTTGCTACCTGTGCTCCTCGGAATGCTCTCTCAGTGATCCGCCGAATAGAATCAAACCGCCGTCACCATCAACTTTCGAGACGCGCACGCGTGTCGCCGCCCAGGCGAGGCTTCCCGTTTCGGCCTCGAGCACCGGAGCAAGAATACTGATCGGATTTGCGCCCCTGCCGCTCGCATAGCGTGTGAAGGTTTCATGCCCCTGCCCTACCGGCATCGCAATCACATCCGGAGCTATGGCCGGCGAAACGAATACGGGGGCCCGCAGAGTTCCCTGTCCTGAACCGACTTCAACAAGATCGCCCTGGACGATTCCGAGTTGGCTGGCCGTCTGCGTGTTGATTTCCACCCAACTGCTCCACATTGCGCTCGTGAGCACGTCGGGCAATTCCTGCAGCCAGGGCAGGTGGGCCAGCGAGCCATCGAGAAACTGCTGCGATGCATACGGCAGGAAATGGTACGGATACTCGGCGGCAGCGCCGTCAAATTGAGCTTCGGTGTATGCGGCCGGCGCCTGTCCCTGGGCCGCGGCTGCTGCAGGACGCGCGGCAACTTCACCCCACCAGCCGCCTTGCGCCTGTGCGGTGCGCCAGACATCTGCAGGCTCTTCGCCGGCGGGAGCGGGCGGAGCGGGCAGCGTGGAAAATGCAGCCTGCAGCATCGCCTGGTAATTCTGCCAGGGCAGCTCGATTGCGGGTGTCAGCCGCCTGCCGAGGTCCAGCAGGACATCAGGCATTGCCCGCGTCTGATGAAGCGGCCGCATTGCCGGAGGCGCCAGGCTTGCCACGGCAACCATGGCTCCGGATTCTGGAACGTCATCCACCCACGATTCGAGGAACGAATGGTCCGGCAGGATGAGATCCGAAAGGCTGCTGGTTTCATCAAGGAAATTTCCAAAGCTCACAATGTAGGGAATCTTCGCCAGGGCCTCTTTCACGCGCCAGGCCGGCGGAGTGCCGAACACCGGATTCGCTTCGCCAAGCATCAGCAACTGAATCGGCGAACGCTCGGTTGCCAGAATCTCAGCCGCCACCTTATCTATTGTGCGGCCTGCCTGTGCGGTTCCCGCCTGAGCGCCGCCCACATTCGCGCGCGGCGTGAAATAGACGCCACCGGGCTGCCCGATGCTGCCGACGAGCGCATTGAGCGCATTGACTGCCAGTGCGTTGAACGTGCCGTTCGTATGTGCGAGGGGCGCGCCTCCGATAATCGCCACGGACGGCCGCTGCTCGGCGAACTCGCGGGCGAGCCGTTCCACGCGGGCGGCCGCAATGCCGGTGATTCTTTCGACTTCCTGTGGCGTGTAGGCCGGCAACCCATTCGCCCAGCCCGCGACTTGTGCGCCGGCACGGCCCGCCGCGGCGGCGGGAAACAGGCGCGCAGCCATGATGACGTGCGCCAGGCCCAGGGCAAGAACGCCTTCGGTGCCGGGCTTGATCGGAACCCACTCGTCGGCATTAGCGCCGGTTTGAGACATTCGTGGCTCGACCTGGACAAACGTGGCTCGTATACCGGGCCGGCCTTGCCGCATTTCACCGTATCCGACGCTTTGGGAAACCGGTGAGTTCCACGTGCCAAGGAAGTCGGCGCCGAGAGTCAGGACATAACGAGACTGCGCCAGGTCGAACGTCGAAAGCTGGTCGTATCCAAAACTCCGGGCGTTGGCCCGGCGCATCACATCTTCGCCAAGAACTTCAAAGTCCAGGGCGGCAGGCGCGCCAAACCGGGAAAGAAACTCGGCGACCAGCCTTTGCCGCTGACCCCGAAGAGGCCTCGTCAGGAAGCCCAGCGACTTTTGATCGTTGGCCGCCGCCAATGCGTTCATCTGCGAGACCAGCTCGGCGATGGCGTCATCCCACGAGATTTCCTGGAACTGGCCGGAGCCGCGCTCGCCCGATCTCTTCAGGGGATTGGCGATGCGATCGGGATGATAGGTGACTTGAAGCGCGGCCTGTCCTCGGACACAGAGTTTGCCCTGGTTGACCGGATGCTGGGGATTGCCTTCCAGTTTCTTGGCCAGCCCCATCTTTATAAGACCAAGCTGTCCGTTGCGAATAACCTCCGCCTCGCCTTCCATGATGCGGACCAGCACGCCACACCCGGCGGAGCATAGCGGACAGATACTGGGCTTCCAGACCGATATGCCGGGAATCAGGTCGTCTTCCGGAATGAACCGAATGAGCTGGTTTTCGGGATTACCGCAGCCTGCGAGAGTCGCAGTTGCGCTGGTGGCTGCCCCAAGCTTAATAAATTGGCGACGATCCATTATGTATGTTCCAACCTTAATTATGGCAAGTCAGGCAGTCGTTCGATGCGCCACGCTGCGTGTGACAGTTCACGCAAAATCCCATGGTGTGATCCACCACGCGTTCGGCGACGGTCATTTGCGCAACGTCGCCGTGACACATGCTGCATTCAACGTCCGCTCGAATGTGGGGGGCGTGATTGAAACGAACGTGGGCCTCATCCGTAAATCCGTAGACGCGCTGCCATGGAATATCCTCGCCGCGTTCCCACATGGCGGTGATCTGCTGGATCACGGGCTTGTCCATGGCGACAAATTCGTGGCACTCCATGCAATCCCGGATATCCGGAATTCTGGCCTGCGGACCTGTGTTAACGCCGGTGTGGCAGGTATCGCAGGTTATCGACCTGTCCAGGTGCGCCTTGTGTGTGTACGCAATCGGCTGCTGAGCCTCGGATCGAATTCCAAAGAAATGGCGGACGGCTTCACCAACGGAGGAATGCGCTGTTGTAAAAATGGGCGAGGTCTGCGCCCTTGCGGCGCCGGTGTTGGACTGGCCTCTCAAAAAACCGTTTTCGCCGAAAAAGCCCCAGCCTAAGCCGAGGGCGGCGACGGTTGTCAACAGCAGGATGAACCATTTGCGCATACTTGCACCGGACAGATGTGGCTTCATTTTTCGTTACGATCCAGAAAATTCTGGTCTGGCGCCGATTGGCGCGACGATTTTCACACAAGCTTGCAGACAATTGCAATGAGCGCCTGCGAATCCAGGCTCGGTGCGAAGCGTGATGGGGGAAGCCAATCCCCAGACCCCGAATTAAAGAGGAGGAAAAATCGCGAAGCACTTATCGGAATTGAAGAGGTAGGATTCGATAAACTCCGTCCACACCGGCTTCAGTTGGAGTTCCGACATCGCGCCGGCCAGACAGAACCAGTTCAGCATTTCCTGCTGCCCGGAGTCTTCCATGGCTGCCAGCGGTGTATTGCGCCACTTGGAATAGTTCCCCGATTTCAAGGCTTCGTAGAATAACCGGTCACTCTCGACATCCGGATAAAGACGCCATGCCTTGTCATGCAGAAACGCATGCGACCAACTCGACGACGCAACTATCGCTACACGATAGGGGCTGGCTTTCAGAACGCGCGCGGTAGCCGCGCCCAGATCAAAGCATCGGCCGGGAGAAGGCGACGGCGGATCCAGGTCTTCCCCCGAAGGCGTTTCGCCGAATCGTCCTGCGCCACCTTTGAATGCGATGACCTTGCTGCCGTAACAATTGACCGAAAAGCAGACGATCGCGTGATCGAAGCCTTTCCGGTCGTAATCGAGATAAGCGACTGAATTGAGAAAGGCGTGCCCCACGCCCTGGAGGTGCAACGGCCGATAGGCGTAGCACACGTCGAAGCCTTCACGGATCAGGCCCGAAGCCAGAAGCTTGCCGCCCTCGCGATGGCTGCGGATCTTGAAAACAGCGTCTTCACTTTCCGCCCATACGTTTCCGCCGCCCGGCATTCCGGGAGCCTTCAATGCCCAGGGCTGCGCTTCAATGGAGTCGTAGGCGAGAATGCAGAACGGCGGGATGATGTCTTCGGTGAAGTTCTCGTACTGATCGTCGCCCCAGATGAGAACGAAGTCCGGTCGAAACTCATCGAGTGCGACTCGAATGCGTTGAAAACCCCTCAGCAAGGCGGCACGATGAGCGATGGCGGCGGCTTTCCCGTCATCGCTCCCCCGCTCGCGCTGCATGGGTTCGGGCCAGTTGGATGGATCTTTCATCTCGGCGGGTATCGCCGGATCCCGGAGTGTGCCCCGTAAAATCCCCGCCATATTCTCGTCGCGGCCCGCCAGCGGAGGATAGTGGGTCATGCCCAGACCGAGGATCTCACCCATAGCGCGAAACTATGGAGTGGAGCGTTCGCTCGATGCTGCGCCCAACTCCTTGCCCGTGGTGGCCATCACGACGCTTCGGGCGTTTGCAAGGCGGCTTCCGTCCTTGGCGAGCGTGGCTTTTACAATAACCTGATCGCCGACTTTCATTAAATTGCGGTTCCAGCCGCTGCGAGCCAGTGCTGCCGGCGCGCCCATTTCCAGCGCCCAGTTATTCACTTTTCCGCCTTCGTCCGTGACGTCGACGTAGAAGTAAACGTGAGGATTCATCCACTCCACTTTTGTGACGATCCCTTTAACCTCTATCGGCTTGTTGCTGTCGAACTGAGCCGCAAAAGAGTGGTGCGCCGACGCCGGGACGGCCGCAAGAACACCCAAGGCCAGAATCATGAAACCTGCTAACCAGTAACGCATCGCAATGCCTCCGAATTCGAATTGAACGAATTGCAAGATTAGATCGAGCGGGCCCGCACTGTGTCAAGGAGGAAACAGGATCTCTTACACTGATGAACTGCCGAGTGCGCCGTAGCGCCGAAGTTCCGGCCACAGCCAGATGACGGCAATAACCACGGCGATCGTGCCCACGCCCCCACTGACGACCGAAAATACCGGACCGGCCAACCCCGCCACCATTCCCGATTCAAAGGCGCCCAATTCGTTTGAAGTGCCGATGAAGAGTCCGTTGATTGCCGATACACGGCCGCGCATCTCGTCGGGTGTGAGCAACTGGATCAGGCTCGTACGGATGACGACGCTGATGTTGTCGCAGGCCCCAAGAAAAAAGAGCATCAGCAGGGAAAACCAGAAACTCCGGGACAGGCCGAACAGAACGGTAACCAACCCAAAACCCGCAACGGCAAATAGCAATCTTCGGCCGGCCTTCTGCACCGGACGACGGTGCGCCTGAAACATCGCCATGCTGAATGCGCCGATCGCGGGAGCGGTCATCAACCAGCCGAGACCCCGAGGCCCGACCTGCAGGATATCCTTGGCGAAGATCGGCATCAGCGCGACCGCCCCGCCCAGCAGAACGCCGAACGCATCCAGCGTCATCGCCGCGAGCACAACTTTTGTTTTGGCGATGTAGCGGAAACCGACCAAAACCGAGCGCAACGTGAGGGGATTTCTTTCCTGCAATGGATTCGCGTAGGGAATACGTGCCAGGAGCAGGACAAAGGCCAGCACCGCGAAACCATTCATCAGGTATACGAGCATGGCGCTTTGAAAGAATCCAATAAGCAGGCCGCCGATTGCAGGCCCGATCATCGACGACAGCTCAAAACCGCTCGAATTCCACGAGACCGCGTTTGGGAACATTTCGCGTGGCACAATCCGCGGCAGGAAAGCGGCGCGCGCGGGGTTTTGAAAAGCCCGCGCAACACCGGTAGCCAGTAAAAAGATGTACATGACGGCAACCGAGCCGTTGGCCGCGGAGTTCCAGGCCAGCCCGAATGCTGCCAGCGCGGTCAGCGCCAGTGAACCCATCAGCACGCGCTTCCGGTTGTATGAATCGGTGATATGACCGGCGATCAGCGCCAGCAAAGCAACCGGAAGAAACTGAATCAGCCCCACGTAACCCAGATGCAGCGCCGACCCGGTTCGTTCGTAAATCTCCCAGCCCACCGCAACTTTCTGCATCTGAAAACCGAGGATGAGCAGGGCGTTGCCCGTGAAATATCGGCGGAAAACCGGAAGACGGAGTGCGGCGTAGGCATCGTGCCGATGACTGGAATCACTCAATTTGAGCCGCGATCTCCTTCTTAATTACTGGAAGCCACTCAGTGTACACGAACGGTTGAAGGCCCTGATATACTCCCGCCACTCAAATAACCGCACAAAAACCGTTCCATGATGAACAGGCGGCTTGCATGTCTCGACGTATTGTTCTCGCATCGATAGTGAGTTGCTTAATTCTGTTAATGACCGCTTCCAGCGCCTTCGCGCAAGCCGGCCAGGCTGCACCCGCGGCCCCGGCGGCAAGACCCCGGCCGGTTCCCGCTCCGTTGTTTTTCCGTGAGGACTGGAAAGCCGTACCCGGCGTACCGGTGGAGCATCCCATCGATCAGCGCGGAATTGCGAATCCTTATTTTCTTCCCACAGGCACCACTTCCAAATCCCGCCGCACGGCTAACCGCTCAACATCCCGATTTGACATACCGTACACTTGTACGGTATTAAATAGCCCTCGGTCCTTTCTATATGCATTCGGTAGAGCTTCGCGCCCAATTGAAACTTGTCGATCTCCACCGGCGTGTCGTCGAGAGTGTCTCGACCGGCATGCCGGGCCTCGATCGGCTTACCGGGGGTTTGCCTCGCGGAGCCGTGACCGAAATTACCGGGCCGGCATCCTCCGGGCGGACCAGCATTGCGCTGTCTATTTTTGCGGAGGCTACAGCTCGTGGTGAATCCATTGCGCTGATCGACGGGCGCGACGCGTTCACTCCCCACTCCGCTGTCAGAGCCGGAGTGGATTTGAAGCGCCTGCTCTGGATTCGCTGCAATCGCATGGATGGCATGGATGCCGTTTTGAAAGCCGCCGATCTTCTTCTCAAGGGCGGCGGCTTCGGCGTCGTGGCCGTGGACATTACGGATCTTCCCGCATCCAACCTTGAAAACGTTCCACCCCAAACATGGTTTCGCTTTCAGCGCACGATCGAGAACACGCCGACAATCCTGCTCATCATCGGACAGAAACCCGTTGCGCAATCGTCGGCGGCCCTGGTGCTGCGGGTGGGAATCGAACAGCCGGTCTGGTCCGGAACCCCGATCCCCTCACACGGTATTTTGCTTGGAGGCAGTGAGGTAAACGCGGAAGTCGTCCGGCATCGGCAATTGAGGCGCGGCCATAAAAGACATGTTCGCCTGTATTTACATTCCTGATTTTTCCAACCAATCGCTTCGATATGGATCGAATGCTTCGGATGCGCTCCTGGACTGCGCCCAGGCGTGGTCGCCTCGCGTCGAACGCATCGGACCGGACGCCGTCGTACTGGACATCGAAGGACTGGAACGGCTTTGGGGCTCGCATGCCGACATTGCAACAGCGATTTCAAACAAGGCGGCTGAGCTTGGATTGACCGTCAATGCCGCCGTGGCCTCAAACCCTGACGCCGCTATACATTCCGCGAAAGCTGCAAAAGGATCGCAAGGCGTCATCGTCATCCCGCAAGGCATGGAAGCCGAGCGGCTTCGGGATCTGCCGATTGCGATTCTGTCTCCGCCTGAAAACATCCGGAGAACTTTGGAACGATGGGGCATTCGAACGTTCGGCGCCATCGCGGCACTGCCCCGAAACGATATCGCCGTGCGGCTGGGCGATGCGGGAGTGTTGTTGCATCTCCAGGCGAGGGGCCGTTCGCCGCGATTGCTCGTTCCGCATCAGGTTCCCTTGCGATTTATCGAGTCGATGGATCTGGATCATGAAATCAATCTGCTGGAACCGCTGTCGTTTATCCTCGCGCGCCTGCTCGGTCAGATCTCGGCGCGTTTGAAATGCCGCGGCCTTGCGACGCACGAAATCCATTTGAAACTCGGACTAAAACTCGGATCGATCGAGTACGTTCTGCGCTTGCCGATCCCGACCCAGGATTCCCGGCTGTTATCGCAATTGCTGCAGCTCGACGTGGAATCGCGGCCGCCCAAAACCGGCATTTCAAGCGTGACGATCGAGGCTATTCATACCAACCCTCGCGTCGCGCAGCACGGCCTGTTTGTTCCCCTGGCGCCTGAACCGGAGAAGCTCGAACTGACGCTGGCGCGTATCGCCGGCATCGTCGGACCGGAAAATATCGGCTCCGCCGAATTGATGGACACGCATCGGCCAGGCGCATTTCGCATGAAACGATTCATAACTTCCCTGGAAGACGGTTGCCTCGAGCCGCGGCCAGTTGAAGAACAAGCTGCAATTGCGTTTCGTACCTTCCGGCCCGCGCCCGAATCCACGGTCGATATGCGTGACGGCCGGCCACGATGGATTGCGTTTCGCGGCGCGCATGGCCCGATCGTGGCAGCCAGCGGGCCATGGCGGACATCCGGCGACTGGTGGGCCAACGAACAGTGGAGCCGCGACGAGTGGGATATCGCCGTCGCGCCGGACGCCGGGCCGGTAACGTTGTATCTCATCTATTGCGATCGCACCCGCAACCGCTGGTACGTGGAAGGAGTCTACGATTGAGCTACGTAGAACTTCACGCCAGCTCGGCTTTCAGTTTTCTCGACGGCGCCTCCACTCCCGAGAACCTTTCAGCAAGAGCCGCGGAGCTGGAAATTCCGGCCATGGCCCTCATCGACCGCGACGGTGTTTACGGCGCGCCGCAATTTTTCATGTGTACAAGGAGAGGCAAGTCATCCACGCATCCCCATGTCGGCGCTGAAGTGACGGCCGTTTCCGGCACACGGTACGCGCTGCTCGCGGAAACACGGGAGGGCTATCGAAATCTCTGCCGCCTGATTACGCGTATGAAATTGAGATCGCCCAAAGGCCAGGCCGCCGCAACCGGATCGGATTTCGCCGAGTTCGCCGGCGGCCTGATTGCGTTAACCGGCGGTGGCGAAGGCCTGGTGAGAACCGCGCTGCACCGTGGTGGAGCAAGCGAAGGCCGGCGCGCGCTCGAAAGCCTGATCCGATGCTATGGCCGCGATGGCGTGTATGTCGAATTGCAGCGGCATTTCGATCGCGAAGAAGAAGCAATGAACCAGCTTGCCATCGCGCTGGCGCGGGAATTCCGTCTCCCGCTGGTTGCCACCAATGGAGTGCGTTATGCGTTAAAGAGCGAGCGAAAGGTTCTCGATGTATTCACCTGCATTCGCAATCACCGGACTCTTGAAACCGCGGGGCGGCTTCTCTCCGTAAATTCCGAGCGGCATCTGAAGTCGCATCGTGAAATGTCCGGCCTCTTTCGTGACCTGCCGGAAGCGATTGCAAACACGAGCGAGGTATCGTCACGGCTGCAGTTCACCCTGAACAACCTCGGATACGAGTTCCCTGCCTATCCTGTGCCCGAGGGAGAAACCATGGCCTCGTTCCTGCGTAAGCGCACGGATGAAGGCGCTCGCGAACGATTCCGTCCATACAGCCAGAAAGCAAAGAAACAGATCGAACGCGAGCTCGCGCTCATCGAACAACTCCATCTGGAAGGCTACTTTCTCATTGTCTGGGACATCGTGGAGTTCTGCCGGAAAAACAACATTCTGGTCCAGGGCCGGGGCTCCGCGGCGAACAGCTCTGTCTGTTATGCGCTTCGCATCACTGCCATCGATCCGGTGGCGGGCGACCTGCTCTTCGAACGTTTTCTCTCCGAAGAACGCGGCGAGTGGCCCGACATCGATCTGGACCTGCCGAGCGGCGATCAACGCGAACGCGTCATCCAGTATGTTCTGGAGCGATACGGAAAATACGGCGCCGCCATGACGGCCAATATCATCACCTATCGGGGCCGGTCCGCGGCGCGCGAAGTCGGCAAAGCGCTCGATTTCGAGGCGGCGCAAGTGGATCGCCTCGCGAGGCTCGTCAGCACATGGGGATTCCAGGATGACAATGATGGCGATGACGCCTTGCCCGCGCAATTCCAGAATGCGGGGTTTGACATCCGCCATCCGCGTGTTCGCACATTTCTGGAGTTATGCCTCGCCATTCGGGATCTGCCCCGGCACCTGGGTCAGCACTCCGGCGGGCTGGTGATCTGCCAGGGGTCGCTCGATGCGGTAGTGCCGATCGAGCGGGCAACGATGCCGAATCGCACGGTCGTGCAGTGGGACA
>CAMBFR010000116.1 GCA_945865815.1 Candidatus Sulfopaludibacter sp. SbA3
GGTCGGAAAGCTGCTGGGGCTCTCCTATCCAGCCGGACCGGTGATCGACAGGCTGGCGAAACTCGGCGACCGTAACGCCGTGCCGTTCTCCATCGCGAAAATTTCGGATGGGTCGATGGACTTCAGCTTCAGCGGAATCAAAACTGCAGTTCTCCGCCTCGTCAAGAGCGAGAACCTGGAGCCCAGGGACGAAGAGGAAACCCGGAAGGATCAACGGCGTCTCGACCTGCTGGCCAGCTTCCAGGAAGGCGTCATCAATATGCTCTGGGCGACCACGGAACGAGCCGCGCTGGAACTGGAACCCCGGTCGCTGCTTCTGTCGGGCGGCGTCGCGGCGAACAGCCGATTGAAGGAAGTGCTTTCCGAAAAGGCACCCGCGGCAGGCCTTCGGCTGCATTATCCCAAGCCGATCTTCACAACCGACAACGCCGCTATGATTGCCGCCGCCGGAACCGCGCATCTCCTGCGCGGTGAGACAGACGATCTTGCGGTCAATCCCGACCCGAACTTGAGACTCGCACTCCCGGAGAGCCGCATGCTCAGCAAACGCTGGCGAAACTGACTGCCTAAAAGTCACGCCATTCGGAGCCGGGGCGTCCATTCCAGACACTATGCGTCTTCGCGCCGCGCTGCTGAAAACAGGCCTCTTCCGCGGGTGATCTCTAACTCCTGCAAAACCACGCGATCCGGCCCGCCGTTCCGAACGGCGAGGAATTTGCATGATCGTTGGCAAGGAGTGCTGCGATGAATATACGCAAGATGCTGATTCGGGCCTGCATTCTGGCTTTTCTCCTCACCCTCTTACCACCCCTGATCGATTCAGCCGCGGCAGCAACAACGACGTCGTTCACCTGGGAAAGCTGGCGGCAAAGGGCTGCAGAAAATGGCAACAGAGCCTTTCGCGGAACAAACAACTGGGTGACCAGCGGCGGAACCCTGTCGTTTAACCAGACGGGCACGCAGACATATGTCGAGGACTTCATTGAAAGCACCCAGACATTTGCCGTCGAGGGCATTCGGATCGAGTGGGAGATGCGGGCAACCATTGGAACCCTTTACGGATACGTTGGGCCGTATGTCAAGCTGACGCAGACGTCGGGCACGGGTTGGAACAATATCGGCATCGGCGCCCACGTGTTCTATCGCTGGGAAAGCCGTGGCACGAATGGCGCGGTTCTTCACGCCGGGCGTCTGGGCAACCGGGTGATATCGAGCCATCCGTCCGTACCCGGGATGAATGACGGCGCCTTCGCCCGCCACGTCGTGACGGTTACGAACGGAGTCGTCACGTGGACCGTTAATGGGCGAACGATGTCCACGCTGGACACGGGGGCTGCCCCATACACGCCGATGCGCCTGATGGTTGGAGCGCGGCTCTACGACTCGGGCGTCGCGCAGAACATTGAAATTCGCAACCTGACCGTTACAACGGGCGCGCCCCAGTACACCGGCCCGATGAACGCCACGATCACCGGAACCATCACCGACGCCACCGGGCGGCGCATGCCCGTCAATGGATCGGCGCATGTGGATCATCAGACGGTGACTCGGGCCGACGGCTCGACATCGGTCAGCGTTTCGGGTGCAGTGTCGGTGCGCGATGCCACGTTGGGCAGCGTTTATCTGCCATTCACCGGAACATACGATCCGGTGACCGACAGGTTCTCCGGAACCTATACGGACCCGCTGGGCGGGAGTCCGCAGAGTTTCCAATTTTCGCGCACCGGAGGCACAACCTGGCGGGGACGCATGGCCGGCACGACCGCCACGTCGAGCGGAGCGCGCAGCTATGATCTTACCGTCGACGTAACGGTCCCGCCGGAACTCTATGCTTCGGCGGTCAACCTGTCCGGACTCCGTTATAGCGGGCCGATATCGGCAACGCAGGCGATTTCCATTCCGCTCAACATCCCGGAGATCGGCATTAATAGAACCGAGACGATGAACATCAACGTTACCGGCGACTGGAGCGTCCAGTTCGGTCCGGGACGGGCGGGCGTCTGGACCATGTCCGGAAGGGCATCCGGCACGTTCGCAGGCGATCGCACAATCAACGTAACGGGGCAGATCGTACAGGGACCGATAACCATACCGATACCTATCAGCATCGCTATTTCGGGCGGCTTCGGGGGCACGCTCAGCGGCACCACGGCCGACAACAACGTCCGCTTCACGGGGAACTGGACGTCCGTCTCGGGTGACAGGTCTTACGGCGGCAACATCGATATCACAGTACCGGTGGATATGCGTTCCGGTCAGGCGCCGAACATGACCGCGGCTTTTTCCGGCGCGATGAATGCACAAATTGGCGGTGGGATCTCTCGCGCGGTTCCTTTGGACTTCAGCAGCAACGCGCCGGTGCTGCCGGCACGGCCATAGCGCCATCAGGAGGAGGCACGCAATGAAGGATTCAGCATCCATCACGAACAAGGTGGCGAAACTACTTGTCTTTGGATTGATCCTGGCAACAGCTTCGCCTTCCCTGCATGCCCAGACGTCCGCATT
This sequence comes from Candidatus Sulfopaludibacter sp. SbA3, assembly GCA_945865815.1. GTDB lineage: Bacteria > Acidobacteriota > Terriglobia > 20CM-2-55-15 > 20CM-2-55-15 > CAMBFR01. The sequence continues at coordinate 2,506 of CAMBFR010000116.1, forward strand.
CGTCGTCAACCCGGTAACCGGCGCGATTGATCAGGTCGTCGTTCCAACAATGCAACTGCGTGCGAGCGGCGGTCTCGCCGCCGGCCGCTCACCGCGGGCCTTCGTCCTTGTACCGGGATCCAGCCGGGCCTGGGTGGCGAGCGCCACCGGAAACAGTGTCACGGCTTACGACACGGCAACACAGCAGATCGCGGCAGCCGTTCCGCTGACCGCGGCGCCGCACAGCCTTGCCGTGTGCGTCAATGGAGCGCGCGTCTATGTAAGCGTGCCGGACGCCAACGCCGTGGTCGTCATTGCAACGGCTACCAATACGGTCGAAGCCACGGTCACGGTTGGCTCGCGGCCCCTTGGGCTGGCACTTAGCCGCGACGGGAACCGCCTCTACGTTGCCAACAGCGGAGGCCGGTCCATCTCTGTGATCGCAACCGCGACGCATACCGTCACGCGGACGATCACGCTGTCGTCCGTGGAACCCGCCCATGTGGCCGTCACCGTGGATGATCAGTTCCTCCTCGTGACGGAGGTTTCCGGGACCAACCTTGTAGTCGTCAACCTGATGTTTGGCGATGTCTTCCGTACGGTCGCCCTCGGGGGCGTCGGCCAGTCGGTAAGCCTGGTGCCGGACGGCACGCGGATATACGTTCCTATCTCCAGCGGAGTGGTGACGATCGACACAGCGACGTTCCTTGCAGCCGGAACCATGACCGACGTGGGCACGCCGGGCGCGGTTGCCTTCAATTCAAGCGGTACGGCCGGATACGTCACCGACACCACGGGCGGGCGCCTCGTCGCCTTCGACCCCACTACGTTGATTGTCAGCTCCGAAATCACGCTGGCCGCGGGCGTTTCAGCTGTTGCTCTGCCTCAGCCGATGGCGCCGCAATCCGGCTGGTGGTGGAACACGAGCGAACCCGGCCGGGGGTACGCCCTGGAAGTCTATGGCTGGAAGATCATCTACTCCCCGTTTGTCTATGACGTCGACGGCGATCCCCTGTGGTACATGGCCTACCTTGCGACAACCGACGGCGAGACTTATACGGGAGACCTGCTGCAGTACCGAAACGGACAGTCGCTCGGCGGAGCCTATCAAGCACCACAGCTGGTCGGAACAGTGGGACCGGTATCGCTGCGCTTCACTTCGCCGACCTCCGGAACCGCAACCCATCTTGGCGCACCGATCACTGTGCAGCGCTATGACGTCGTCGCTAACGGCGTGGCGGCAGGACGGGGCAGCGGAATGCCGCAAACGGGTTGGTGGTGGGGACCGACCGAATGGGGCCGCGGCTATTTCGTGGAGACCCAGAACGACAATTTCTTCTTCGGAGCGTTCATGTACGACAGCCTGGGCGATGCCGCGTGGTACTCCGCGACCGGAACAGTCAGCACCAGCGGCTTTGCACAAGCGGCGCTCGCGAAATGCAGGAACGGCCAGCCACTTCTGGACACGACCGCCTACAAACAGGGCGTGTGCACAACGGACCAGGGGACGATCACGATTCAATTCCAGTCCGGATCGACAGCGACATTGACGCTGCCAAACGGTGCAAGCGTGGCTCTCGAGCGCGTTATCTATTGAGGCCGGGGACAGCCAGGGCCTGCAGATACGCCCGGACGGCATTATAGAAACCCATCTCCAGCGCGTCTGCAATCAGGGCGTGGCCGATAGACACTTCAAGGATGCCGGACACTGTCCGGCAGAACGCGCCAAGATTCTGCAGATTCAAATCATGTCCGGCATTCACGCCGAGCCCGGCCGCCTGCGCTGCCGAGGCTGCCGCTGCAAATTGTGAGAGCGTGGATTCGAAATCATTTCGCGCAAAAGCGGCGGCGTAAGGCTCCGTATAAAGTTCGACCCGCTGCGCGCCCAACTCCCGGACCTGCTGCCACTGAACGGTTCCGGCATCCATGAAGAGACTCACGCGGATTCCGAGGTCATTCAGCTCTTGAACGATCGGTGCGAGCCGTCTTGCCTCCCGATCGAGGTCCCAGCCGTGATCGGACGTCGCCTGCTCCGGACTGTCGGGGACAAGCGTGCACTGGGCGGGCCGGACTCTTCTGACGATGTCGAGAAACTCGGGAAAGGGATTCCCTTCGATATTGAATTCCAGGCCGGGATGGCCCGCTACCAACTCGACGAGCTCAAACACATCCGACGGCCGGATGTGCCGCTGATCCGGCCGCGGATGCACGGTAATGCCGTGAGCGCCGGCTTCAATGCTGCGAAGCGCCGCCTGGGTCACGCTGGGTATGCCGATGCTGCGGGTGTTCCGGAGCAGCGCGACTTTATTAACGTTGACGCTCAGCTTGGTCATGACACGGTCTCTTCCAGCAGTTTGACGAGCGCATAAAGCGTCCGGTTTACCGGGGTCGGAACGCCCAGCTCGGCTCCACGCCGGGCCACATATCCGTTGAATGCATCGATCTCCGTCCGTTTGCCTCGCGCAAGATCCTGGGCAGTCGAAGATGTTGCCTTGCCCATCGCTTCACCCAGCCTCACCGCGTCTTCAACCATATTCGCGGATGGCAATCGGACTCCTGCGGCGCGCGCCACTGCCACAGCTTCCTCCACGGCGAGAAACATGAGATCGCGAGTCCACGCATTGCCCAGAATCCGCTCATATTGAGCACGGGTCAGCGCTGAAATGGGATTGTAAGCGCAATTGAGGATCAGCTTGGCCCAAAGCTCACCCTTGATGTTGGCGGAAACCGCGCACGGAATATTGGCTGCAATGAACATCGGCGCGAATTCTTCGTTTTCGACGATCAGGTCGCCGCGGCCGGAATGTCTCACATGTCCAGGACCGGCCATCGCGACGGCAACATAAATGACGGCCGGCAAGGCCGCAATTCCCGTTGCAGCCCGAATCCGCTCGGCGTTGTCGACGCCGTTTTGAAGACTAAGAACAATAGCGCCGGGCTTCAGGTGCGGCGCCATCTGGCGGGCGGCGTCCTCGGTATCGCGGTTCTTCACGCAGAACAACACGACGTCCGCTTCCCCCACGGCGGCGACATCGGCGGAAGCGGCTACCGGAGTCTGCCATTGGGAATCGGCCGTCTCGATCAGCAGCCCATTTCGATTGATGGCCTCCACGTGCGGAGTCCGGCCGATCAGAGTCACCGGCGCGCCGGCGCGGGCAAGCATTCCGCCGTAGTAACATCCAACTGCGCCTGCGCCCATTACTGCGATGCGCGGCCAGACACGTGGTTCCATTATTCCTCCCTGCGGATGGCACTGAATCGAAGCCGGACGTAGTCCGCCACCCACTTGCCATCCGGCATGCAGAGATCCGGCCGTAAGACTTCCTGGACTTCACTGAGAAAGCGCGCGCGCTCCTGCGCAGGCAGCGCCATCGTGAACGTCTCGGCAAACGTTTCGAGCCAGCCGGTCATTTCGCCGGGCAGAACGGTCGGGCGTGGAATCAGGCCGATCCAGGTGACGTCGAATCCGCCCTGCGCCAGACGAGCGCCATAATCCTCGGCGGTTGGAAAGTACCAGGGGTTGATGGCCGCGGCGTCGATTCCCCGGCGCGCCAGGCTGGAATGCAAAGCGGCCACCACTGTGGCTACGCAGCCATGACAGCCGAATTCCGCGACAAAGCGGCCGCGAGGCCTCAGGGCGCGGCGAACGCCCGCTATCACATCATCCGGACGCTTCATCCAGTGGAGGGCAGCGTTACTGAAGACAGCGTCGAACTCTTCATTGAAGGAGAGCTGATGGCCGTCCATAACCCGTACGTCCAGGCCACGCCGGCGGGCCGCTTCGATCTGCTCGACACTGCTGTCGACTCCCAGAACGTCACAGCCCATTGCAGCCAGTTTTTCGGTCAAGGCGCCATCGCCGCAACCCAGATCCAGAAGGCGTTCGCCGGGTTTTGGCGCGAGCAGTTCCACGACCGGACCGGCGAGGTCCGAGACGAAACGCGCGCTTCGTGAATATCGATCGGGATTCCAGGTTTGCTTGGCGGTCAAGGCAGACTCAATATAGCAGATCCATCGTTGACAGTAGCGCGAGACGGATGTTAGCTTTCAAGGTTTGACTGCGCTCTCTGAGAGCGCGCGGTGCGCGGCCGGTACGGCCCCTTCCAGAGTTAATAACGATGATCAATATAGATTTCTCGGCAATCGTCACAATTCTGTATCTCATCATCCTCTATATCTTCATGAGCCGGTTCTTTTTCGGTCCGATTGTTCGGGTCCTGAACGAGAGGCACAGGCTCACCGAAGGCAGGCTCCAGGAAGCCCATAAGAGGATGGCCCTGGCCGAACAAAAAGCTGCTGAATATGAGAATGCCCTGAAGGCCGCCCGGGCGGAAGCTTACCGCCGCCAGGAATCGGTCCGGGAAAAGGCATTGACCGAGAAGGCGGAAGTGGTGACCAAAGCAAGAATCGAGGCGGAAAAGGCGGTTCAGGAAGGCCGGTCCCGGATCGCGGCAGAGGCTGGCGCCGCACGGGAAAGACTGGCGGTTGAAGTGGATGCCCTCGCCGAAAAACTTGCAACGTCCATATTGCGGGACTGAACCAATGAAAAAAGCGATCCTGATCCTGTTCTCACTCATGGCGATCTTCCTTCTGGCCGCAGTGGCGCCGGCCCAGGAACATGCCGAAGGCGAGGCCGCCGCGGAGGAGCATGCAGCGGAAAGTCCCCTGACTGTTGTGTTCCGCTGGGTGAATTTCGCCATTCTTTTCGGCGCCCTCGGCTATCTTCTGCGCAAGCCGGCACGCGAGTTCTTCGAGGGCCGGAGCCGCGACATTACTTCCGGCCTGGAGCGCGCTTCCCAGGCCCAGCAGACTGCCGAGCAGCGGATTATCGATATCGAAAAGCGGCTGGGCCGCCTGTCTGTGGATATCGCAGCGCTCAAGACAGAGGCTGAACAGGAGTCTGCCGTCGAGCGCGAAAAGGTCATCGCCGAAGCAAAACTCGAAGTCGAAAGGGTTGTCGAGCAGTCGCGCCAGGAAGTCCAGCGATTTGCCCGGACCGCCGAGCGCGAAATCAAGGAAAGCCTGGCGGAGCTGGTCGTCGACAAGGCGGGCAATGCCTTGCGCACCGAAATGACAGAAGACGATCAAAAACGCGTCATCATCCGATTCATCGAGAAACTATGAGGACAGGATGTCTGTAGCAGCCAATCGATACGCGAAAGCGCTGGTCGACGTGCTTTATCCCGCGAAAGCCGAGGCCGGCCTGGAACAACTCCGCCGGTTCAGCGTCGTCCTGGGCGAACACCGTGACGCACAGCGTCTTTTCGAGAACCCCACAGTCTCGGCAGAGCGGCGGAAGGCCCTGATGGGCAAGATCGGCGGCGCGCTTGGTTTCGATCGCCCGGTCCAGAATTTCCTCGATATTCTCATCGACCGAAACCGGCTGGATCTCCTCGGCGAAATCATGGAGGCCTACCAGAAGCTGCTCGACGAGAAAATGGGGATCGTCCGGGCCTTCGTCACCGCGGCCCATACGCTCGACGCCGCGCAACGCGGAGAGATTGCTTCGAAGCTGGAGCGCGTTACAGGAAAACATATCCGCATGGAGGTCACGATTGACCCGTCCCTGATCGGTGGTGTTGTCGCCCGCGTCGGCAGCACGGTCTATGACGGCTCGGTCCGGCAGCAACTGGCATCTTTTAAAAATCGCCTTATAGGGGAAGCGTAGCCGCATGGAGATTAAAGCAGACGAGATCAGCAAAATAATTCGGGAACAGATCGAAGAGTACAAGTCGGGCGTCGAGGTCAGTGAAATCGGGACCGTGATCTCCGTGGGCGACGGTATCGCGCGCGTGTACGGCCTGGAGAAGGCGATGGCCGGCGAACTTCTGGAGTTTCCGCATGGCGTCATGGGGTTGGCGTTGAACCTCGAGGAAAGCCAGGTCGGCGTGGTGCTGCTCGGCGAGTACACGGAAATCCGGGAAGGCGACACGGTAAAGCGGACGGGCCGCATCATGGAAGTTCCGGTGGGCGAGGCGTTGATCGGGCGCGTCGTGAATGCGCTGGCCCAACCCATCGACGGCAAGGGAGCCATCTTTACCGAGAAGTACAGCCCGGTCGAGCGAATCGCGCCGGGCGTCATCGATCGGCAGCCTGTAAAGGAACCACTGCAAACCGGCCTGAAGGCCATTGACGCGATGATCCCCATCGGCCGCGGCCAGCGCGAATTGATCATTGGAGACCGCCAGACAGGCAAGACGGCCGTGGCAATCGACACGATCATCAATCAAAAAGGCCTCGACGTCATTTGCGTTTACGTTGCGATCGGCCAGAAGCGATCCACGGTCGCACAGGTGGTCAAGACCCTTCAGGAAAACGGCGCGATGGATTACACCGTCGTCGTTTCCGCCTCCGCCAGCGATCCGGCGCCAATGCAGTACATTGCGCCCTATTCCGGCACCGCGATCGGCGAATACTTTCGGGACAACGGCAAGCACGCGCTCTGTGTTTATGACGACCTTTCCAAGCACGCGGCCGCGTACCGCGAGATTTCGCTCCTGCTGCGCCGTCCGCCGGGACGCGAGGCCTATCCGGGAGATGTTTTCTATCTGCACTCCCGCCTTCTCGAACGCGCTTCGAAATTGAGCAAGGAGAATGGCGGCGGATCGCTCACCGCTTTGCCGATTATTGAAACGCAGGCGGGCGACGTTTCGGCCTACATTCCGACCAACGTTATTTCAATCACCGACGGCCAGATCTATCTGGAGTCGGACCTGTTCAATTCCGGCGTCCGCCCTGCAGTCAACGTCGGCCTGTCCGTTTCACGCGTGGGCGGCAGCGCCCAGGTCAAAGCCATGCGGCAGGTTGCCGGTTCGCTTCGTCTCGACCTCGCACAGTTCCGCGAGTTGGCGGCGTTTGCGCAGTTCGGATCCGATCTCGACAAAGCGACTCTTGCGCAGCTTTCGCGCGGTCAGCGGCTGACGGAGATCCTGAAACAGGACCAGTACGTTCCGCTGCCGGTCGAGAAACAAATCGTCATTATTTTTGCCGGAACCAACGGGTCCCTCGATGATCTCGACGTGCCGCTGCTCGGCGCGTTCGAGCAGTCGCTATTCCGGTTCCTGGACACGAGTCATGCGGGCCTGCTCGCGAAGATCCGGGAAAAGAAAGAAATCGACAACGACATCAGGACAGAACTCCAGAAGGTTTTGACGGAAGCCAAGGAAAGGTTCAAGAGCGAGCGCGGCCGCGCATAAACTCACGCGCCCATGGATGGATTATTGAAATATGCCTAGTTTGTTGGATATCCGGCGGCGAATCCGCTCGGTCAAAAACACACAGCAGCTCACGAAGGCGATGAAAACCGTTTCCGCGGCCAAGCTGAGACGGGCGCAGGAACGCGTGTTGAGCGCAAGGCCCTACGCCGACCAGCTTCGAAGGATTCTCTCGAATTTGTCGTCGCGGGGCGAGCAGGTATCCCATCCGCTGCTTCAGGTTCGCCCGGAAGAAAGAATCCTGCTTATCGTGGTGAGCGGGGACCGCGGACTTTGTGGGGCGTTCAACGCCAACGTCCTGCGCGCCGCGCAGAACTTTGTCCGCGATCACAGTGGAAAGACCATCGCTTTCTCTTTTGCCGGAAGAAAGGCGAGAGACTTTTTCAGGCGGCGGGAAGTTACCATCCATTCGGAAGCGGTCAACATCTTCTCCAAGCTGGATTATGGCCACGCCCGTGAACTGGGCGAAAAAGTCATTGAGAGTTATTCCAATGCCGAGTTTGACGCCGTGTACATCCTCTACAACGAATTCAAGTCGGCGATTCAGCAGAGATTGGTCGTGGAGCAGTTACTGCCTCTGAAGCAGGAGGATCTGCAGGAAACGCAATCCCAGATCGACTACATCTACGAGCAGCCGCCCCAGGAAATCTTTAACCGCATGTTGCCGCGTTATGTGGAGATCGAAATTTATCGCGCGCTGCTGGAGTCCATCGCTTCGGAGCACGGGGCGCGAATGGCCGCAATGGACACCGCCACGAGAAACGCCGGCGAAATGATCGACGCGATGACGCTGAAGATGAACCGCGTGCGGCAGGCCGCCATCACGCGCGAAATCATTGAAGTGGTCAGTGGAGCAGGAGCTTTATAAATGTCTAAGAGTAAAAATATTGGAAGAGTCTCACAGGTGATTGGCCCCGCAGTGGACGTCGAGTTTGACGAGGGCAAGCAACCCTCCATTCATACCGCGCTGCACATCACGAGCGCGGGATTCACGGTGCCGTCGCCCATCGATGTGATCGTGGAGGTGCAGCAGCACCTTGGCGAGGGCCGCGTCCGAACGATTGCGCTGCAGCCTACCGACGGCATGGTTCGCGGGATGCCCGCTGAAGACCTTGGCGGCCCGGTGACCATACCTGTAGGTCCGGGAACGCTCGGCCGCGTGATCAACGTCATTGGCGAACCCGTGGACAAGATGGGGCCGATCCAGGCGAAACGCCGCGATCCCATCCACAAGCTGGCGCCTTCCATGGTCGACCAGAATACGAACCTCGAAATGTTCGAGACCGGAATCAAGGTTGTCGATCTCATCGAGCCGTATCTGCGCGGCGGAAAGATTGGATTGTTCGGCGGCGCCGGCGTGGGAAAGACGGTCATCATTCAGGAACTCATCAACAACATCGCGACCAAGCACGGCGGCATTTCGGTGTTCGCCGGAGTGGGCGAACGAACCCGCGAAGGCAACGACTTGTGGCTCGAAATGAAGGAATCGGGCGTTATCAATAAGGCGGCCCTCATTTACGGCCAGATGACCGAGCCTCCCGGAGCCCGCCTTCGCGTGGCGCTGACCGGACTCACGACAGCCGAGTATTTCCGCGACGAGGAAGGCCAGGACGTTCTGCTCTTCATCGACAACATCTTCCGATTCACCCAGGCCGGTTCTGAAGTGTCGGCGCTTCTGGGACGCATGCCGTCGGCCGTGGGATATCAGCCGACGCTCGCCTCCGAAATGGGCGAACTACAGGAACGCATCACATCTACAAAGAAGGGTTCGATTACGTCAGTGCAGGCGATTTACGTGCCCGCCGACGACTACACCGACCCTGCTCCGGCAACCACGTTCGCGCACCTGGATGCGACAACAAACCTTTCGCGGCAGATCGTGGAATTGGGCATCTATCCGGCGGTGGATCCACTCGCATCGTCCTCGCGAATTCTCGATCCAAGGATTGTCGGCGCGGAGCACTACAACGTCGCCCGCTCGGTGAAGCTTGTCCTGCAGAAGTACAAGGACCTGCAGGACATCATCGCGATTCTCGGTATCGACGAGCTCTCGGAAGAAGACAAGCTGACAGTTGCCCGGGCACGCAAGATTCAGCGCTTCCTGTCGCAACCATTCTTCGTGGCCGAGCAGTTCACCGGCAGACCGGGCAAGTACGTCAAGGTGGCCGACACCATCAAAGGCTTCAAAGAGATTGTCGAAGGCAAGCACGACGACATTCCGGAACAGGCTTTCTACATGGTGGGCACGATCGAGGAAGTCCTGGAACAAGCAGAGAAGATGAAGGCAGCAAAGTAAATGGCCGAGGGAACCATCAACCTCACAATCGTTACGCCGGAGCGGGCCGTCGTTAAGGAACAAGTCGATGAACTTCAGGTTCCCGGCCGCGAGGGCTATCTCGGAATCCTTCCGGGACACGCGCCTTTGTTTTCGGAATTGAAGGTCGGCGAAGTGTCCTATCGCAAAGGCACGCATTGGACGTTCATCGCCGTTGCGTGGGGTTTTGTCGAGGTGCTTCCCGATCAGGTGCGAATTCTTGCGGAAACCGCGGAGCGCGCCCAGGAGATCGATATCGAACGGGCCACTCGAGCAAAGGAGCGCGCGGAACAGCGGATCTCCAAAAATGGAGACGACATTGACTACAACCGGGCGCTCGTGGCGCTGGAACGCGCCCTGATCCGGATCCAGGTCAGCCGGAAGAATGGGTAATTCGAATGAATTGGGGGGACGCACCCCGACTTCCGGAACTACGGAAGTCGGGGTGCG
>CAMBFR010000117.1 GCA_945865815.1 Candidatus Sulfopaludibacter sp. SbA3
CCCCGCGCCCACAGGCAGGCGGAAACTCTCACGTCTTCACCCGCAGCATCAGCCAGATTCCGCCGGATCCGAATATCAAATTTGGAAACCACGCCGCGATGAACGGCGAAAGGCGATTGACGGCGCCCAGCTTATCGAACAGTTCGAACGTGGACCAGTAGATGATTCCGACAACGACGCAGAGGCCGATGCCATAAAAGGCGCCCTTCTTTCCCGTGGTGAAAGAGAAGGGAACGCCGATAATCGCCATGATGAAGGCGACGAGCGGGAACGAAAGCTTTCGATTGAGGTCCACGGTAAGGCTGCTGACGTCGAACCCGCTCTGCTGCAGATCGTCGATGTACCGGCTTAATTCGACATAGGTCATTTGCGTTGCGGGCCGGACTTCCTTCTTGAAGTAATCGGGATTGTCCATCTCGGGGAATTGAAGCCGCGCGAATGGCTCATATTCCACGGAATTGTTGGGTCCCAGCTTCCGGACCCAGCCGTCATGAAGCGTCCAGTAGAAGCGGTCCCACTCGGCGCGTGACGCAAAAACCCATTCGTTCAGCTCGAACGTGTCCGGCCTGAATGCAAAGATGGAAACGCCGCCGAAAACGTTGTTGTCGGGATCGAAATACTCGTAGTGATAGATCCGGCCGTCGGAGCCCGCCATCCATTTGCGTTCCGGATCGCGGTAAGTCTGCTGAGCGCGTCCCTTGATGACGTTTCGAAATTCGTCCTGCCTCTGATTCGAGTACGGCAGCAGGAAGTCCTGCATCGCGTAAAGGCCCGCCGACAAAAGCAGTCCCATCATGAGAAGCGGCAGAGCCGTGCGGTACAAACTCACGGCGCCGGCCTTGACGGCAAGAATTTCGTTCGTTTTCGTCAGTGTCCCCAGATTGATCAGCACTGCCAGCAGGACCGTAAGCGGAATCACCCAGTAGAGAATTTGCGGCAACAGGAAGACAAAGTAGTTTGCGACGACGGCGGCATCGACGTTGTTCCGGAGAATATCGGGCAGCAGTTCAAAGAGCGTCACGATCGCGAACAGCGCGACGAAGACCACCAGCACCAGCATGAAGAAGAACCAGAACCCTCGAAGGACATAGATATCCAGGACACGGAAAAACTTGGGATGGTGGGAAAACGAATATGCCCAGCGGCTCAATCGCTTTCGGACCGGATTGAAGAAGCCTGTCTGGGACGAAAACCAGCTCATTGCCGAGGCGATCAGGGAAAGGAACCGGTTCTCGTGTTCCCGGTCCGCCTTTGAAAGCAGGAGCACTCCCAGCGCCGCAAACCCGATGTTTGCAAGCCAGGCGCCGAATAGTGGCGAGATCCCGGCTATGCCGGCAATGCGCATTCCGCCGATGAACACAAAGTAATAAACGAGCATCAAAATGAGGCTCAGCACCAGGCCCATCGACTTGCCGCCGCGCGTCGTCGAGACCCCGAGCGGCAGGGCCACGAGAGCGAACGCCAGGCAGGCGAAGGGCAGCGCAAGCCGCCTGTGAAACTCGACGCTTTCCTCGTACGTTGCCGATCCGGCTTGCATGTGGGTCCAAAGCTCCGCGGTCGAGGTCTGCAGCGGCAGCGGTTTCTCCGAGATCACGGCTTCGGGCATGGCAATGGAGACCGTGTTGGACTTGAATGTTGAAAACGAATACCGCTCGGGCGAGAGCGCAGCCGGCACGATGTGGGTGTTTCCGTCGGTGAGCGTCAGTTGGAATTGCCGGGTCTTCTCGTTGGATACGAGCGTTCCGGAACGCGCAAATGTGACGCTGGGCGAGTCCGGATTGCTCATGTCGGAAAGCAGTATGCCGCGCCACTGCAGACCATCGGGAGAGCTGTCCTGAACGTACACGGCTCGATTGGGGAGCTTTTCATTAAAGACGCGTGGCTTCAGTTCCAGCGAGACCTGCCGCATCAACATCTCCCGCTCGAGGCCGCGCAGGCGCCCCGCCGTTTCCGGCGCGATCCATACCGTCAGGGCCACGTTCAGCGCCCAGGCCATCATGCCCAGAAACATCACGGGCCCCAGCAGCCGTTTCATCGAAATGCCGGCGGCCCGGAATGCGGTGGCTTCGCTGTCGGAGGACATTCGTCCGAAACCGGTAAGGACTCCGACGAGCACGGCCATGGGAATCGTGTATGTCAGGGCATACGGAACGATCGCCATGGATATGGCCCATACCTGCTCGGCGGTAGCGGCCTGCCGGACAATCAACTCCAGGAAGCGTCCCAGTTCCCGCGAGGCGAGGAAGAAGGTCAGCACCAACAGCGCAATCAGCGATGGGACGAGCGTTTCGCGAAAGATATAGCGGTCTAAAATTTGCATAGCATAACCGGCTGCATAGGGCGCAGCCATCAAGTGATGCTATTCTGCCATTTATGCCGCGAGTCCTTGTTTCTTTTCTTTGGCACATGCACCAGCCGTTTTACAAGGACCTGGTGCGGCAATCCTACGTCATGCCCTGGGCTTACCTGCACGGAACCAAGGACTATCTCGGCATGCCGGCGCTTTTGGATGAATTTCCCGACGTACATCAAACCTTCAACCTTGTTCCGTCACTGGTCCTGCAGCTCGAGGAATATGCCCGCGGCGAAGCGCGTGACGAGTCGTTCGATCTGGCGTTCCGGCCTGTCGATGGGCTGAGCGGGAGCGAGCGCCGCTTCATCATTGAGCGGTTTTTTCCAGTGCCCGTACGTACGATGCTGGAGCCGTTTCCACGGTATTTTGAGCTGTACGAGAGGCGAAACGATCCTTCACGGCATGCGTTCTCGGACCAGGACATCCGCGATATTCAGGTCTGGTGGACGCTGGTGTGGATGGACCACGACAGGCGGCCCCGGGAATTCGTCGAAAAGGGAAGAGACTTCACGGAGGAAGACAAAGCATCTCTTCGCCGCCTCGTAATGGAGACTCTCGCGGCGATCGTGCCCACGTATCGGAGAATCCAGGAGAGCGGCTCAATCGAGGTTTCAACGACGCCGTTCTATCATCCCATTCTGCCGCTGCTGATCAACAGCCGTGTCGACGACGGAAACGTGCCGGTCGACATCCAATTTCCGGAAGATGCGCGCGAACAGCTCTCTCGCTCCCGGCAGTTCATGGAGCAGCGGTTCGGCAGGGCGCCCCGGGGCTTATGGCCTTCGGAAGGGTCGGTTTCCAACGATGTGGCCGCGCTTGCGGCCTCCGTAGGGTTTCGGTGGCTCGCGACCGACGAAGGCATTCTCGCCAAATCCGGCGTCGACCTCTCAGGGGATAACCGGCGGAAGTTATTCCGGCCATACAAGGTGGGCGACATGACCGTGTTCTTCCGCGATCGAGGCCTTTCCGACTCGATCGGGTTCCACTACATGAATCAGTCCGCTCATGACGCGGCGCACGACCTGACGCGGCGCCTCAGGGAGTTTCCGGATGGTTCGCATGTCTCGATCATTCTGGATGGCGAAAATCCGTGGGATTACTATCCCAACAGCGGGCGTGACTTCCTGCGGTCTCTCTTTGATCAGATTCACAAGGAGCCGGCCGTTGAAGCCGTGACCTTATCCGAAGCATGCGAAAGAATGCCTTCCGAACGCCTGGACTGGCTGGCGCCGGGCTCCTGGGCGAACGGCAATTTCTATATCTGGATCGGTCATCCCGAAGACCACGCGGCGTGGCAGTGGATCCGGCTGGCTCGCACGGATTTGATGGAACGCAAGGGACAGGTTCCGCCTGAGGCGTGGGATCTTGCATACGAAGTATTGCTCATTGCCGAAGGAAGCGATTGGATGTGGTGGTTCGGAAACGATTTTTCCAGCGAACAGGATGCGATCTTCGACTCCCTGTTCCGGCAGCATATCGGCAATATCTACCATCTGATTGGATTGCCTGCCCCGGAAGGACTGGATCAACCGATCAAGAAGAGTCTTGAGGGGCACAGATCGGTGATGCCCCCGCCGCCTCAACCACCCCAACAATGACCCGCGGCGGTGCATACGACGCCATTGTCATTGGGGCCGGCCATAACGGGCTGGTATCGGCCGCTTATCTTGCGAAAGCCGGCTTGAAGGTTGCTGTGTTTGAAGCGCGCCACGTTGTAGGCGGCGCTGCGGTGACCGAGGAGATCTGGCCGGGTTTCCGGATATCCCGCTGCGCATACGTGAACAGTCTTTTCCGTCCGGAGATCGTTCGGGATCTCGAACTGGAGAAACGGGGGTTTGAAATGCTCCCGCGGAGTCCCTCGAGTTTCACTCCATTTCCCGACGGGAGTTACCTTCTGCTCGGGCCCGACAAGAAGCTGGTTCATAGCGAGATCTCCAAATTCTCATCGAAGGACGCAGAGACCTACCCGAGATACGAAGCGTTTCTCGAGGACATCGCGCAGGTGCTAGAACCGATCATGGCGATGACGCCGCCGAATCCGGGAAACCTTACGTTCGGAGACCTGGCGGCGTACGGGAGCTTCGGTCTGCGCAATCGCGCGACGATCCGGAACAGATGGGCGGATATCGTCCGCCTGCTTACGGGGGCCGGGACGGACCTCCTGAACGAGTGGTTCGACAGCGAACAGCTCAAAGTGACGCTGGCCACCGACGCGATCATCGGCGCCAATGCATCGCCGTCGCTTCCGGGAACGGCCTACATCCTGTTTCACCACGTCATGGGCGAATGCAACGGCGTTCGCGGCGTATGGGGCTACATGCGAGGCGGAATGGGGGCTCTCTCTCAAAGCCTGGCGAACGCGTGTACCGCTTTCGGCGTCGACATCTTTCTCGGCGCCCCGGTCGAACGCATCACGATTCGGGGGGGCCGGGTGAGCGGGGTCGTGGTCCAGGGAGGCCGGGAGCACGCTTCGACAGTGGTCGCTTCCGGGGCGGATCCGAACGTTACGTTCAACAAGCTGATCGACGAGAAATCTCTTCCCGCGGACTTCCTCAGGAGCGTCCGCCGCATCAATTATGATTCGGCCTCGGTGAAGATCAATCTGGCGCTGTCGGAGTTGCCGGATTTCAAGGCGTGTCCAGGCGTGAAAGCCGGCCCGCAGCATCGCGGCACGATCCACATATGTCCCGATCTCCAGTTCATCGAGAATGCTTATGCCGACTCGCTGATGGGGCGCCCGAGCCGCGCGCCCATTCTCGAATGCACGATTCCGAGCGTGGTCGATCCCTCTGTTGCTCCCCCAGGCAAGCACGTCATGAATATCTTCAGCCAGTACGGCCCGTATGCGCTGAAGGGCGGCTTGAGTTGGGAAACCGAACGTGAGGCCTATGCTGATCGCTGTCTGGATCTTCTGTCGGAATACGCGCCGAACATCAAGCGCGCCGTCCTGCACCGCGAGGTGTTGACCCCGGTCGATCTCGAACGTGAGTTTCATCTCACCGGCGGAAACATCTTTCATGGCCGGATGACGCTGGACCAGATGTTCAGCATGAGACCTGTGCCGGGTTTTGCGGACTATCGGACGCCCGTGCGGGGGCTCTACTTGTGCGGAAGCGGCGCCCATCCCGGCGGCGGCGTCATGGGGGCGCCGGGGTTGAACGCGGTGAAGGTCATGTTGAAGGATTTGGGAAGATAGCCATTTTCACAATATCGTTACAGCAGGTCCTCCAGCAGCCGGAACAAATCCCGCCTCGGCATGGATGCCGTAGCGGTGTGACAAGCGCCGCCTTCCTGCCAGAAGACCGTGATCTGGCCGTCCTTTTCGAACAGCAGGCCCCGCGAGTCGCGAATCTCAAGCTGCTCAGGACCCGGGCCCGCGCCAAACCGGCCTTCCGCGGGATTCTTCGGTTTCACGAGAGCCGCCTGATCGAGAATTGCAGGCGGAACCGGCGATTTGGGATTCTTGAAGGAATAGATCACCAGGTCGCCGCCGGCCTTGAGTTGAAATTTCTGCCGTACAACGGGATAAAACGTGACGTCCACGTTACGTCCCATTACCCGGACCCTGCGCAGCGCGGCGTCGGCAAGATCGACAGACGCGAGCGTCCCTTCATCACGCGATAGCCCTAACAACTCGATATCCGCCGCCTGCTGCGCCTCAGCAAAGCCGGAGTTCTGAAACGCGGCATTGGTGACATATGTCACGATCGGGTTTGGATGCTTTGCCGCATCGTAGGGATCGCCAGGCGGGACCTGCGCCAGGCCGGGCGTGGCGGAGATTGCCAGAAACAGGAGAAAACTTGTGAGGCGAATCATGGCGAACATTATAATCGAGCCCACCGGATGAGCGGCTGCGAATGCAAGCCCGATAGGGCGCAGCCATCAAGTGATGAGGCAGTATGGAAGCTACAGTGCACGCCTTGTTTATCGCTTCTGAGAAAGAAAACCATGTCCGCGTGCCGTCCGTCCGCGTGACGGCGGCAGGATTTGAGGGCGATTATCATGCCGGCTCAGCCCGCCAAAGGCAGGTCCTCCTGATGTCGACCAGCATACTGAACGAGCTTCAACTACAACCCGGCGATGTCTTCGAGAATGCCGTCATTGATGGGCTCGATGTAATGAAGCTCCGCGCAGGGCAACGGCTGCAGATGGGAACGGCGATCGTCGAGGTAACCATTCCATGTGAGCCATGCGGACGGATGGAGCGCATCCGGACCGGGCTGAGGCAATCCATACAGAATCGACGCGGCATGTTCGTCAAAGTCGTAACGCCGGGCTCGGTAAAGACCGGAGATGCCGTGACGCCTGTCATGTCGTTGTTCGAGTAATGATCTCCAAAGTTCTTACGATTGCCGGATCGGATCCCAGCGGAGGCGCTGGAATTCAGTCGGACCTGAAGACGTTTTCGCGCCTGCGCGTGTACGGAATGGCGGTGATTACCGCCCTCACCGCCCAGAACACCACGGGAGTGGCAGCGGTCCAGGATGTCGATGCCGGCTTTGTGGGTAAGCAACTCGATATGGTGCTCGCGGATCTGCCGCCCGGCGCGGTGAAGACCGGTATTCTGGCGAATGCATCGATCATTGAAGTCGTGGCTGCGAAAGTTGGAGAATATGGCATCTCCAAACTCGTTATAGATCCCGTTTTGGCGTCCACGTCCGGTGCGGAGCTTCTTGACCCCGGAGCAATCGACTCATTGCGGCGTCTGCTGATGCCCCAGGCGCTCGTGGTGACTCCTAACGCGCGCGAAGCTGAAATCCTGACAGGAAGGGATGTCCGCGCGATCGAATCCATGGAGGAGGCCGCGCGCGCCATTTACGATTACGGACCGAAGTATGTGCTCGTGAAGGGCGGGCACATCGATGGCGATGCGATCGACATCCTTTTCGACGGCATCCGGTTTTTGAAATTTCGCAGCGAACGCATCGCCGCCAGGGATTCGCACGGAACCGGGTGCGTTCTCTCGGCGGCAATCGCGGCGCATCTTGCGTTGGGGCGAGAGGTCGTGGAAGCCGTTCAACTCGGCAAACAATTCGTTACGGAGGCGATCCGCAACGGATTAAGGATAGGGAGCGGCCGCGGTCCATGCGACCCGTTGGGCTTGGAGAAGTAGACCTGTAAGTGAAAAAATGGCGATTAAGATCAATGGCATGGATATGAAGGATGCCGTCATCAAGACGGAGCAGTTCGAGATGCGCATTCTGGAGTTCGTGCCCGAACGAATCCGGCTCAGTATTACCGACATTTCGGGTGACCCGTTCAATTTTGTGCCGCGGTTTTTCGAGGTCGTATATCCCGACAGGACAGTTAAAGTGCGGGCCAACACCGGCATTGTGGCGGTCGGCGCCCGGAGAACGATTCAGCAGACGCTACAAATGGAAGAGAGACTTACAATCCAGTTGTTCGACCAGATGCAGCTGCGGTACGCCGGCAAAAAGATCGCCGATGTCCATGTCGACTAATCCGAATCTTCTGTCATTTGACTCGCGTCTTATGGCTAAATGCGGCCCGGAATGACCAGACCATTAGATTTACCGCAAGATGCGCTGCGCAATCTCAACCGGCTCCATCGCATTCTTGAAGCGGCAAAACTTCTCAATTCGACGATCGATCTGTCGGAAGTAACCGGCATCATCCTGCGGCTCGTCCGGGATGAAGTCGGCGTCGACCGGGGAAGCGTCTTTGTCGTCGATCGTGAGCGCCAGTTGCTGCGAAGCATGGTGGCGCAGGGCGTGGACGACCAGGAAATCACTCTGCCCATCGGGCAGGGCATTGCGGGCGCGGTTGCGGCCACTGGCGAGATCATCGACATACTGGATGCGTACAGCGATCCTCGATTCGATTCGAGTTTCGATCCCATCCTGGGCTACCGCACAAACGACATCTACTGCATGCCGATCGTGAACCGCAACGGCGGAATCGTCGGCGTCCTCGAGCTCATGAACCGCACCCGTCCCTTCACGGAAGAGGATGCGGGTTTTCTTGCGGGCGTCTCCGTTCACGTCGGGCTGGCGTTGGAAAACGCGCGGATGCACAAGGAGATTCTCGAAAAGCGGAAGATCGAACAGGAACTCGTCCTGGCGCGCGAGATCCAGCAGAATTTCTGCCCGGAGCTTCCGGAGTCTTTTGGCGGCGTTCAGATCTGCGGCAACATCGAGATGTGTGACGAGGTGGGCGGCGACTATCTCGGGTATTTTCCACTGCAGAATGACCGCTTCATCATCATGATCGGCGATGTGGCGGGAAAGGGAATCGGGGCAGCCCTGGTCATGTCGTCGCTGCATGCCACATGCCGCGCTCTGGTCCGCCACGTCCACGCGCTCGAGCATATTGCGTCGATCCTGAACGAAACGTTCGTGGAAACAACCGCTCCGCAGACGTTCATCACAATGCTGATGATGCTCGTGGACCCGAAAAATCGGCGGGTTCACTACATTCGCGCCGGGCACAATCATCCTTTCCGCATCAGTCCGTCCGGGGAAGTTAAAGTCTTCGAAGATGTGGGCGGCCCTCCGGTTGGCCTTCTTTCCAGGCTTCACTACTCCCGCGAGATCGTCGATCTCGATCCCGGAACCGCAATCGTGATTTACACGGATGGAGTGTCGGAAGCGGAGAATGCCCTTGAAGAGCAATTCGGGATGGAGCGGCTGTCATCCGTCATGAGGAGCTATGCGGGCGCATCTGCAAAGGAAATACATGCCGGCATCCGGCATGCGCTGAAAGGATACGTAGGGGACAGTCCCACCCACGACGACAGCACGCTCGTGGTTCTGAAACTGCCGGACTAAAAATTACTTCAAGAACTTCTGGATTTCGGCAAACTCAGGAAATCGCCCCGTAGCCAACTTCGAATAAACCTGCTTGCCGTTGACGCTGATTTCGAAGCGGCCTCCATCCGATGGAATCAGGACAAGGCGCGTCAGAGCGGTCTTCAACTGGGTCATGAGCTTTTCGGCCAAACTGGCCGCTTTCGGTTCGTAGCTTCAAGACTGGCAGTAGATAATCTCAATTTCCATGGGCCACTCCTATTTGATGCCGAGCCAGAGGTTGCGCAACGCGATCTGTGCCGGCGTAGCATTCTGAATCGGCATCATTCCCCACCGCTGGTCCTGGAATTCGACGGGTATGATCTCAAGGTTCAGGAGGCGCTCGCCTCTCAATACCGTGAGTTTGACCTTCTCATTGATGACGTGCGACAGCAGGCGGCCTCGAAAGTTGTCGAAAGTCAGACGCTCGTCGTTCATCGCCGTCAATACGTCTCCGGCATCCACTTTTGCGCGCTCGGCGGGAGAATTGGGGATTACGCGGCGCACGCGCGCAAGGTTCGTATCGCTTCGGTCATATTCGATGCCCACCCATAAGCTCGATGGCTGCCGGCTGACATCGAGCTGCATCCCCGCGTGCCGAAGGTACCGGTTGTAGTCAAGTTCCTGGCGGCTCTGGGCCGTAATCTGGACGAACTCGGCGAAGTCCGATCCGGCAACGGTTTCGAGCGCTTTCAGAAATCCCTCTTCGGTGAACGCAATGCTTTTTTCTCCGTAGTTCTGCATCAGGTAACGCAGCACATCGTCGAGGCTCTTCTGGTTTGCCGTACGCCCGCGGATTTCGAGATCGAGCAGCATGCCGATGAGCTGCCCTTTGGTGTAATACGAGATGCCGTTGTTGGTGGCATTCTCGCTGGTCAGCCAGGCGTTCCAACTCGCCTCTTCAACGCTCATCTGCAGCCGGCCGGGCTGATGTTGCAGCGTGTTGATCTCGTTGCTCATGAAACCGTAAAACTCCTCGGGTATCTGGATACCCGCGCGCGTCAGCAGGAGATTGGCGTAGTAGTCGGCAAAGCCTTCGGAAATCCACAGCATCTTCGTGTAGACCTCTTTGGTGTAATCGAACGGACCCAGCCCGGCGGGCCGAATCCGCTTCACGTTCCAGAGGTGGAAGAACTCATGGGCAATGACAAACAGGAACCTGCGGTAACCGCCCTGATTGACCAGGTCATTCTCTCCAACCGTAATCCGCGTGGAATTCAGATGCTCCAGGCCGCCGCTTCCGGGTTGCGGAAGCACCTTGAGCAGAAACAGGTACTGGTCGTACGGAACTTTTCCAAAGATGGATATCGTGGCGTCAACGATGTCCTTCACATCGGCTTCGACCTGCTGCTCGCTCATCGACATGTCTCGCTTGCTGAAAACGAGCCGGTGTGGAACGCCCGCCGTCTCGAATTCCAGGACCTTGAAGTCTCCAATGAATGCGGGCGCGTCGATAAAGATGTCGTAGTCGCTGGCGTGGTACCAGTCCCCATTGCGGCTGAGCCCCGTATGGACTCTCCATCCGGAGGGCGCGTTGTATTTCACCCGGACGGGCACGTGCTTCTGTCCGGCCACATACATGAACGTCGCGGGTCCCGCCAGGTCCGCCATATCGTCGGTGAGCTGCGCTGAGAAAACCTGGTAGCGGACATGGAGTTCATCGGCGGGTTGCTTTCGGATGCGCCACGTTTGCTTGTCCGTCTTCTCCCAATTCAGCGTCTGTCCGCGTAGAGTGGCGGCGCGGAAACCCTGCACGTTCCTGGCATGATCGGCGATTCGGTACGCTCCCGGAGACCATGCGGGCATGGACACCTCTACCGCTTCCTGCCGCATGCCGCGAACGGACAGTTCGACGTCGTAAATGTGCGAAACCGGGTTGCGCAGCGTCACTTCGTACTCGATCTCCACGCCGCGGGCAGGTATCTGGTTTTCGGCGTAGATCGCCTGCGCCGAGGCCTGAGCCGCCGCTGCACACATGAAAATGAGAAGCAATAACGCGCGAATCATCACGCCTCCGGTAACCTCGATATGAGGTCTCGTGCTTTTCTGAGGACTTCTTTTTCCTGGTGGTAGCTGGCGTTCTTTATGGCCTGGTCGATCGGAAACCATTCGACGCGGTCGACCTCGCGGTCATGTTGGGAAGGATCGCCATCGAGAAACTTCAGCAGGTAGAAGGTGACGATCTTGAACACGCGCGCCGGCGGGCGTTCCCATCTGGCCGTGTAGGAGTACTTGATGGTATCGATCCGGGTGACGATTGTCCCCGACAGTCCGGTTTCCTCGCGTGCTTCGCGCTGGGCGGCGTGCTCGGGCTCCTCGCCGCGCTCGATGACTCCCTTGGGCAACGCCCATGCCTCGCGTTCGCGCGGCTGAATGAGCGCTACTTCAGTCTCAGTATCCAAAAGCCGGTAGACGACGCAACCGGCTGAAATCTCTCGCCTGGTCATCGGATGAAGATATTACAATAAGCCCCATGGAACTGTTCACATCCGATGACTTTAAAGTGTTTGATCTCAAAGGATTCAACGAACGGATGGCCGCCATCAGGCTGCAGATCCGGCCGAAGCTCGCGTCGATCGGCGAAGCGCTTGCGCCAAAGTTGAGTTCATCGATCGACACAACGCTCTATGTTCATGTCGCCAAACACGCGCGGCGCACGGTGAATCCGCCCGACGACACCTGGGCCGCGATCGGCGCCAATCCACGCGGATATAAGCAGGATGTCCATTTCAAGGTTGCCGTGTCGCGGCACTGCGTCCGGTTCCTGTTTGAGGCGGGTCCCGAATACTACGCGAAGCCGGAATGGGCGCGCGGCTGGCGCCGCGATTTCAGTGATGTGAGCCGGGCGCTGCGTTCGGCGAAGGATCTGGAATGGTTCAGGAATGAACACGACGAAGAGGCCGCAGCCCGCTTGAAGGACATGGAGTCCGGCGACCTGAAAAAGCTCGGCGACGAACTGACCCGCCGCCGCGACGGCCAGCTCGTTTTCGGCCGCAGGATCGATGTTCGAGATTTTGCCGGCATGAAGGCCAAACAGGTCGAGAAAGTTGCGCTGGAGACGTTTGCCCCACTTGCTCCGCTGTTTCAGCTCCACGACGCCCGCGTTCTGGCGTGAATAATTCGGGGACAGGCCACTCAACTCCCTATTTTCGAGTGAATGCTTTCAACGATGAAAATAGGG
>CAMBFR010000118.1 GCA_945865815.1 Candidatus Sulfopaludibacter sp. SbA3
CTGTCATCCATGGCTCGTGATTCTCTCACGAGCGTTTTCTTTTTAAACCCGCCGCCGGCATTGTGGAAAGTGTGGAAAAGCCACGCGTCGTTTGCGCGGCTTTTCCACACTTTCCACATTGCTTGACCCACTTAAAACCCGGAATACCCGATAATAGAGGGGACGAACGGTGTCGTCCGAGGCGCCAATACTCACGAAAAGCTGCTCAGCCTCTGCAAGGGAATCGATCATTGCCTTGAAGCTCGGGCTCAGCCGGCTTGCGGATCCGTGTATGGAAAGCCCTCGCGCCAGTAGCCAATCAAGATCCAGATCTCTTGTGCCGATGATCAGCTTTTCCAGGGCCTGACGTGCGTCTTCGAATTGGCCCATGCGTCCCTGCGTATCGACACGGTTCAGGTTGATCCAGTACCGATCGAAAACCGAATCCGTCGGCAGCACCAGAGCTTCGGCTTGCGAGTATGCAGTCAGGCTCGCCGTGAGATCTCCCTCCACGTAGAGCTGTGCTCCCGCCTGGACCATCTGGCGCGCGGCGATCAAACGCTGACGATCTTTCGTAAAAAGTGGATCGAGCATCGCCGCGATTGTCTTGTCGCCGAACCGAGTGCTGAATTCCTGTCCGATGAAACGTGCCAGGTCCTCAGTCTCGGTGCTGTTGCCCAGGCCGTAACTCATCGCGATGCGCCGCGAAATACCAGGAAATTGGCGGACGAGCTGGGAGGCCTCCAGGGTACGGCCTTCATCGACGGACTCCCTCAATTTGTTCAGGATCGATTCCTCGTCAAGGGGAGGCGGGACTTCGGCGAGTTCGTTCCTCCACGACGAAGCGGAATCCATCCTGGCGTATTCCGATTCCGCTTCCCGAACCCGGCGCGGCAGGTGAAGTTTTCGGTATGCCACCGCGATGTTGAATCGGGGCTCGGGAGCTTCAGGGAAGGCCAGGGCAGCCATCTGGAACTGGTCGAACGCGCGAAGCAGGTACGTGCCGTCGGTTGCACCGAGCGCGAGGTAGGCGGCCCCCAGGTTGTTGAGAATGGCAAGATCCGGAGGTTTATCCCGCGCCAGGTCTTCAAGAGCCGCCGCCGCCCCGGTCCAGTCTCCCGATGCCAGGTGAATACGGCCCTGCAGTTCCCGCCGCCGCGGCGAGTCCGGATATGCAAGCAGCAGGCGTTGCGCCTCGCCGATTCCGGGTCCGGAACTGTCAAGGGGTTCCGAGGCCACTTGGTTGTAGTCCGCATCAAGGAGGCGGCCCCCGCCGGGCCGCTGCCGGCTGTAGGAAGACTCGATCAGCCGCTTGATTTGATATTCGGAGTAGAGGTCTCTTACGGAGCCATGAAGCGCGACCAGGGTTGAAGCAAGGACGATCAGAATACCCATCATTCCGATCGTCCTTGGCCTAATCAGAGCAAAACTCTCTGGCCCGGTCTTTTGCTTCATGCCGTACGTTTAGGGTATGCCCGCCGGATAGCAGAAGGCATCCGGCCACACCATTGCGAAATGATGCCCGACTTTTGGCGTCGGCGCACTGTTTCCACCCACCTTTTGCGGCACGACGTCAAAATCCATCGCCGCGGGCCGTTCCACGTAGGAGAAGAAATGCTGGAAGTGGTCCCTGTATCCGTCAAAGCCTGTCATAGTCTCCGGCGCGTACTCCAAGCGAAGTTCACGGGCGGTTTCCAGCGGGATGGAAACCTTGTTGTTGTCCAGTTTCAGAATGCCGGAAGATGATAGTTCAATCTTGATCGTTTCGGCAACGCGCCGGGGACGGAACGACTCGACTTCCTTGCCGTTGTCGGCGCGGACGAACGTGATCCGGTCCGAACTGACTTCAGACGTCGTCACCGAACGAATGGCGTTATAGGGAATCGTGATGATGCTCGGGGCCTCGTTAACCCGGGACCTGATCGATGTTCCGTAGAATTCCTTCATGCGGACAAGCTCGGGCACGAAAATGCGCGGATCCTCCGGACTGGCCGGGTTCCGGGCTTCAAGGGAGCCATGTCCTTTGATGGTCATGGTGCGGTTTGAGCCGGTTTCCGGCACGATGGCCAGGGTGGCTTTATGGCCCGGTGCCTTAGGGAAGGCCAGTCTGAGGGCCTTTGAGTCTTCCATGTCGAGGATTACCAGTCCCTTGACGTACAACGGCGTTGTGTCGCGGTCCAAAGCAAAAGCGGGGTTGACCTTCGACATTACGGCTACGCCTCCCATAACCGACAGAAAATCACGTCGATTCATATCGATCTCCTTTTTTAGGCTGAAAATTTGTTTGGTGAACGAAACACCTGGGCCCATCCAGGCCCAGGTATCGTCTACTGAAGAAGACTGGTGTTGGCGGTCGAAAACCTTCAAAAAAGTTTTCCGGAGATTCTTTGAAGGTTTTGGGACCCGCGCGCATGTCTTCTTCAGTAGAGGGAAGTTTCCTCTGGAGGCGAAGGTATGAATCATGGTCAGTGCGTAACTGAGGAGACGTTGACCGAGTATCTGGAAGGTAGATTGGATCCGGCAGTCAAGACAGCCAGTGAGGTACACCTCATCGAATGCGATCGCTGCCGCCAGGAGTTGGCGTTCTTCATCAGGCTTCTCATTCCGGCAGTCAGCCCGGAGGAATCCTCCACTCTTCAGGCGATTCAACTGGAGTGGGATGACCGCCGTCCGAGCCCGAAATTTCCAGCCCGTACGCGCAATTACAGCAGCTGGATCGTGGGAATCGCATCCATCGCAGCCAGTCTCGTGATCGGCGTCCTGACGGTCAATTATGTATTTCAGCTAAGCGTGCCGAATTCCGCGACGGAGATCGTCGATTCCCTGTTGACCTCGCAGCAGCGCCCGTTTGAAACCCGGATCTCAGGACAGCCCTATCAGCCAATGCGCCAGACTCGCGGCACAGAAGAGCCCGGCGTGGTGGCGTACGG
Source organism: Candidatus Sulfopaludibacter sp. SbA3 (assembly GCA_945865815.1). Lineage (GTDB taxonomy): Bacteria > Acidobacteriota > Terriglobia > 20CM-2-55-15 > 20CM-2-55-15 > CAMBFR01. The sequence goes on from CAMBFR010000118.1 coordinate 2,910, forward strand.
TCCTCTTGCCGGAGAGATGACGCGCCTGTCTGCGAACAGTCATGACATGGGCCGCTTCTATCTTCTTCAGAAGGATTTCGACCGGGCTCTTGCTTACCTGCAGGTGGCCGAACAGGAGGTCGGTGCAGGTTCTGATGTCCACAACGATTTAGGAGTGGCGTACCTGGAGAGCGGTAGTCAGGACCAGATCGAGAAGTCCGGCGGGGAATTTCGTCACGCTCTCGAGCTCGATCCCGGTTTCGCACCCGCCGCCTTCAATATGGCGATCTTCTACGAAAGGTCGGGCAAGCCTTTGGAGGCGGAGGCGCAGTGGCAGCGATTCCTCCGGTTGGATACGCGGTCTTCCTGGACCGGCGAAGCACGTTCCAGGCTTGAAGGAATATTGCGCTGACTTGCTGATTTATGGACGAATCATTCAGCCGGTTTAAATGGCACGGAGAGGGCGAAACGTCACCCGCGGACTTGCTGCGCGAATGCGGCGAGAAACTGACCAATCGCGCGGTCTGGGAGAAGTTTCAGAGTCATTTTCAGGGATTGATTTTCCTGTATCTGCTTCGTGCACTACGTTACCAAAGCATGCGGGAGGACGTTTCCGGCATTGTTCCCGACCTGGCGCAGGAAGTTTACATCCGCCTGGTCCGGCGCGACGGCCATGCCCTTCGTTCCTTTCGCGGCGCAACGGAGTTTTCAGTCATGGCGTTCCTGGCGAGATTTTGCACTAACGTCGTTTCCGACCATTTCCAGAGCCAGTCCAGGCAAAGGCGGACGGCTCAGGTCATTTCCATCGAAGAGGCGCGCGCGAAAGAGGCAAAGGACGGCGCAATGGCGGGGGCTTCGGAACTCAACACCAGTTCGCTCAGCTCCATACTCAGCTGGATTGATATCGAGCGTGTCGTCGAAGGGGATTCCGACAGTAAGAATGCCCGGCGGAACGCCCTCATATTCAAACTCCACCACATTGACGGTCTTTCGGCCATCGAAATTGCGCAGTTTCCCGGATTTGAACTCACGCGAGGCGGTGTTGAGACGGTGCTCTCGCGCTTAAGAAAGAGAATTCAAGAATGAAGCCAGCAATGGAAGCACCAGCGGGCAAGGCGCCGCTGACGACAGAAGAACTGTCACATATGTCGCGTCTGATAACAATCGGCGAGCTTACGGCTTGTTTCGCACACGAGACTACCAATCCGCTGATGCTTATTCGGGGCCATCTTCGCATGATCGAGGAGAACCTGCCGGAAGACCATCCGATCCGCACGAACTTCGAGGTCATCGATCGGGCTTCCCGCCGAATCGAAGACATGGCCAAGCGGCTGCTCGATTTCAGCCGTAAGCGGTCAACACAGTCCGAACGCTGCGATGTGGGTCCCCTCATCAATGAGGCGCTTGGTTTCGTGCAAACGTATATCCATGCGCAGAATGTGGAAGTTCAACTCCAGATCGAAACTCGCATGCCCCAGGTGCGTATGGACCGGTGGCGCATAGTCCAGGCGCTCGTAAACCTGTTCCAGAACGCTGCCGATGCGATGAGCCAGTCCGAGTTTCGGACACTCCGGGTCCGTGCGGAGTGCGAAGCCGGCAGGCTCCGAATCACTGTGACCGATACGGGCCACGGAATCCTGCCGGCCGATATGCAGCGCGTCTTTGAGCCGTTTTTCACCACCAAAGGCGAACGGGGCACAGGCCTGGGCCTTTACGTGACCCAACGCGTTGTGGAGGAGCATGGCGGCACTCTCAAGCTTCAGAACTCCGATCGCGGCGCCACTTTTGTCATCAGCCTCCCTCTTTAGGCTGTGGGGCGGTACGCGTTCATGATGAAAGGGCGGCCGTCCATTTTTTTATCAACACTCAAGCACGAGCTGCCCGAGAAGGACAGACCAAACGTGTGAAGTGGCCGGATGTTGAGGCGCGCGCCAAGCGCATCTTCGGGGATCGCGTACTGCCAAATCTGGTTTTGCTGGAGCGCGAGGAAACCTCATTCTGAGGACAAGCCATTACGCGGACAGCGGTTTTCTCGTTTTCTGTTATGTTGCGGACTCGAACACCGTTCAGGCCAAGGCCTACCTCATGTCGGTCGGCGCGCCACCAGATTTTTCTGGGCAGGAACTGGTATCCTTTATCATGGAACCAGGAGGCCGTATGCCACTCGATTGGTCACAGTGTCCGTTCGTTGAGAGCGTTCCAGAACGCCTTAGCGGTGCGTGGGTATTCAGAGATACTCGCATGCCCGTTTCTGTTGTTTTCGAAAACCTGGAAGCTGGCGCTACTGTTGAGGAGATTGCGGAGTGGTTTGAAATCCTTCCTGAACAAATTCGACAAGTGCTGGATTTTGCCGCCCGCAGTCTTCAGAGTCCAGCCGCCATGATTCGCTGATGAAGATCGTGTTCGACCACGGAACTCCATTGCCTCTGCGCGCGTTTCTCCGGGATCATACGGTCCAAAGCGCGAAATCGTGCGGTTGGGACACGCTCAGTAATGGGGAGTTGCTGGCCGCGGCAGAGGCCGCCGGTTTCGAGGTCTTGGTCACGTCGGACAAAAACATTCGTCATCAGCAAAACCTAACCCGGCGCGTCATTGCGATAGTTGTCCTCGGTAATCCGCAATGGCCAGTGCTTCGACTCCACACCGAAATAGTCATTGCTGCGGTCAACGCGGCTTTGCCAGGCTCGTACACTGAAATCGAGATTCCCTCGCTCAACGGATAGCTCAACCGTCATCTTTGCAGAGATGGTCATACAGATCTCCCGAATCCCGTCCTTTGTCCAAGAGAGAGTGCGGCAGGGGCCTCGGCTTCTACGTAGCTGGCACGTTATCGATCAGGCGGGTCTGCCCAAGCCACGCTGCGGCGAATACCCTTGCTCCGGATTTCAAACGTTTCAATGACTCCAGCGGCTCGAGCGTTTCGACATCGGCCGCGGTAATGTAATCGACCTTGGTAAAGCCGGCATCGAGAAGGGCGCGCCGGGCGTTGCTGAGCGTGGAGTCCAATTTGTCGTCTCCTGCGGTAAGCCGTTCCGCCACGCCGCGGAGCGTCTGATACAGGAGAGGCGCGATATGCCTCTCTTCGGGCGAGAGGTATTGGTTTCGCGAAGACATCGCCAGTCCGTCGGATTCGCGAACTGTTGGGACCGGTACAACCTCCACCGGAATATTCAGATCTCGGCACATTCTTCGAATTACCAGCAACTGCTGGTAATCCTTCTCTCCAAAGTAAGCCGCGTCCGGCTGGACGATTCCGAAAAGCTTGGCGACGATCGTCGTTACACCGTCAAAGTGGCCGGGCCGGAATGCGCCGCACAGGCCTTCGGTGAGCTGGCTGACATGAACCACGGTCTTGAAATCCTTGAGGGCCGTTATGCCATCGGGAAACATTTCCGCCTCGGAAGGAGCAAAAAGCGCGTGGCATCCTTTTTCGTCCAGTTTTCGGGCGTCAGTTGCTTCATCACGGGGGTAGATCCTGAAGTCGTCGGCAGGCCCGAATTGGAGAGGGTTGACGAATATCGTCGCGACGACGCGATCGCAACCAAGCAACGCGGCCTCCACGAGGGATAAATGGCCCTTGTGAAGGGCGCCCATGGTAGGGACTACGCCGACGCGGAGGCCTGCCTGCCGCCATTGGCGCACCTGGCTTCGGATGTCGTCGATGGAACGAAGAACATTCATTTTCCGAGAGGTTTCGAGGCGTGCTCTCCCAGCAGATCCATGAGCTTGTTGTGCTCGGCGGGCGCCAGATGCCGCACGTTGCCGGCGCCCGGAAAGTTCGCCGCTTCCACATCCTCCGCATACCGGCGAAAGGCGGCGACTATGCGCGTGGCCAGGTCGTCGTATCGCGTAACGTGGCGGAGATCGAATGAATTCACGCCCAGCAGATCCTGCGCAATCAATACCTGGCCGTCGGTGTAACGGCCGGCGCCGATACCGATCGTCGGCACATGGACCCGCTCTGTAACCACTCTTCCCACGACCTCCGGAATCATTTCCAGTATCAGTCCGCAGATGCCCGCCTGTTCGAGATCCGCGGCATCACGCACGAGCTGAAGGGCGGCGTCGGCTGTTTTGGCCTGCAAGGCCATCTTCTCGTGCAATTGCGGATTCAGGCCCAGATGCCCCCAGACCTGGAGGCCGTGGCTGTGAAGGTAACGGACGATTTCAACCCGGCTGCCTTCCAGTTTGACACCGTCGGCTCCCGCCTGGACCAGGCGAGTGGCATTCGTAAGCGCCTGAGTCGTTGTTTCGTAAGAGCGAAAGGGAAGATCCGCCAGGAGATAAGCTGTCGAAATTCCCCGCTTTACGGCTTTCAGGTGATGGACGATATCGTCCATCGTGACTTCGCGTTCGCTGGAGTATCCGAGGACGTTTGTGCCGAGGCTGTCGCCGACAAGCGCAATATCGATGCCGGCGCGTTCCTCCAGCAGGGCCGTCGGGTAGTCGTAACAGGTCAACGACGAAATCTTCTGGCCGCGCGCCTTCCTGGCGTGAAGATATTCGATCGTTTTCTTGGGCAATTCCGAATTCATAGCCATTCCAAACTATTCAGAGCCAAAGCCAATGCTGTACCAGCCGAGGGTGCATTATCAATACAGAAGCATGTAATATATTGCACCGTTCGACTCAATCGGAATTACAATCCGCGTCCTTACTGAATTTCAGCCCATTTGGAGTTCTTGATGTCCAGTCCGCAATGGATTCTTTATTTCATTTTTTTCCTCTCAGGCGCGACCGGCCTGGTTTACGAGGTGATCTGGGTTCGGCTTACGGGTCTGGTTTTCGGGAATACGTCGCACGCCATTGCGACCGTTCTCGGGGCATTCATGGCGGGCCTGGCGTTGGGAAGCTGGAAGCTCGGCGAGAGGGCTGACCGAGTCGGAAATCCCCTTCGCGCCTACGGGTTTCTCGAAATCGGGATCGGGATATCGGCCGCCCTGGTCCCCCTGGCGTTTCGGGCGCTGGACTCCTTTTATTGGGCCATGGCGCCATCGCTTGCTTCAATTCCGGGCGGAAACCCGGCGGCGCGGTTTGCCGCCAGTTTTGTAGTCATGCTGGCGCCGACCTTCCTGATGGGTGGAACCTTGCCGATGCTGACCCGGTTCTTTACCCGCAAGCTGTCGGAAGTGGAGCGCAAAGTCGGGCTCCTGTATGCCCTGAACACGTTTGGAGCCGCAGTGGGAACGGTAGCCGCGGCCCTGTATTTGATTCCTGAACTGGGAAACACGGCCACGACGTTGATCATCGCCAGCCTGAACGTGGGAATCGGCATTTTCGCCATCTGGTTTTCCCAAAGAAAGCCCGCGCAGAGTTCGAGTGAAGCCGGGAGCGAAGTCAGCGGGGAATCCGCGCGGGAAGCCGGGGGGCCGGCTGCGGACGCGACGGAGTTTCCCGTCGTTGTCGACCCGGTTGCCGATCGCCTTGTGCTGATGACCCTGGCGGCATCGGGATTCATTGCCATGGTTTACGAGGTTGCCTGGTCGCGGGCGCTTACCGCAATGATCGGCAGCTCGACCTATGCATTCTCGATCATGCTGGTGACATTCCTGGTCGGGATTGCGCTCGGTAGTTCGCTCGTAAGCCGTCTGCGTCCGGCGGCCAGCCTGCGTTTGCTCGGACTGATGCAGCTTGGAGTCGCCGTTGGCGCGGTCATCTTCCTGGTCGGTTACCTGGCGGCGCCGCAAGTGATCCTCAGTTTAACCCGCGCGCTGTGGTATTCGTTCCCTGCAGTGCTCGCAACGCAGTTCCTGCTTTGCGCGCTGTTGATGATCGTCTCCACGCTGTGTATGGGAGCCACGTTTCCGATTGCGAGCCAGTTGTATTCGAACCGGTTTGTATTTCTCGGCCGCAGCATCGGAAACATGTATTCGCTGAATACGATTGGCGCGATTGCCGGCTCGCTGCTTGCGGGATTTGTGCTTCTTCCCATCATCGGAACCGAACGAACAATCGTTGCCGGATTGTTTTTCAATTCCGCGGTAGCGCTCCGCCTGTTGACGGACAAGGCCTCGCCCGCCCGGTTTTCAAAGTGGATTGCGCTGGGCCTGCTGCTGGTTGCCACTGTTTCAATGCGCGGAGGACTTTTCTGGAATCCGGATTCGCTGGATCGGGGAATTTTGATTTACGCCCAGCAGTTTGGGAACAGACCGGAATTGACCATCGATGAGCAGTATGAAGACACCGACGTCGTCTATTTCAAAGAGGGCAACAACGCGACGATTTCGGTCCGGCGCGGAGAAGGTTATGTGGCCCTGCGAACCAACGGGAAGGTTGATGCGTCTAATCGCGATGACATGAAGTCGCAATTGATGTTCGGCTATCTGCCCGTGTTCTTTCACCCGGCGCCGAAATCCGCGCTGATCATCGGTTATGGCTCCGGTGTGACGGTCGGAGCGGCCACGACGTTCACGGAACTCGACGAGATCGATTGCATCGAGATCGAATCCGCAGTCGTGGGCGCCGCTCCCCACTTTGCCGCCATCAACCGCAAGAGCTACGAACATCCCAAGGTGAATATCGTCTATGACGATGCGCGAAGCTACATGAACGTCACGCGCAAGCAGTACGACCTCATTGTTTCCGAACCGTCCAATCCGTGGATCGCCGGCGTTGCGAGTCTTTTCACGGCGGAGTTTTACGACCGCGCGGCCGAAGTGCTGAAGCCCGACGGGATTTTCGCGCAATGGGTGCAGCTTTACGAGCTGGATCCGGAAGATCTTCGGATGATTCTCAAGGAATTCCAGCGCACGTTTCCCGAAGTATCCCTCTGGCATACGGGCGCGTCCGATCTCATCCTGATTGGAAGCCGGCAGCCGCAGCGCCTCGACCTGGGACGGGTGTCGAAAATCGCCCTGTCGGATCCTTCGGTCATGCGCGATTTCCGCGACTATTTTCACCTGAGCCGCCCCGAAGGAATACTGGCCTACTATGTGCTGTCCTCCGATATCGTCAAGACTTTTACCGACACGGCGCGCCGCAACACGGACGATCACCCGATCCTCGAGTATCACGCTCCGCGGATGCTCTTCAAAGACACACATACGCTGAACATCGAAATGCTCTATGAGGCGAAAGGCGGCCTCATTCCGCCCGGCGCTGAAATCCCCGATCCCGAGACCACCTACAGCGCCATGATTGAGCCGTTGCTCGCGCTGGGGCGCTCCAATCTTGCCAACCAGGCCATGGGGCTGCTGGCCCAGGTCGAGCGGAAGGAAGAGGCCTCGCTCCATCTGGCGATCGCGCAGATCAATCTGGATTCCGGCAATCTCAGCAGCGCGGAAGACGCCCTCACCAAGGCTGCAGCGCTTATCGGACCGGGCAGCGCACTCGTCGCTCAGTCTGAAGAGCTTTGGGGGCTGATGTATGGCGCGTCCGGGGCAGCGGCGGAGGCAATTCAGCATTTTGAGAAGGCTGTTGCCGCCGATCCGACCCGTGACATTCCCCTGCGAAGGCTGGCCGAACTGAACGCGCAGAACAAGTCATGGGAAACGGCGGCCATGTGGATGGAGAAATTTCTCGCGACCGAGCCCATGACGCCCGGCCATTACTGGGCGGTTCTGGCCGACTACCAATTCTCCCAGCAGAAGTCCAAGGAGGGTTTTGACGCGTTGAACACGTCGCTCCACGTGGATCCCTACACATTCTGGGCGCACCGCCGGCTGGCGCAGTTGCTGGAAGATCGGCAGGACGCCGCGGGCGCGATCGAACACTACGAGTTCATTTTGCGGTACGCCTACGATCGCGATCCGGAGATCTACACCAAGCTGGCGAACCTTTATGCCAATTCGGGCCGCCTGGACGGCTCGGACAAGGCCGAGGAAGTTCTCGCGAAGGGCTACAGGATTTATCCCGGAAATGTTGCCATTTACAATCAGCTCCGGGGCCTGCGGGATCTTTCGGAATGAGCGGCTGCGAATGCAAGCCCGATAGGGCGCGGCCATCAAGAAAATGACACGCCTTTTCCTGATTCTTACGATTCTCTACGCCGGCCAGCAGACGATTCGCGTCGACGTGAATCTCGTTAACGTTTTTGCGACCGTGCAGGATGAAGCGGGACAGTTCGTGACGAGTTTGAATCGGGAAGATTTCCGGATATACGAAGACGACGTCCTGCAGGAAGCGCAGGTCTTCGAGAAGCAGGGCGACGTGCAGTCGTCGTTTGCCATTCTTGTCGACAACAGCGGAAGCATGGTGGACATCCTTCCTTTCATGCGCCGGGGCATCCGCGATTTTACCCGTACGCTTGCCCGTGACGACGACCTCTTCCTCGTGTCTTTCGGGACCAGCGTCCGGCTCCTGCACCAATCGCCGCAAGGACAACTGCACCTGGAAAACAGCATGGAGCAACTCCGTGCCTACGGCACCTCGGTGCTGTTCGACTCGCTCATATACGGCATGAATCGGATTAACGACTCCGAACATCCGCGAAAAGCCCTGATCGTTTTCACGGACGGCAACGACAACGGCAGCAATCTGTCGTACAAGAGCGCCGTCGATGAGGCGCAGCGCACGGGAGTGCTGCTGTACTTTGTTGCGATCGGTTCGCGTGTGCTGGTAGACGCGAACACGGTTGAGTCGTTGTCGAGCCTCAGCGGCGGCCGGACTCTATACGTTGCGAAGGGGGACTCGGTCTCCGCCGTGCTGGAACAGATTCGCACCGAACTCGCCAAGCAGTACTACATCGGCTATTACGCGCCCCGCCACCCGGGTTTTCATCGCATTCGCGTCGAGGTTCCCGGCAAGAGCCTGAAGGTACGCGCCAAGACCGGATACCGGGGGTAGTTAATTCGGGGACAGACGTATAAATCACCCAATTACGCGCGCGTAATTGGGTGATTTATACGTCTGTCCCCGAATTAACTACCCGCCTC
>CAMBFR010000119.1 GCA_945865815.1 Candidatus Sulfopaludibacter sp. SbA3
CAGACGGGTGAATTCCCTTTTTCGAACGAGAAAAAAGGAATTCACCCGTCTGACCCCGATTTTCTTCCCGGTTTGCTTGCTAGAATGTGACCATGTCGAAAGCGCTGGATTTGTACCTCATCGCGACAAGGAAGAAGCGCTACGTCATATTCAGCCCGACCAATCTTCTCGAAGCATGCGAGGCCGAGTCCGATGACCGAATTCGAAGGTTCACCAGCTGGTTCGCGCGGCGTCCGAACAGGATCATCGCATGGGTTGGCCGCGTACTTCAGGCCGGACACAACTACTATGAAAAGCTCGAGGATCGCATTGACCCGATGGAACGAGTACTCAAGGCCATGGCATCCCCGAGCCAACTCGACGTTTACTACGCTCCTGCCCAGGGATCCGACTTCATTCGCGTCCGTTTTGAATCGATTTTGAGAAGGCAGCGATTCAAACACATGTTCTGGATTTCGCTGGATACGTTTGTGTGTATCGTCATAGCCGCATTCACGCCGTTTCTGGCGCCGATCCCCGGACCGAATGTGTTCTTCTATTATCCGTTTCTGCGATGGCTCAGCCATTACCGCGCCATCCGCGGAACCAGTAATGGCCTGCGTTTCAGCGCGGTCGAGTTTAAAAGCTTGCCTGAGCTCGGGGGTCTCGAAGAAAATCTTGAGTCGCGATTCGACCGAAATGCGATTCGCGGGCTGGCCGAGCGGCTCAAAATTCGGGGCCTGGAGCAGTTCCTGGAAAGGACCAACTAGTACGTGTTGAAAAGTGAGCTGGCTGAGCAGTGATGCGATTGGCGTTTGGAAATCTTCCGGATAGCTCGGCCCTCTTCCTGGACTACTCAAGCGGGTGGGCCGGCATTCCACAATTTTATCCCAGGGGTTATTCGGTCGAATCCATTGTGAGCTTTGCGCGTGAGCGGCCAGCGTTCGATAGCGCCCACCGCGATCGGCTCTGCGCTGCCCTGGGCGAGCAGCAGAAACGCTGGGGATCGTCTGCAGATGCGTCTCTGGAGAAGCTGGCAAAGGGCGCGGCAGTCATCATTACCGGGCAGCAATGCGGCCTGTTTTCCGGCCCTTTCTACGCGATTCTCAAGGCGATAACCGCCATCAAACTCGCCGCGGAGGTTGAGAAAGCCGGCGTGCCGGCCGTCCCGGTGTTCTGGCTCGCCTCCGAAGACCACGACTATGAAGAGATCCGCTGGGCCTCGATCATCGACCGCGATTGGGGTTTGAAAAAGCTGAAAGTGGAACTCGCCAACGGCGATGCCGCTCCCGCCGGCTGGCTTCAGTTTCGCGATGACGTTTCGGTTGCGGTGTCGGAGTGTCTTGCGAGCCTGCCCGAATCCGAATTTCTTCAGGACGTACGCCGGATTCTCGAGTCCTCATATCAACCGGGCGTATCTCCCTCCGATGCCTTTGCCCGAATGATTGCGGCGTTGTTTTCGCAGAAGGGCCTTCTGTTGGTCGATCCTCTCGACGGGGAACTGAAACGCATGGCCGCGCCGGTATTGGCGGAAGCCGTAACGCGCAACGGCGAGATTCGTTCAGCCGTGCTGGCGCGAAGCAGGGCATTGTCGGGCGCGGGTTATCACGAACAGGTCAAGGTGGACGAAAACTTCACCGGCCTGTTCGGCTTCCGAGGGCGCTCGCGTAAGGCTCTTCGACCGAACGAGCTCGCCATGGATCTGCCCTTGAGTCCAAACGTCCTGCTACGGCCCGCGGTGCAGGACTCGATCTTTCCCACTGCGGCGTACGTGGGAGGCCCGGCGGAGGTTGCTTATTTTGCCCAGGCTGCGGCAGTGTACGAGACGCTTGGAAGGCCCGTGCCGCCGGTGTTTCCGCGAATCAGCGCAACCGTCATAGAGGCCCGCGTGTCTCGCTATATGAAGAAGTATGGCATGGAATTTGCGGATGCACTTCGGGGCCGGGATTACCTGAAGCTCAAGGCGGTGGCCGGCGTTCGAGGGGTGGAATTGTTCGACCGGATGCGAGACAACATCGTGGCCCAACTCGAAACCATTGCCCCGGCGTTGAGCGCGGTGGACCCGACCTTGCTGGGGGCCATGCAGACGTCGCGGCAGAAAATGCTGCACCAGGTCGAGACGTTGCGGACCAGGTTCGTCAATGCCGAAGCAAGGCGGAACGAGACCATGGACAGGCATTTGGACGCAATCTGCAATTCGCTTTTTCCGGAAAAAAGACTTCAGGAACGCGTTATCAACGTCTCGTCATTCCTGCTGCGGTACGGCCCTGGATTCATCGGCCAGCTTGAAGAGCATTTGAGTTTGGATCCCAGGGAACATCAGGTTATTGAAATATGAAGATCGGTATCACGTGTTATCCCACATACGGCGGCAGCGGGGTCGTGGCTACCGAACTTGGCAAGGAACTGGCAGGCCGCGGTCACGAGGTGCACTTCATCAGCTACGCTCTGCCGATCCGCCTCACGATGACCGACCGAATCTACTTCCATGAAGTGGAGGTCCTGTCGTACCCGCTGTTCGAGTACCCGCCGTACGACCTTGTCCTTGCCACCAAGATGGCCGAGGTGATGACGCGGTACGATCTGGACATCCTTCATGTGCACTACGCGATTCCGCACTCGATCAGCGCGTATCTGGCGAAGATGATGTTGAAGGACCGGCATATTCCATTCATTACGACGCTGCATGGAACCGACATTACGCTGGTCGGCAACGACAGGTCATACCTGCCGATCACGCGTTTCGGCATCGAGCAGAGCGACGCGGTCACGGCGGTGTCGAACTATCTCCGGGCGCGCACAATCGAGGAATTCCAGGTTCGCAGTGAGATCGACGTTGTGCCCAATTTCGTGGATTGCGGCATCTATGGGCAGCCTGTGGACAAGGGTCTTCGCGCGAAGTTCGCGGAGGCGGATGAAAGCATTCTGATTCACATTTCCAATTTCAGGCCGGTCAAACGAGTGGAGGATGTCATTGAAATTTTTTCCAGTGTCCGCAAGCAGCGCAAGGCGCGGCTGCTGATGGTGGGAGACGGACCCGAGAGGCCGAAAGCGGAGTGGCTCGCGAATACACACGGCATTGCCGGCGACGTCAGCTTTCTGGGCAAGCAGAGCGACATGGAGCGGCTCCTCCCGGTTGCCGACATCTTGTTGCTGCCGAGCGAGTTGGAGTCTTTCGGCCTTGTCGCGCTTGAAGCGATGGCCTGCGAAGTTCCCGTGGTTGCCACTCGTGTGGGCGGCTTGCCGGAGGTTGTCCGTGATGGAGTTGATGGCTACCTTTATCCGGTTGGAGACGTCGCGTCCATGGCTGGGGGGTGTCTCAGGATTCTTGAAAGTCCGGCGCTGCACAAAGAAATGGGGAAATCCGCCAGGGAAAGAGCCCTCCGGGATTTCAGTGCGGGCGCCATCGTAGTCCAGTACGAAGACCTCTACAAACGAACCATCCGGAAAGCCCACTCTTCCTGATCTTCCTTCGTCCCTTCCATGTATCAGTAAATAAAGGCGTTAGGTTCAGCAATGATGCCTTAAAGAGTCGCATCGCGTCTGCCGATAACAGCTTACGAGTGAAGCAGCGCAGGAAGCGAAGCTCAAAAAGAGGTGGAACCCATGGTCAAATCAAACCCAGCAGAAGAAATTCTCCTTGATCCGGAAATGCGCAGTTCCGAAGTCGTGGACTTCGAACGGCGATTGTTGGGCAAGATCGTGGGGCAGGATCGCGCCGTTCGCCGAATTGTGAACATGTACCAGATCTACATGGCCGGCATGACGACACCCGGCCGGCCGATCGGCAACCTGTTGTTTCTCGGCCCGACGGGTTCCGGAAAGACCAGGGTCGTGGAAGCCTCTGCGGAGATTCTGTTTGGGAGCCCGCGCGCGTTCATCAAGATCGATTGTGGGGAGTTCCAGCACAGCCATGAGATCGCCAAGCTGATCGGTTCGCCTCCGGGCTACCTCGGTCATCGCGAAACTCCGCCCTTGCTGAACCAGGAAGCGATCGACCAGTACCAGACCGATGACGTCCGGATGAGCTTCCTGTTGTTCGACGAAATTGAAAAAGCAAACGACGCTCTGTGGCAGTTGCTGCTCGGCGTTCTCGACAGAGCCACGCTGACGCTCGGCGATAACCGAAAGGTCGATCTCTCGCGCTGCGTGATCTTCCTGACGTCGAACCTGGGCGCCGTCGAGATGGCGGAAATGCTGCAGCACAGCATCGGCTTCATTTCAGGCGTCAAAGCGGATGAAGACAATCTTGCGGATCTAGACCGCAAGATGTACCGCACGGCGCTGGACGTCGCGAAAAAGAAGTTCTCGCCCGAGTTCATGAACCGTATCGACAAGACCGTGGTGTTTCGAACCCTGAATCAAGGTCACCTGCGGCAGATTCTGGATATCGAGTTGAACGATGTTCAGACGCGCATCATGGCGGGGCAGTCCGGGCAATTTATCTTCAGATGCACGGCTGACGCGAAGGGTTTCCTGCTTCGTGAAGGAACCGACCCGAAATACGGGGCCCGTCACCTGAAGCGGGCCATCGAGCGATTCCTCGTGTATCCGCTTTCGAATTTGATGGCGACCGCACAGATCGGTTCAGGCGACATCATCAAGATCGATCTGGGCCCGGAGCATGACAGGCTGACGTTCTCCAAAGGCCGGGGTGTGCCGAGTTTCACCGCGACTGAAAGCAGCAACGTGACCGAATTCGCAAGGCGATGCGCGTTACAGACAGGCGCCATGCTGAAGGCGCTCGAGGGTGGAGCTGCAAGAGGGGAAAGAGTGTAGGGAGGAAAATCGGGGCCCGGCCGGGCCCCGATTTTCGGGTTACTTCGAAAATACCAGGCCTTCCGTGCAGGTGTTCTCACGCAGTTCGTCATTGTTGGGCGGGGCGCGGCGGTAGGTCTTCGTGTATTCCCATGGCTTGGTAAACGCCTTGGAGTCGACGATCGTAAACTTGTCTTCCAGGAGATCCGGACCGGCCAGCCGAATACGCTCGGTAATACGCATGGCATTGCTGTGCGGGGAACCATAACGATCGAGCATCGTGTCGTCGCGCAGGCTTATTGTTTCCACCACCAGAGTGTCTCCCTCCCAGCGCCCGGTCGAATAACCGTTGAAGGACGGATCCAGATCACTGGGCGGCTTGCGGCCGTCGAGATAGACGCGGCGGTAGGCATCCATCCATTCGCTGAACAAAGCGATCTTTGTCGGAGACTGGACGATTTCCAGGCCGTACTGCGCCAGCATGAACCACGGCATTCCGGGAGGCAGGCACCGCGCTACGGGTTCGGTTTCTTCCGAACCTGTTTCCCTGGACGCCAGGATCTGCTTGAACTTTGCCTCGTATTCGGGTGTCAAAGGCGGCAGTTCTCCGGGCCGCGGCACCCACCGCAACGAAGTGCTCTCTCTCGGCGCATCCGGTGGATTGACAGTGCGCCAGACACCGTTGAAATTCGGCACGTTCGTTGCCGCCGGAGGTGCCTGCTGTGAATAGGCCTGCAGCGGCACAAGAATCGAAACAACCAACAATGCGATTGCTGTCTTCATAGTTGCTCCTTTATTTATGCCCCTAGTTCGGTCTTGGTGGATTCCCAAAGGGAGTGCCATCAGGCCTGGATGCCCGAACCATCATGGCCCCGAATGTGCCGTCCTTCATGGGGTGCACGACAATGGAAATCTTGTCGCCGGGCTTGAGCGTTTCGCTTCCCCATCCGTTATTGCGGCGTATGGAATTGGGTGTTGCGCCCTCAATATCCCATTCGTTCACCTTGCCGCCGGCGTCGGGCACGTTGATAAGAATATGAATGTGCGGATTCGTCCAACGGAATTGCTTCACCTCGCCGAGCAGTGTGACTTCCTTGTTGTAATCGAACATGGCGAAACTGTGATGGGCGAATGCAGGGGCTGCCAGCAAAAGCGCTGCCGTTGCGATGCCTAGAAATTTTCGGTTCATGGTCTCCTCCCGCCATAAAAATGGTGTCCAGAATATACAGGGCGAGGACAAAGTGCGGCAAGTAGATCGAACCGGAAGGAAACCTGATAGTCTATTGGCCATGTCCAGACGGCTTGCCGCGATTGTGATTGCGTTTTTCATTGGCGGTTGTTCGGGCGGCGAGGAGGCTCCGAAGGGTGACCCGGAGGAGCGCATTGTCGCTTACCTGAAGGAGAACGCCCGGCCCGGCGAGGCCGTATTCATAACCGACCTATACAACAACGTCTTTACGGCTCGTGAAGAACAGGAAGCGCTGGATCGCATTACGGCCGCGTTCTTCAAGATTCCCGCGACGGCCGCCCGGATCTACACGGATACCGGCAGGATACCCAGCCTTCAGGAACTATCCGACCTGTTTCAGTTCAGGATTCCCGGAGAAATAGACATTCTGCTGAAGATCATGGAGTACGATCCGCGCATGCCGAGACTTTTGGAGCGCGATCCGGCGACAGGCGAAATCACCAGCATTGACGTGGATCGAATCGCTTCCGAAGCGCGTTTCCGCAGACCCCTCGAGAATTCCAACTAACGGCCGCCCCGCGGCGCCGCGCTGTTGGAGGTGCCGGCGAAGAGACGTTTCCCATCGGGGAAAGTGACGGTCGATATGTTCGCCGTTGGTTTGCCGTTGCGGGCCTGCCAGCCTTCGACGACGAGCACGGTTCCGGCAGGCAGGTCTTCCTTCCTCCATCCGTTCCGGAACAGGCTGTTTGCCGGGCCAGTCTCGAGCCCCCAGTTCACGACCTTGCCGTCGGATCCCGTGACGTCCAGATAGATCCAGGCATGCGGGTTGGCCCACTTCATCACTGTGACTTTGCCGGTCATCTTGATGGGTTTGTCCGGGTCGAACTCTGCTGTAAATGAGTGATGCGCGAAGGCCGAAACTGCAGCCATTGCGATGACGGCAACGATTCCTATCACGGTTCCTGCTTTCATCTGTTTACCTACCCCTGTTCTGTTCGGCCCGGAACGCGTCCCTGACCTCTTTAAGATGCTCCAGATCCTGATTATCCTCGTGACACGCGACTTCAAGGATCTCCTCCGGCCTGCGGTTCAACGGAATTTCGATCGTCCACGGTTTCGTGTAGACCAGTGGATCGGTTACTGTGGCCCTGTAAGTAATGGTCTCCGCATCGATCGGAGTGAATCGCTCGACAACGCGCTGGGCGTGGCTTACAACGTCGCCGACCTCATTCAACCAGGTCTTGCCATTGAGATTGGTGGTTTCGACGACCAGCGTATCGCCGTCCCATCGTCCCACCGAGTCACCCTGCCACAGACGGATATTGTCCGGAATATGGCGGCGCCCATCGAGAGGAATCTGGCGCCACGACATCCGTTCGAACAGCAGGATCACGTATCCCGGCGCCTGAACGATACGGTATGGAGATGGCGTATACATCGATCGCGGCACTCCTGCGACAAAACAGTGGGCTGTCGGATCGTCGTATCCGCGGTGAGGCAATTCGCGGTCGATCCGCTCGGCTTTCGCCCACGGCTGATAAGGGAGTGTCCCGTCAGTCGGATCGATCACGACCCCTCTTCCGGCGGGCGTGAGAAAATCCACGTCGTGGCGTTCGAGGCCGTAGTTGGCGCCGCCGCCATCGGACTGGAAGAAGCCCGACAGGTCGGGCTTCCCGTCGGGCATACGGCGAATGGGTCCGCGGGTTGGTGGCGCCGCGGGGGGAGGCGGCATGGCCGGCATGGCCGTCGCCGCCGGCGCGGATTCAGTTATCGCGGGATACCACGTGCGTGGGCTGCGTTCGAACGCCCCGCTGGCTTCCTCGGCTTCCGCCTGGCATTGATATTCAAGAATGCGGTCCATGTTCTTGTGCCGGTGGAGCGGCATGCGGATCGTCCATGGCCGCGTGAATACCTTCGGATCCGTGACCGTGACTTCGTACTGAATGGTGTCTGCGTCGACCAGCGTGTACCGTTCGACAAGGCTCATCGCTTCGCTGTGAAAGTTTCCAGCCATGTCGAACCACGTGCGGTCGTTGTGATCCTTCACGTTGACGACCAGCGTGTCGCCTTCCCAGCGGCCGCGCGAATCTCCCATCCAGAACTCGATTCCGGGGTGCAGGGGTTCCTTTCCGTCGGTATAAATCAGGCGGTACACCTGCGACCACTCGAAGGTGATCGCGACGTGATCCCGGGTCTGGAAGATGTGAAAGGGAAACTCCATGTACATGATCCGCGGGACACCGGGGAAGTAGCAGCTCGCCAGCGGGTCGGCCGTCTTGCGGTTGGTGAAGTTCTCGATCTTTTTCGCCGCCGCCCAGGGCTGGTACGGAATCTCGATGCCCTCAACGACGCTTCTGCCGGCAGGAATGCCGTCCTTAGCGGCATGATCCTGCAGATCGTAGGCCGCACTGTTTCGCACTTGCCAGATTCCCTGAAGGTTGGGCTTGCCGTCCGCCGTGCGGGGCAGATCTTGCATCGCGGCAGCGGACACAGGCGCCGCGAACAGGGCTATCGTCAATAGGTATCGCAACATGGTGAGAATTCGAGCACGAAGCGCAGACGCAGATCAAGAGAAACTGTCCTTTTATATGGACAGCCCTCTTTGATCGCGCCGTTACTGAGAAGTTCCCGTCAGGGCAGTCCGAAGACAAACAGTGCGAAGCCGGCGGAGATGACGACGTATTGTTTGCCGTCGACCGCAATCGAGATGGGGCCGGAACGAATGCCGCCTCCGAGCTGGATATCCCAAAGCGGTCTGCCGCTTTCGGCATCGAGAGCGAAAAAGTTGCCTTCTTCCGTTCCTCCGAAAACAAGTCCACCGGCCGTGGACAGCAGGCCGGCGACCGGCGGCGACTGAAGCTTGAACTCCCATTTCATCTGCCCGGTCGTCGCATCCATGGCGCGGACGGCGCCATACGCGTCGTCGCCGGTGAGCGCCCGCTGGCCGCCCCCCACGAAGGCTAAACCCGGTTTGTAGTCCGCTTCACCTTTAAGGTAAAAGGCGCCCACTTCGCGGACGGCCTGGTAGAACAGCTTTGTCTGCGGACTGTAGGTCGGGCTATGCCAGTTTGCGGGTCCTCCCACATACGGATAGACCAGCGTGCCTTCGACACTGGGATCCATGCCCGGGCGCAGGATGGGTCTGCCTTTCGCATCGAGCCCTTCGGCCCATGTTTGTTTGGCGTATGGCGTGCCGCTTATAAATTCGCCGGTCTCACGATCGAGCACGTAATAAAAAGCGTTTCGATTTGCGACGGTCACGAGTTTGCGCTGGCGCCCATTGATGGCCGCATCGAACAACACGGGAATCTGGTTGGCATCCCAGTCGTGAGTGTCGTGGGGGGTGAACTGGAAATACCATTTCATCTTTCCGTCTCTTGGATCCAGTGCCAGGAGCGCGCACGTGTACAGGTTGTCGCCTGGCCGCTCATCGGCGTTCCAATCGGGTGCGGGATTTCCCGTGGCCCAGTACAAGAGGTTCAACTCAGGATCGAACGAGCCGGTCAGCCACGTTGAACCGCCGCCGGTCTTCCAACTGTCTCCGGCCCAGGTTTCCGAGCCGGGCTCACCCGGGGCGGGCACTGTCCACGTGCGCCAGAGGCGCTCACCGGTTTTTGCATCGTACGCATCGACGAAGCCGCGGATGCCGGCTTCGGCGCCGGAGACGCCGGCAATGATTTTGCCGTCCAGCGCCAGCGGCGCCAGCGTCAGCCAGTAGCCCAGCTTGTTGTCGGCCACGACGGTATCCCAGCGGACGGCGCCGGATTTTGCGTCAAGGGCGACGAGATGGGAGTGAACGGTTCCAACGAAGACGGTGTCGTCCAATATCGCGACGCCGCGATTCACCTGGCCAAAAGGAGATCCGATGGCGATGACGTCCGCCGGAATGCTTGGAGAGTAAGTCCACAACGGGCGGCCCGTTGAAACATCGAGCGCCGTTACCGTGCTGGGCGGCTCGGTGATGTACATGACGCCGTCCGCCACGATCGGAGTCGTTTCGACGACCCCCGCCTGCCGGATCTGGTACACCCATGCCGGTTTCAGTTGGGCGACGTTCTGGCGGTTGACTTGATTCAGTTGCGAGTAGCGATGCGACTGATAGTTCCCGGAGTACGTCAGCCAGTTTGCCGGTTCACTGTCCGCGCGAAGAAGACGCTGATAGGTGACCTGGGCAAGGCCTGGAACTTGATTCAACGCCATTGCCAGAAGAATGCCCGGAAGAAACCGCAGTAAACGCTGAATGATCACTTTGCACCTCGCAAGCTTGAAAGATACGCGACAAGATCATCGGTTTCGGCCGCCGTCAGCCGATCCCTGTAACTCGGCATCAGGCTCTTGCCGGTTTCTTTTTCGATTCGCCGCAGATTGCTCTTTCGGAATGTGTGGAATCGATTGCCGGCGTCACGCAGTTGAATTGTGAATGTATCTTCATTGATCCGCATGCCGCGCACTTCGCGCCCGTCCTCGGTGACCACGAGCACAGGCAGGTATTCGAAATAGGCGCGGGCCGGGATCGGCAGGGTGCCTCGCGGCAACACGGCCCCGGGATCCGCGAGCGCCTGCTTCAAATGTTGCGGCGCACGCAGCGCTCCGATGCCGGTGAGTTCGGGGCCAAGACTGCTGCCGTTTCCGTTAACCATGTGGCACGACGTGCAACCTTGCCTCCGGTAGACTTCGCCGCCCCTTTCCGCGTTGCCGGGAAGGGAAACCGAAGCGACACGTCCCAACGATCTCACGTAGCTGACGAGCTGCAGCACTTCGTTGTCGGTGAACCGCCGCACTCGCGGCATGCCCCGGTTCGGAATCCCATTCCCGATGATGCTCTTCAGCGTTTCGTCCGTGTGGCTCATCGGACGGCTCAGGCTCGGCGCCTCTCCACCCGCGCCATCAAACCCGTGACATGTCACACACATCCCGTCGTAAAGTCTCCTGCCCTGTTCCACATCGGACGGACTCTGTGCTGCAGCAAGAGTCGAGGCCGCCAACAGCAGGCAGGGCAGAATTCCCGCACGCACTCGTTGTACCGTGACCATGGGTAGTTTTCCTTTGGTGAGATCGGAAGCATATAAGCACCGCAGAAACATGCTGTCAAGGCTATTGAAATGGCGGTAGCATGGCGGCCTCAAGGGAGGACTCATGAGAAGACTAATTGTGATTGCCGGTTTCGGTTTGTTAGCGGGCGCGCTCGGTTTGTCTGTTGAGTTTTCGGCAGCGCAAAACGCCCCGGCGCCCTCACCCCCGTGCGGCCCGAACCTATCGGCCGATATCAAGAACGTTTCAAAGGATTCCCGCTGCTTCGAGCTGCGGACCTACACAGTCCGGGAGGGCAGTTCGCCCGATCTGCTGCACACGCGCTTTCGTGAGCGGACAACTGCGCTCTTCAGGAAGCACGGCATGACCATCATCGGATACTGGCAGCCTGTCACGAAGAAGGACACGCTGATTTACATACTGGCGTACAGGGATGCGGCGGCCAGGGACGCCGCATGGGCTGCATTCCAGGCCGATCCGGAGTGGGTGAAAACGCGGGCCGAAATGCAGGTCAACCTTCAGGTTGACAACGTTTTCATGAGCGCCACCGACTATTCGCCAATGAAGTAGGAATCGCGCTAAATATCGCTCTCCGGCCTGCCGATAAGGAGGGTCAGGAGGTTGATATGCGATACGTACGAGTGCAATACGACGCCTACAACCGGCAGTTTAATCTTGAAGACAAAGAGCTGTCCCGTGAGCTGGAGGCCGGCGGTCCATACGTGATTTCAGATTTGGCTCTCGGGGATTTCATTCCGCTCGATCAGCTCGAGGGGTTGGGCAGCGA
>CAMBFR010000120.1 GCA_945865815.1 Candidatus Sulfopaludibacter sp. SbA3
AAGCAATGTGGAAAGTGTGGAAAAGCCGCGCAAACGACGCGTGGCTTTTCCACACTTTCCACATTGCTTGACCCACTTAAAACCCGGAATACCCCCTAAAACAGGAGGGGAGTTCAGATCGCCCGCAAGTACCCTAAAACGTGAACATGGACATTGAAGGCGACAAACTGCGACGGCAGATCGAAGCACTCCATACCCGGTATATTCATGTGATCGATGACGATCGTCTCGAAGAGTGGCCGGATCTCTTCACCGAGAAGTGCCTGTACAGGATCATCACGCGTGAAAACCTCGACCAGGGAATGCCGCTCGCCCTTATGGAATGCCACAGCCGCGGCATGCTTCAGGACAGGGTTACAGGCCTTCGCCGCATCAATGTTTATGAACCGCAGCGATACTCTCACCAGGTCAGCGGGCTTGAAATCGAGCGCATCGACGAGCGCAGCGCGAAATGCCGTTCCAACTATCTGGTGATCCGCACGGTTGCCGAGGGCGCGATGTCGATATTCTCGGCAGGCGTCTATCTCGACAAGATCGTCCTCGAGGCCGGCGTAGTCAGGTTCGAGGAACGCGTCGTGATCGCCGATTCGCGCCGTATCGACACGCTGCTGGTCATTCCACTTTGAAATAAGTCCTCAAATTCCCGACTTTAATTCCGGCTAATCGGCGACTTGTTGCGGCCCTGCAAATGGCGCGCTTGTTTTTTCCGTAACTTGCGGACGGATGCGTTGCCACTCGGCGTGCATTCCCTGCCGCGATGCGATATTCTCGAACGAACCATTTTAAGAATAGAGGACCGCTATGCAGGCTGAGGCGACAAAAAAGCTGTTTACAGTCCACGAGTACTACAAGATGGCGGACGCCGGAATTCTGGGCGATTATCCCCACCGCACCGAGCTCATCGATGGAGAGATCATCGAAATGAGCCCGATGGGAGTCCGCCACGCGGCCGTTGTCGCTCGCGTAAACGATCTGCTGGTGCCGTTGTTCAAGGGCAGGGCTCTGCTCCGACCGCAGCTCCCCCTGCGCCTGAATGACTTCAATGAACCTCAGCCCGATATCGTTCTGCTCAAGCCCAGACGAGATTATTATTCGCTGAAGCATCCCGGACCCGCGGACGTTTTTCTTGTCATGGAAATTTCGGATTCATCATTGAAGTACGATCGCGACGTGAAGCTGCGTATTTATGCGGCGGCCCGGCTCCCGGAAGTCTGGATTGCGGACGTGCCCGGTGGTTCCCTGCTCGTGTACCGGGATCCTTCGCTGAAGAGCTACAAGACCTCACTGAGTTTTCGCCGTGGAGACACGCTCTCCTGCCTGGCATTCCCGGACATCAAGCTCGCGGTTGATGAGCTTCTGGGTTAATCGATCCTGTATGCGAAGAAAGATAAGCGCCGTCTCCGTTGCAACTCTGTTGTTGCTGCTTGGCTGGATCACAACGCCCGAGGCGGCGCAGCAACTCGCCCAGGATATGCAGTTCGTCCGCATCTCTCCCGGCGAGTTTACGATGGGCTGTTCTGAAGGCGACAGCGATTGCGGCGACGAAGAAAAGCCCGCCCACCGCGTACGAATCACGAAAGAATTTGAGATCGGCAAGTATGAAGTGACTCAGGCCGAGTGGGTGTCGGTCATGGGAACGAACTACAGCGAATTCAGAGTGCCCGTCCGTCCCGTTGAGAATGTCAGTTGGGCCGACGCGCAGGAGTTCCTGCGAAGACTCACGGCAAGACAGGACGGATACCGCTATCGGCTTCCCACCGAGGCGGAATGGGAGTATGCAGCCAGGGCTGGAACCACTGGAGCATACGCCGGAGAGTGGGATCGGTTGGGCTGGTACTACGAGAATTCGGGCGAGCAGACTCATCCGGTCGGTCAAAAAGAGCCGAACGCCTGGGGCCTGTACGACATGAATGGAAATGTTTATGAATGGACCCAGGACTGGTATGACAAAAGCCACTATCAATCGAGGATGACAACCGTAACCAGAGACCCCGTGGGACCGCCATCGGGCCGGTTTCATACCCTCCGGGGCGGCTCCTGGGTCGACAGCGTGACAAACGCGCGCGTCTCCAAGCGCGACTACTTCGAAGACGCCGCCGACTTCCACATCGGATTCCGCCCGGTGCGAGAGTCTACCCGCCGGATCGCTGAATAGCCGCTGTGTGAAGTGCACGCCGCCAACAGTCAAATGTCCGATGTCCCATGTGCGATGTGCAATGTACTTGTCAAACGGCCCGCCAACCCAATGACCCAATCCTTGCCAGTTGGCAATTGGGACTTTTGACAAGTACATCGCACATGGGACATCGGACATTTGACATGTTTAAGAATCAGGCAATCCTCCGTCCTTTTGCTTGACCTCTTCCCGTGAGTCGTCAATGATTCCGTCACAAGATTTCCAGAGAAATTAAAACAAATGGAATTTCTTTTTCGAAGGGGGATGGAATGAGGAAACTTTTCGCTGCGGGACTGTTGTTGTGCGTCGTTCTGACGCAGCCCGGATTCTCTCAATCGACCAATGCAACATTGGGCGGAACGGTCCAGGACGCCACGGGTGCTTTCATCCCGGGCGTCACGATCACCGCGAAGAATACCGCGACAGGCATTGTCACGACGGTGTTGTCGAATGAGGCCGGGGCCTACCAGTTTGCCAGCCTTCAGCCCGGCACGTATGACGTCAGCGCGGACCTGCCCGGTTTCCAGCCGGCGGTTGCAAGAAACTTCCAGATGGGCGGCGCGCAGCAGGCGCGATTCAATTTCACGCTGCAGGTCGGCGTTCTGGCTGGAACAACGGTTGAAGTAAGCGTGGCGGCGGACACCCTGCTGGCGACGTCTTCCAACTCGATCGGTTCTATCCTTCCCGAATACAAGGTTCGCGATCTGCCGCTGGCTGTCCGCGACGTGATGGGCCTGGTAGGCGCCACGGCCGGCGTTCAGTCCAGCGGCGAGGGCCAGGGCAGGTTGATCGGTAATTTTGCCGGTGGACGCCTGAGCCAGGCGAACACCATGCGGGACGGCATTAACGTGTCCGCGGGACGTTTTGAAGACGGCGCATGGTCCCTGACGTACACGAGTCCCGATCTGGTCGAAGAAGTGAAAGTCGTCGTGGCGCCCGTGGACGCGCAGACATCGCGGGGTTCGGGCCAGGTCTCGATGGTAACCCGCTCGGGAACCAATCAGTTTCACGGCGCCGTCTTCTGGGCGAACCACAATTCGGCGCTCGATGCCAATAGCTGGTTCAACAACTTCAACGGCGTCGCGAAAAACTACGATAACCGCAACCAGTTCGGCGCGCGTGTGGGGGGGCCGATCGTCAGGAACAAGACATTCTTCTTTCTGTTGTTTGAAGGCCAGCGTGACCTGAAGCGGGAAAACGCCACAGGTCCGACGTTATCCGCGATGGCGCGCCAGGGAATTTTTCGATACTTCCCGGGAGTCGATAATGCCAACGCCAGCGCCGCCAACCCGACCGTCGACCGCAATGGCAATCCCGTGAGGCCGCCCAACGCCACCGGGGACCTGGCGGCAGTCGATCTGTTCGGCAATTGCAGCTTCAACGGCGCCCCCGTTCCGAATTGCCGCACGTTCCGGGATCCGCTGCGTCCCGCCATAAACAACAGTGTTTACATGCAGGAGACCCTGCGCCGCATGCCGCTGCCGAATGAATACACCGGCTGCGGGACACTGCCGGCCGGAACCAATTCGACCTGCGATGGCTTGAACGTGGCCGGCATTCGGTTTGTGCGCCGCGTCGAAGGCCTGGACTTCACGCTCGGAAACGGACCCGACGTCAATCGCGACCAGTACAATGCGCGCATCGACCATCAGTTCAACTCCAGCCACAAACTGAGTGTCATCGGCACGAAGGAAAAGACCTGGGGCGGCGCCGCACAGTCCATCCAGCGCTCGTGGCCGACGGGCTTTGACGGAATCGCCGTGAAGCGTCCGGATGTGTATATCATCACGTTCACGTCGACTCTTACTTCCACTCTGCTGAACGAATTCCGCGCTGGAAGGAGACGGTCGGTCGACCTGCAGTATCCTCCTGCAAACCGGAGCGATTCCGTCGGAGCAGAGTCCATAAAGTTCGTTCCGAGCGCCAACGGCGCCCTGTTCCATCCCCTGATGTCCACTTTCGTGCCGTTCGTGCAATACGGACGAAGCGGCGCGTGGCGCGGACATGTGAGCCCGATGTACTCCATCGGCGACGATCTGAGCTGGACTCATGGCAAGCATGCCTTCAAGGGAGGCTTCGAATTCCGCAACACCAAGTCGAGCGGTTTCGGCGACCCGGGTTTCACGCCCTTCGCGACGTTCGGCGCGGGCAGCAACCCCGTGGCCGGACTCGACGGCACGGCCTTTACCGGCCTGTCCGCCAATACCGCCAATACCGCCCGCAATTTACTGACCGACCTGACTGCTTCGATCGACAGGATCAACCAGTCTTTCGGAATTGTAAGCTCGAAAAATGCGACGCTGCTCGGCTCTCCGACGATGCCGTACAAGTATTACCGGATGTTCCAGCGGGAAGTAAGCGTCTATTTCAAGGATGACTGGAAGTTCCGTCCCGATCTCACTTTGAATCTCGGCATGCACTGGGAGTATTACGGTCAGCCGTTCGAGAAAGATGGTCTGACGGCGCGAATCATCGGCAATGACGAGAGTGCATTAACAAACGTGACGTGCACATCCAGTCCGGGAACGCCCGGTTTCACGAGCACCTGCAGCAATCTGACGCAGGTTCAATTTGTCGGCCGCAACTCGACCAATCCCGGGATCCTGCCCAACCTGAAGGGCAATGACTATAACAACTACGCCCCTGCTGTGGGTTTTGCCTGGAACCTTCCGTGGTTCGGCCGGGGCAAAACGGTGCTTCGCTCGGGATACGGCATCAGCTTTGGAGGCGCATTGCGCAACTTCATCACGGTGGATACGACCGTCGGCCTGGTTCCCGGGATCAATATCGTGGGCTCCGGCAATCTCGGCCTGACCTACACCCCGCCCACATACACGTCGATCTCGACCATGACGTTGCCGGTCCCGTTCCCGACGGGTACGGCCACATCAGCGCCATTTCTGGTGCCGACAACGGACCGGTCGCAGACTATCAGCACATATAACCGCGTCGCTCCGTACACGCAGAACTGGAACCTGGAAATTCAACGCGAAGTGGCCAGCAATACGACCGTTGAAGTGCGCTACGTCGGAACAAAAGGATCGAAGCTCTGGGGCACGATCAATCTCAACCAAATTGACACGTTGCGCCGCAATAAGAATCTCTTCGACGCCTTCAACGCAGTCCGCGCCGGCGGCGAATCCGCTCTTCTGAACCAGATGCTGATGGGAATCAATCTCGGAGGCACGGGGGCGCAGGTCGTCAACGGCACAACGTGGACCGGCGCGATGGCTGTTCGCACCAACACAACAACTCGCGCACAGTTGGCAAATGGCAGCGTCGGCGCCTTCGCAGACTTCCTCAACATCAACTCGACGGGCACGGGCAGTTCGAATCGAGGCGCCATCCTGCGCAGGAATGGCTTTCCCGAAAACTACATCGTCGCCAACCCGCAGTATGCCAACGCCAACGTGTTGAGCAACCTGGGCAACTCGACGTACCATTCGCTGCAACTGCAGTTCACCAGGCGCCTCGCGACCGGCTTTACGAACACCACAACCTGGACGTGGAGCAAGGCGCTTGGCGAAAGCGATGCGGATGCAGGTGCCACGTTCCGCGATCCGACGAGGCGCTCGATTGAAAAGGCGCGGCTCGGTTTCGATCGCGCGCATCAAATCACCAGCAATGGCACATACGAACTGCCGTTCGGAACAGGCCGTTCGCTTCTCAGCAATGCGCCCGGGTGGGTTCAGCAGATCGTCGGGAAGTGGCAGTTGGGCGGGATCATGAACTTCAACACCGGCTCGCCACTGAGCATTACAACCGGCACGGGCGTCGGGAGTACGACAACCGGCGTCCAGACCATCAGCAACGTCGCAGCTCAGCCCAACGTCGTGGGAACGCTGCCCAAGGACATGGGAAAGATCACAAAAGTGCCGAATGGCGTTGTGTATTTCAGCGGCTTCACGCAAAGGCCGGATCCCAGTTTCGTGGTGCCCACAGTCAACGGCTTGAATGCCGGCTACAGCAACAGGGCTATCGTAGGGCCGGACGGTCAGATTCTGCTGGTGAATCCTCAGCCGGGGGAAGTGGGTACGCTCGGATACGCCACGGTCGATGGGCCGAAAAGCATTAACTTTGACATGAACCTGATCAAGCGGTTCGCGATTCATGAAGGCGTAGAATTCGAATTCCGTCTGGATGCAATCAACGTATTGAACCATCCGAATTTCGGAAATCCGATCGGCGCGAACATGAGCATCAACAGCAACAACACGTTTGGCCGCATCACGACCGCCTCGGGATCCCGGTCCTTCGTGGTGAATTCGCGGATTAATTTCTAGGAGGTACTGTGGGCGCGGGGCTTCAGCCCCGCGCCCACAGGCATACCCGCGACTATTTCTTGTGCTTGTCCATGAAGTCGAAGAATCCTTGCGCGTACGTTAGAAACGCGCCAAGGTGCGTACCCTCCGGAACGACCGCGTATTGAACGTCCACGCCGGCCGCTTTTGCCGCATCCGCCATCGCTTGCGAAGCCGCAATGGGATTTGAAGTGTCCGCAGTCCCGTGGATGACCAGCATACCCATTTTCCCCTTGATGCGGTCCCAGGGATACATTGCGGGAGGAACGGGTCCCGAGCTCACGATCAGGCCGGCGAACTTGTCCGGAAATTTGGCGGCAAGGTGAAGCGCGCCGGATCCGGAGGGGTTCTGCCCGTGGACAAAAATGCGGCCCGTATCGACGTTGTACTCCTTGGCCACCAGGTCGATGACGTACATGACGTCCTGCTCGCTGCGTTCATTTTCCTGTGCAGTCCAGCCTGCGGCCGGAGTGGATGGGCCCGCGGGACGCACGACCGGGTAGGTGCTGCCGTAATACGGCTGGGATATGCCACGGTAACCCATGGGAGTGACAACGATGTATCCGCGTTGCTCGCCAACCTTTACCAGGTCGTTGTTCTCCCGATACGGGCCGTCAACCGTGTTTCCCGCACGAAGGGAGACCAGAAGCGGAAGCTTGGTGGTTGGTGTCCACCGTGAAGGAACAAAGAGCCGGTACGGAATCGATTCCCCGGTGCCCGGGAAATTGTAGATTCTGTACTGTTCGCCCTTGGCCTGATACAGCGGGGCCGCGGGACTGGGCTGGGGCGGCGGCGGAGTCTGCGCCGCAGCAGCAGGAGCCTGCATGCTGAACAGGGGAGCCTGAACGGCCAACAGGATCGTAGTGACAATCAAAAGACAGGAGAGTTTTCGCATTGATCACCTCTTGTTTTGGGTCGGTTTTGGAAATTTACGCTTGTGAAATCATACGCCCGAGAGGAGTCGAACCTCTGACCTTCGGATTCGTAGTCCGACGCTCTATCCAGCTGAGCTACGGGCGCTCAAGGGCAAAAGTATCGCACAGTTCAGAGGATTCGCAGTAGACGTTTGGACTCTATGAGGAGCTTGTCGAGGTCCAGCGGCTTGGGCAGAAACGCGTCGGCGCCTGCCTGCACGATGCGGCCTTCCGCATCCGATTGTCCGCTGATTGCGATGATGGCAGTCTTATTTGCGCCATCGGCCTTGATTCGCCTGCAGACTTCGATTCCATCGACACCGGGGATCAGGATGTCGAGGATTAGAAGATGGGGACGGCTGCGGCCAACTTCGATCAGGGCAGTGATTCCATCGGAGGCCGAGCTTACCTGATAACCTCCATGACGTTCCAGGAAGGTCTTCAGAATTTCGACGATCTCGTCCTCGTCTTCCACGATCAGGACGCTGAATTTCTCTTCGATAAGCGTTGAAGGAAGAGGAATCTGGTGCTTGTGCAGGAACGTCAGCAGATCTTCGCGCCGGATCCGCCGATGGCCTCCTGGCGTTCGATAGGACGCCAACAGGCTCTGTTCGATCCAGTTGATCACCGACCGGGGATTGACGTGCAGCATCCTGCTGACGTCGTGAGTTGTAAAAATGCTCTTCTTCGGACTATCCGCCATAGTTTTACTTTTGCCAGGCACAGTCAAACGAGCCATTTTATCCTTTCGGCAGTAGGGAGCAATATCCTTAGTCAGACTTCGGGGGGAGTGCAATGGAAATCGCAGTTCGTGACTGGAGACGGGAAGACCTCGCACCCGTCGGAAAAGAGTGGCTGGCCTTTTGCCTGCAGGCGGTCCGTCCGGATATGAAGATCAAACAATCTCCGGAGAAGGCTCTCCTGGCGTGGCTTACAGGCCGGTTTCGCGACTCCGCAACCTTCGGCCTGATTGCGGAGTGCGACGGCGAATTCGCCGGGTTTATTCTCGGGCGCGTCGATACCCTGGAATGCATTCCGCCAATCGTCCAATCCCGAAAGGTCGGTCTTATCGATGCTCTTTATGTGCGGGAGCAGTTCCGGCGCTCCAGCGTTGCGGCAAACCTGATCGAAAAGTCCCTGGCCCTGGCAGCCCGCCGGAATGCGGTCGTCGTGGAAACCACGTACGAAGCCGCAAGCCAGGCAGCAGTCCAAACCTGGAACCGCGCCGGATTCACTCCATGGATGATCCATGCTTATCGGATGCTATATAATTCCTGACTCTATTGTCTGTATCTTCATAATCGGAGCTATACGTGAAAATTATTTCCTGTATCAAACCTGTTCCGGACCCCGCATCACGGCTGATCATCAATGAATCTAAGACCTGGATTAAAGATAACGATCTGACGTTTGTTGCCAGCGAGGCGGATAACTACGCTCTGGAAGAAGCGCTTCGCCTCAAGGAAAAGCATCAGGGGGATGTCGCCATTCTTTCGATGGGAGGCGACGAAGCCGCGCGAGTCCTGCGTTCCGGCCTGGCGATGGGGGCGGACCGGGCGATTCATCTGCTGGACCCCAAGTTCAAGGGAGCCGACGAATTCGCGGCGGCGGAAACGCTCGCCAAGGCGATCGAGAAGGATGGCGGAGCGGACCTCGTGCTTGCCGGCGTCCAGTCCGACGATCTCGGCACCGGCATGACCGGCGTCATGCTGGCCGAGTTTCTCGGCTACGCTCACGCCACCGTCGTCATTGGCGTGGAAGCCGATCCGGCAGCGAAGACTTTGAAAGTGAAGCGCGAACTCGAAGGCGGCATCAATGAAACCGTGGAGCTGCCGTTTCCGGCCGTCCTGACCATTCAGTTCGGCATCAATCAGCCCCGATACGCGTCGCTGAAGGGAATCATGGCCGCCAAAAAGAAAGAGCTCAAGGCATGGTCGGCGGCGGATCTTGGCCTGTCCGATAACCTGGTGGGAAAGCCGGGAGCGATGTACGAAGTGAAAGAGGTCTTCGTGCCGGAGCGAAAGAGCCGCGTTGAGATCATTACAGGCACAGCCGAAGAGGCTGCTGCGAAGCTTGTCGAAAAACTCCGGAAAGAAGCGAAAGTCATATAGGGAGCCATCAAGAGAAACGCAATGATATTCGTCATAACCGAACACAGAGATAACAAACTCAAATCCATTACGTCCGAAGCTTTAGTGTTTGCGCAGCGTGTGGGACAGGACTTTGGACAGCCGGTCACCGCGGTCGTTCTCGGAGCGAACGTGTCGGGGTTGGCCGATGAACTGAAAACAAAAAAAATCGATCGAGTGATCGTGGCCGAGCATCCCGATCTTGCCGAGTACAGCCCGGATCGATATGTGGAAGCTCTCAAAACCATACTCGGAAACGAAAAGCCATTCCTCGTGATCGTCGGGCACACCACTCAAGGTATGGATTTCGCGCCCCGGTTGTCTGTCTCACTCCGTCGTCCGCTTATCGCAGGCTGCGTGGAATACGAGAAGCAGGGCGACAGGCTCATTCTGACGCGGCAGGTTTTCAATGCAAAAATGAACATGAAGACCGGGGTGCGCGGCGAGTCCCCTTACTTCGCCACTGCATCACCCGGAGCCTTTCAGGCCGATGAACTGCAATCGGGCGGTAACGCGGAAATCGTTTCAGTTGCCGTGCAGTTCAGCGGCCCTGTGCGAAGAAAGCTGGTTGAGCGCGTAGAGGCCCCAAGGGGCATGGTTGATCTCTCCGCAGCCCCCATCATCGTCGCCGGCGGACGCGGCCTGAAGGAAAAGGATAACTTCAAGATTGTCTTCGAACTTGCTGAGGCTCTTGGGGCTTCCGTTGGCGCCTCGCGTCCTGTGGTAGACAGCGAATGGCTGCCCAGGGAGTATCAGGTTGGCAGTTCCGGCCAGACCGTGTCACCGAAGCTTTACTTCGCGGTTGGCATTTCCGGAGCGATCCAACACCTGGTGGGCATGCAGACATCGCGCTGCATCGTGGCGATTAATAAGGATGTGGAAGCCCCGATTTTCAAGGTCGCCCATTACGGCATTGTCGATGATTTGTTTAAAGTCGTTCCGGCGCTGACAAAGATTTTTAAGGACTTGAAGGTATCTTGATGTGGCTGTATAGTACGGCGGTCCGACCATTTAAATGGAGTTAGCAAGAGTTCGTAATCGATTACCGATGAGCGGCTGCGAATGCAAGCCCGATAGGGCGCAGCCGTAAAATTAAGGAGGAGATGAAATATGCGGAAGTTTCCAGTACTGATCGGCTCCTGCATGATCGTCGCTCTGGTGTTGACTGTCGTGGGGCAACAGCTCCCTCAGCCGGCTCTGGACAGACTTGATGCGATCATGAAGGAAGTTGGACCGACCAATCAGGCATTGCAGCAGGGATTGACTGCGAAGGATGCGGCAAAGATCGCAGCCGACGCGCAGAAAATGCAGGACCTGATGGGCCAGTCAGAAACCGTGTTCATGAAGCAGAAGATGCAGGACGCGGCGGATATGGCGAAGGCTGCAGGCGCGGCAGCCGCTGAGACCGTGAAGGCCGCAAAGGCCGGTAACGTTGACGCAGCAGTTGCAGCCGCGGCTGGCATTGGCAAGTGCAAAGCCTGCCATGCTGTCCATCGCGAGCAGCTTCCTGACAAGAGCTTCACGACAAAGAGGTAACGCCTCAGGAGCGCGGGTCAGTACCCGCGCTCTGTCCCTTTCCTGACCTTCCGGCAGCGGGTATCCAACCCGAAAAATCCCATCTGTGAAATTTTTTTTCCAATTTTAGTAACTTTTGTGCGATATATGCGTCTATTAGGTTGTGTAGATTTCCTCCACCATCCCACTTTCCCCGCGGTGTAAGCCGCGGGGATTTTTTTTGCCTGCGAGTGCTAAAATCGAGGCCATGTCTGGACTGATCATTGCGTTTCTGGTAGCCGCCAGCGGGCCCCTGTACGACAACGCAGCCGCCGATCAACTGATCCGTCGAGCCATGGAAGCGACTTATAACCTTGAGCTTACAGCGGCCAGGGAAGGTGCTCGGACGCTGCAGACACAGTTTCCGGACCATCCGGCCGGCTTTACCATGGCGGCTGAGACTTATTGGTGGGAAGCGCAGATGGATCCTGGGAACAGGGCGATTGAGGACGCCTACTACAGGGCTCAAAAGCTGGCCGTTGAAAAAGGAGAAGCTGCCCTGAAAGCAGGCACCTATCCAAAAACTGAAATCCTTGCCTATATCGGTTCAGCGCACGGCAGTCACGCCCGGTTTCAAGTCACCCAAAAAGAGGCCTACTTCAGCGCCATGATGGCCGGCCGGCGGGCGCACAAGTACGCCGAGCAGGTTTTCGAGGCCGA
>CAMBFR010000121.1 GCA_945865815.1 Candidatus Sulfopaludibacter sp. SbA3
AACATTGCGTCAAGCAGCAACGAGACAGCGCTCATGCAGGCTGCCGGATACGCGTGGATCGACGGCTATAGCAAGCAGTGGAAGACTAATGTCGAAAGGCTGGAAGTCGTCAAGCTGCTCGTGGAACTCGGAGCCAACGTGAATGCGGCTGATGATTTCGGTATCACGGCGCTCATGAGCGCCGGGAATTACGGAGAAACCACCATCATTCAATACCTGGTGGACGTGGGCGCGGATCTGGGAGCTCATGACCTGGGCAAGAAAAACGACGGTTCCTTCGGTGGGAGCATCGAGCCCCTGATGCCGGTCGACTATGCCATCGGCGTCGGGAGCTTCCGGCCGAACAACTCGATCGTGCTTCAGGAGAAGCCGACGGAACTGATGTTTAAGCTCATGAAGGAAAAAGGAATCAAACACACCACTTCGGAGTGCACACTGAGAGGATTTACCTGTGGCGACGTGGATCCCATGGGCTCGTCCGCGGCGGAGATAGCCAAAGTCCGGGGGATCGCGATCGGATACCAGGTTGAGGGCATCACCGGAGGTCTTGGAAATCAGAGTCCAAAGTAGTCAGGGTCAGTAGAAAAACAAAAGGCGAATTCGGATACCGAATTCGCCTTTTGTTTTTGCGTGGGAAAGATTCCTTATTGATTCGGGTTGATGCCCTTGACCCTGCCTAACCACTCGACCAGTCCCTCCAGTTCCTCATCGGTGAGTACAGCGCCCCTTTCTCTCATGGCCACCATGATGACCCGCCAGCGATCCGGCGCAAACCTCGAGTCATTGACTCTCTTCATGTCGTGACATGACACACACGATCTTGAAAGAACTCTGGTGGCTTCAGGGTCCGAGAGAAACTCGGTGATCTCAGGAGGAACATACGATCGGGGGAACGCCGTTGAATCCGGTCCAAACTTAGACACGAGATAGTCGAGGAGAATAGACCGCTGTTCTTCGGACACGGAAACCGGATGGTCTTTATGCTTCGTCTCGATGAGCGTCTGCCAGCCGCCTCTGTCCATGGCAAAAAAAGCGTAATCATCTATGCCGTGGCATGACGTACAGTTCTTCCGAATAACCTGCCACACCGGTCCGGTTGGCCGGATCACCTGTGGCCGAGTTGCTCTTCTGTCCTGCGCCGCTACCGGCGTGACCGCCTGCACCGCAAACGCCGCTGCCATCGCCCCAACGACCCACCACACTGCAGTTTTACCAACTCTGCACTTCATGAGAAAAGTCCCCTTTTTGCGAATAATTACACAATCGCCGGCAGGCGCCTGTGCGCCTTGCCGGCGATAATGGATTCCGAACATCAGGTCTTATGCTATTTCGAGGGCCTGCGTGCTGGCGCCGATACTTTCGCGCTCAATGCCATAAAGGTGGAGCACGCTCAACAGCATATTGGCCGCCTTCCGAACGCTTTGATCCGTGGTGTCCGGATAAACGAAGTGACGATTACCCTTGTAGGTACCATCGATTCCACCGACGAGAATCACCGGGCATTTCTCGTGCGCGTGCCGATGCGAATTCCCCATATTGCTTCCCTTGTAGATGAGCACGTGATCCAGAACCGTGCCGTCGCCTTCGGGGATATTGCGTAACTTCTCACAGAAGTACGCCAGGTTCTGAACGTGATACCGGTTCATCTTGGCATAGTTGGCGATGTTCTCCGGCTTGTCACCGTGGTGCGAAGATCCGTGCCATCCGCCATTAAAGCCCGACTCAGGAAAGCTGACTCCTGTCAGATCGCGGCCCAACATCAGCGTGGCGGAGCGAGTGATATCTCCCTCGAAAGCCAGCGCCATCAGGTCATACATTAACCTGAAATGGACGTGCTTGCTCTCGGGCAGGCCAAATGGAACCTCTTCAGACGGTTCTTTCACGGAACCGCCCATCGCAATCTGGATTCGCCGCTCGATTTCGCGAACGTTCTCGGTATAAGAGTCGAGCCGATTCTTGTCGGCCGTGCCCAGATTCTTCTTGAAGACAGCAAGCTCGCGCGTAACCGAATCGAGAATGCTCGCGCTTTGCTTTCGTCCCGTAACCCGTTCTTCCGGGCTCGCCCCATCACCAAACAATCGCTCGAAGGCAACGCGCGGATTGACTTCCGTGGGAAGTGGCGTGGTGGCGTCAGGCCAGGAAATGGAGTTCGAATACGCACAACTATAGCCCCAATTGCAATTGCCGAAGTTGCCCGTGTCTTCAACGCCCAGCTGAATGGATGACAGCAGCGTATCCTGGCCATACTTCTGTGCGATCAACTGATCGATCGTGGGACCCAGATACGGTGCCACCGCGTTTCTTCGCGGTCGAACGCCCGACAACAAGACCGCGCCCCGTGCATGGTCACCGCCCGGCTCTTCCAAGGTTGGATTTGCTTCCGGTATATCCAATCCACTGATGAGGACCACTCGATCGCGGAAGGGTTCCAACGGTTTCGTGATGAATGAAAATTCAAAGTTGGAGCCTTCCTGCGCGGGACTCCAATACCCCGGCGCAGCGCCGTGCGGGTGCCATATGCCCACAAAGCGTTTTGTCGTTGCTGCCGCCGTTTCTCGCAGCGGTGTCTGAGCCGGCAGCATTGCCTCCAGGAACGGTAAAGCGACTGTGACGCCAGCGCCTTTCAAAAACGTACGGCGCGGAATGTGCTTCTTCGTAACAAACATTATCGGGCCTCCTCATTAAGGGGGTGCATTTCGGACAATCGTAACATCTGTATTTCGTAACAACCACTGTTTTTGCGAATCATTTTTTCCCTAGTCATTAGCACTTTCCACCGCTTTGACTCTCATCTGAAATGGTGCGCTCTTCACGACGCCCATCACGATCGACGTGAACCGGTTGTTGGTTTTCTCCGCATCACGTACGATCGACCGGATAACGGGCATATCCACATACTCGACGCCGCGGCCCAGGGCATACGTCATCATTTTCTCGGTAAATATGCGGACAAACTGCGGGGAGTACCGAAGAAGCGCTTGTCTTAGCTCGGCCGGTCCGCTGACCTTCTGACCATCATACAAATCAACTGACACATTGAGAGGCGTCTCTGAGCTGGCTGTCCCGCCCGCATTCGAGCTCGCGCCGGACAATACCAGCTCCTTGGTTCGCCACTTTGCGTCCGCGTCAAAGTTTTCGAGGGCGAAACCGATGTTGTCCATGATCGCGTGGCAACCGGCGCAAGGTTGATTCGTTCGGTGCATCGTCATCTTCTCGCGCAATGTCAGAATTTTTTCCGGCCCGCCAGTTGTGTCTTCCAACGGCGGTACGTTCGGCGGGGGTTCCGGAGGTGGAGTGCCGAGAATGTTTTCAAGAACCCAAACGCCTCGCTTGACGGGTGAAGTCCTGAAATTCTGAACCCAGGTAATGGACAGGAAGCTGCCCTTACCCAGCAGTCCTCGACGGTGATCCATTTCCGGCCCAAGAGCCACGCGCCGGAAATGGGACCCATAAATATTGGGTATGCCGTAATGCTTTGCGATGCGTTCATTAAGAAACGTATAGTCCGCGGTCAACAGATCGACGATGTTGCGATCTTCCCGCATGATGCTTTCAAAGAGCATTTCCGTTTCGCGCCGGAAACCCATCCGCAGTTCATGATCCCAATCGGGATAGAAAACTCCGGCGGGCGACGTAGCCGGCAGGTTCCGCAGATACAGGAACTGAGCGGCGAAGTTCTCGATCATAGCCGCAGACCGAGGGTCGGCAAGCATGCGCCGCACCTGTTGTTCGAGCACTGCGGGATTGCGGAGTCTGTTCTGGCTCGCCAGGTTGATCAGTTCGTCGTCTGGAATACTGCTCCAGAGGAAAAAGGACAGACGAGAAGCCAACTCGAGGTCGCTAATCCGATAGGACTGACCGTTAGCCAGGTTCGCGGGTTCTGCCTCCGCCCGGACAATGAATTGCGGGCTTGCCAGAATTCGCCGGAGCGCCAGTTCGATGCCATCCTCGAACGTGCCGTTGCGGCGGCCTTCCTCATAAAAAGTCCCCAGGGACTCCATGTCTTCAGCGGTTACAGGACGCCGATAGGCCTGCCGCGCAAGCTTCGTGAGGATTTCGTTAGCGCACGGTTGCTCCTGACCGGCGTTCGCCGGCCGGCACGTAAAGACCTTCCGGAGACTACGAGAGTCTTCGGGACGCGTTGGAACGAAGGGCCCCTGAATTCTGAGAAAACCTATCAGCGGCGGGTACTGCAACTGAGCGATGGCATTGTTCTCAAGCGACTTTCGATCGTACTGGCGGATCATATCAAGGCTGGGCCGGTACGTCGTCGCCGCCATGAACGTGGCTCCAACCATACGGGAACCTGCTTTCACTGGAATCGTAACTTCCAGTTTTCCATCGCTCTCACCGGACATTCCCTGACTCAAGCCGACGCCTTTGTACTCGAACACGTGCAATCGTTCGCCGTCAACGCTGATTTCAAGTTGTTCGCCGGGAATGTAGCTGCCAACCCCGTAGTTCTGAACCTCAAACTTGTAATCGCCATCGGCCGGGAAGTTGTGCCGAACCAGCATTCCTCCACGCGTGCCAAAGGGCAACCCCTCGAGGTGCTGATTCTGCGACGTATCTGCCGGGGCGATATATTTCGACTCGGTGGGCGTTTTCCAATATCCGACGGCCATGCGAGCGACGCGCGTCGCCGCCGACACATAAGCTTCCAGTAGCGTCGA
This sequence comes from Candidatus Sulfopaludibacter sp. SbA3, assembly GCA_945865815.1. Lineage (GTDB taxonomy): Bacteria > Acidobacteriota > Terriglobia > 20CM-2-55-15 > 20CM-2-55-15 > CAMBFR01. The sequence goes on from CAMBFR010000121.1 coordinate 4,674, forward strand.
AGATATCGTTAACGAACCTGCGATGTTGTCAAAGCCCCTGGCTGAATCGTCGGGGGGAAGAAGCGTTGCGGCATCAACCTCAAGATCCAGCATGTCCCGGACGACATTGGCGTATTCGGTTCTATTGAGGCGATGAAGCACGATGGCGCCGGGATTCAACGCGGCTTTGCGGTCGATTTCCGCCTCGAGCCAGTCTCTCAGCCCATCATACTGCGCCAGAGCCGGCCGCCGCACGCCCGGTGGAGGCATGACGCCGGCGCGAAGTTTCCGAATGACCCTCTCCCACAACTCCGCGTTTTCCGCCGCCGCCGCGAGGTCCAGTTTTTCAAGCGAAAGACCACCCTGCTTTGCCCGATCATTGTGGCAAGTCGTGCAGTACTGATCGAGAACGGCGCTTTGCGTCGCAGATGCGTTAACGGCTGTCGCCGCGGGCCGTTGTGCCGTGGCCGGCGCTGCGGCAGTCCCCGGAGACTGCCGAGGCGGCCCGGACGCCTGTCCGTAGCCGAGTACCGCGATCATGACTGCACTGCAGACAACCAGCAATAGCTTCTTTTTCATCTATGGCTCCGTTAAGGGCTCCGTTAAGGTTCCACCGGAAATGGATAAGAACCGACAAAAATATTTGGGTGCCAATATCTATCTGAATACGTGGACATTGCAAGCCATTTTTGAGGTTCCTCCACGGGCAAAGTTTTCCTTAGGAATCTTATTGTCAACAAGCAAACCGGGATGATAGATATAGCTTCCAAATTCAGTCGTTCGGAGTATCGGAGTACATGAGCCTAAGGAGACAATCGATGACTATGAGACGCGCACTTCTGTGCTGTATGTTCGTGTTGCTGCCGACGGCCGTGCTTGCCGCGGCTGCCAGTGATGTGGCGGACGCGACAATGAGGGGAAACAAAACGGCTCTGCGTTCGTTACTGCAGCGGAAGGCGGATGTAAATGTCCCGCAAACCGATGGCACCACGGCTCTCCATTGGGCGGTACGCTCGGATGACATGGAATCCGTGGAACTCCTTATCCGCGCCGGTGCGAATGTGTCGGCTGCAAACCGCGTCGGCGCCACGCCTCTGCAGCTCGCCGCGCTCAATGGAAGCGCGGCTATCATCGAAAGACTTGTCAAGGCAGGAGCAAATCCAAACGCCGCGCTCACAAAAGAAGGAGACACCGCCCTCATGATGGCGGCGCGCACGGGAAAGACTGATGCGATCAAAGCACTCCTGGACAATGGAGCGCAGGTCAACGCGAAGGAAGCCTGGGGCGGGACGACTGCCTTGATGTGGGCTGTTTCCGAAGGCCATCTGGCGGCTGCCAAGATGCTTGTAGAGCGCGGCGCAAACGTCAACGACCGCTCGAATTACGTTCCGGCCGCCAACGGCCGCGGCTTTGAAGGAAGGTTGCCGGTTGAAGCCAAGGCCGATCAAGCAGTGGAAGAGTATGCCAGCGGGTGGTTTACACCGTTAATGTTTGCTGCACGCGAAGGCGATCTGGAATCGGCGCGCACGCTGGTTGCGGCCGGCGCCGATGTGAATGTGATTTCAGGCGATGGGAAAAATGCGCTCGCCATCGCGATATTCAACGGCAGTTACGCAGTCGCCTCCTTTCTGATCGATAACAAGGCGGATGTGAATCAGCCCGACGCTCAAAGGTTTACACCGCTGTTCTGGGCCGTGGATCGCCGTAACATGGAAAAAGGAAGCAACGGCTTCGCATGGCTGGTGATCGAGGATCCGCTTCCCCTGGTCAAAAAACTTCTGGATGCGGGAGCGAACCCGAATTTTCTCGTCAACAACACTCCGAGAGCACGTAATCGAGGGGGATCGCCGCGCATCGTGTTCGCGACGGCGCTGTCGCGCGCGGCCTTCGCCGGCGATCTGGAATTGTCCAAACTGCTGCTGTCTTACGGCGCTGATCCTCATGTCATGTCCAGCGACAACGAGTCCATGCTCATGACGGCTACGGGACTCGCCCGGATCGCCGGCTATCATGCTGAAAGACCAGACGCCGAAAGACTGCAAGTCGTCAAGATGTTCGTTGAACTCGGAGAAGACGTAAATTGGGCCGATAACTTCGGCATCACGGCCCTGATGGCCGCAGGGGATAGAGGAGACGCGCCTCTGATACAGTACCTGGTTGACGCGGGCGCTGACTTGGGAGCCTATGACCTGGGTAAGAAACTGGATGGCTCGTTCCACGCAAGCGTCGAGCCGCTGATGCCCATCGACTACGCGATCGGCGTTGGGACCTTCGTACCAAACAATTCGTTTGAGTTCAAACCTGCAGCAACAGAACTCATGTTCAAGCTGATGAGGGAAAAGGGCATCAAGCACACCACTTCGGAATGCACCTTGAGAGGATTCACTTGTTCCAGCGCCAATGTCGATCCCAAGACTGCGACGCCGCTCGAAATAATAAAGATGCGGCGAGTTCAGATTGGATACAAAGTGGACGGCATTACTGGAGGTGTAGGTCTCGACGCTGAGGAGGATAAGAAGTAGCACGCGCCGAAAAGAAAGGGCCGGAATTCCTGATGGAATTCCGGCCCTTTCTTTTTTCTTCCACGCTTCTTCGTCTGCCCGTTGTTCTACGGCCCGCAGGCGGAATCGAGCATTTCAATCGAACTCAAACTCATACGTTCGGCATTGGGCTGCCGGATCAGGTAACCCTTCGCCTGCATCTTATGTCCCTTGTGCGAGTCCGGCACAAAATCGGGAACGGCTTCCATATCCGCCAGGCGGAAAATCAGAGAGCCGGAAGGTTTTCGCAATGAAGCGTTCAACTCTGCGGGACTCGATGTCGTCGAAGTGCGTGTTCGCACAGGTTCGGTTGCGCTGAACAAAATCCATGGGCCCGTGCGGGCCTGCGACAGGCATCCGACGGTTACGACGAGCGCGCCATCCGGCACGGGCTGCGGACCATTCTTTCCAACCAGCATGACGCTTCCGACGAGGGCGGTCGTCAGCTCTGCCGGACCAGCGTTATAACCGTTGACCTTCAAAATGTAGGTGAGTATGTCGAGGTAGTCGCTGGCCGGTAAGGGGATGGGGCCCGCCCCGCGGCCCGGCGGCATTCTCTCCATGATGAAATTATGAAACGTATCGAGCATGTCCTCGCGCCAGCGTTCGAGGAAGCGGCTGCCTGTGAGCGCCGGCGCCGAAACGCCGTCCAAAGCCGCGCCGTGACACGCGCCGCAGGCGGACGTGTAGGCGGCCTGGCCGCGGGCTGCCTGCGCATCCGAGTACACGCCGTCCAGTACGGTCTTAACTGGGGCCCCGGACTGGGCCTGAGCTGCCGGTATGGACAACACCACGAAAATGATGCTGCACACCATTGGTCCTCTTAGCATAGTTCTCACCACATTTCGAAAGTCTGAAAAACGAAGTTCATTTCATAAAAGGGGGACAGGTCCCGAATTCCTGAACTGCTGGATTCGGGTCCTGCCCCCCTTAACCGCTTACGCCCACAACGCTGAAAACCCTAGAAGACGTACTTCAACGCAAGCTGGATGATCCGGGGATCGGCCGCGCTGGTCGATCTGCCGAACGTCTGGCTGTTCATCGTATTGCTCGGATTGTTCGGGTTCACGTGGTTCAGCACGTTGAACGCCTCGGCGCGGAATTCAAGCGACTGTCCTTCGGTAACCTGGAACCTTCGCGTCAATCCCGTATCGATATTGAAAATCCCGGGTCCGCGATACCTTGCCGCGTTTCCGTAACCGCACGACTTTGTGACCTCGCTGCAGATACCCGTAGCCTGCGTCGGAACTGCGAAGGCAGCGCGATTCAGCCAGCCGTCTTTGCTCTTGTTGGGAGCGTAAACGTCGGCGAGCACCTGATTGGCGCGGCCGTTGTCGCTGGTTCCGGTGAGGGTGGTGTCAATACCGCTATCGACCGTGAAGGAGGTGCCGGACAGCAGTTTCAGAATTCCGGAGACTTGCCAGCCGCCGCCCAGGATACGCAGCGCCCTGCTGGCAAATTGCGGGGTTTCGTACACGGTGGAAAGATTCATGATGTGCCTGCGATCTCCACCGCAAACCCCGCGGTTGTATTTCCGCATACCCGGAGTAATTCCATTGGAGCCCGGCTGGGACACCGCGGTATCGCCGATGCACTTGGAAAAGGTGTAGTTTCCCGAGATCGTCAGGCCCATGGCGCGGCGGCGTTGAACCGTCAGCAGCATCGCATTGTAGTTGCTGGTTCCGCCGTCTTCCAGATCTCCGATGCCGTTGTAGTACCTTCCCTCCGCGGGATTCAACAGCGTCAGGATTCGCCGCTGCGTGATGTTGCCGGTGTTGGCGCCCGGCGCGTAGACCGCATAGTTCAACTGGTTCTGTGGCCCCCATATGTGAATCGCGCTGTTGCCGAGATAGTTGGCGGCAAACAACCAGTTCTCGCCCACCTGGCGTTGAATGCTCAGGTTCCACTGGTTGACGTATGTGGAACTCGCATCCTGCCGGAGGTTGTCATAGCCCCCATTGAGTTGGAATTGCGAAGTCTTGCTGAAGGAAGTCGGGAGCGGATTGCCTCCCGGGTATCCGGCGGCGTAATTGCTGGACGGTGAATTCCATGGATCCGCAAAACTTGGATTCGTCAATGATGTGCTGGGATTCCATGGCGCGTTGGCCCCATTACCGTAGAAAGTCCATGCCGGCGGCAGATCAGTGAAAATGCCGTATGCCGCACGGATCACCATCATACCGTTGCCTTTCGGATCCCATGCGAACGCCAATCGGGGAGCGAAGTGCAACAACCGGTTTTCCATGTACTGGCCTTCCTTCGGGGTGCCCTCGTCGCCCGGCATCAACATCCCCATCGGCGCATTGGGATAAGTCTTGCTGCGGAAGCCGGAATTGTACAGCGCATAGCTGAAAAAATTGTGCCGTTCGTGACCGTCGTATGGGGCAATGAAAGGCTCCCACCGAAGACCGTAATTCACCGTCAATGTGCTGGTGGCTTTCCAGCTATCCTGGAAGTACGCCGCGAAGTAGTCCTGCCGTGGATACAACTCACTGAACGTCCCGCCGGAAAACCCTGACGGCAAACCCAAAAGGAAATCCGAAAGCGGCGCGCCCGTTCCATCCGGGACGCCTGGAATGGTACTGGTGCGATTACCGCTGAATGAGAAATTCGGGTTCGCGGCGACTCTGGAACTTCCCGTAAAGTTCGAGTGGCTGACGTAAACGCCGAATCCAAACTGGTGAGATCCCTTGATCCAGCTGATATCGTCCGCGATTTGTCCTTCGAACGAATTGTAGAAGCCGGGTTGGACGTTTACTCCGCTGACTGTGAAACCATTCGGATTGACGCCATTGACGGCTCCCCCGCCTACACCCATGTTCATGTGGCCCTTGAAGGGTACCCAGACGTTCCTCACTCCAATATCGTTGAGGTCGATCACCTCGGGGTTGATGCGTGGATTCAGCGTCCGAACCGCGGTCACGTGCAGCGCGTTGACCATGCTGGCGCCGACCAGATACGTGTTGCCGTACGCCAAAGTATGCACCCGTTGGTTGATCTGGCCGGTCGAGCTCGTCAGAATGTTCTTGCCGTCATAGTCGGCGGGCTGATCCTTCCGCGCTCCCATATAACGAATGAACATCGACTGCTTGTCGCTCAGTTGGTAGTCCACCTTCGCGACGGTCAGGTACTCGCTGGGGTCACTGACGCCGCCGAATCGCGTTCGCCCGCAAAGATCGTCGGACTTCGGAAAACGCGGGTCACTAATGAGCTTCAGCGCCTGGGGAGAAAACCGTGAGGGATCAACTCTGTTATTCACGAACGGCGCTCTCAGATTTCGGGCAGTTCCGCCCTGGCAGGCTGCCGATGCGAAGTCCGTGAAGTCGCCGGCGAGCATCTTCGCCGTCGGAACAAAAGCAGATCTGACGGTCGGTGTTGAGCTTTGTTTCGTGACTTGTTCGCCTGCGAAGAAAAAGAGTTTGTTGGATACGATAGGTCCGCCAATGACTCCGCCAAACTGGTTACGCTTCAGGCCGTCGGGGGACACGGCGTAAAAGTTCCGCGCATTCAATCTGCCATTGCGCAAGAACTCAAACACATTGCCGTGAAACTCGTTCGTTCCCGACTTCGTGACGGCATTGACGGTGGCCGCAGCATGGTGTCCGTACTGCGCCGCCAACCCGCTGGTTTCCAGCTTGAATTCCTGCAGCGCGTCCGGAAACGGCAGCGGCAGATTCAAATTATTTTCCGGGTCGGCGTGGGTACCGCCGTCGAGCAGGTAATTCAATCCCCCGTTCGCGCCGCCGCCGACTGAAATAACGACAGTCGAGTAGTTCCGGACGCCTGAATTCAACGACCCATCCGTTACTGGAGCCGCAGCGCCCGCAAGAAAGATCAGTTCGGTGGGGTTGCGGCCGTTGAGCGGCAGTTCCAATACGCGCTGATTGTCAATGACGTTGCCGATGCCTGAACTCCGCGTTTCGATAAGTGCGGCATCCGCCTGAACCTCGATTTGATCCGAGACCTGGCCAACTTCAAGGGTGACGTTGACGTTCGGGTTTGCGCCGACCTGCAGCACAATCCCGGTCTGTACGTATGTCCTGAAGCCCGGGAGTGAAGCTTCCAACATGTATGGTCCGATCGGCAGATTGGGCAAAACGTAGGATCCCATCTCATCGCTGACACTGGTGCGTTGTGCGCCCGTTCCGGTCTGTGTGGCCTTGACTTCTACTCCAGGCAGGACGGCGCCCGTCTGGTCTTTGACGTTGCCCGATATTTGCGCGGTTCCCTGAGCCCAACCGGTCGTGCAAACACAAAGGACGATAGTCAGCGCCATCAGCGCTCTTGCACTCAGACTTATTGGAAGCTTCCTCATTGTTTCTCCTTCGAAAGCGTGGCTATCAAGAATGTTTGTCCACGGGTTAAGTGTCGTAGGGGGGTTTCAAAAATTTGAGCGGAGTCTAACAATCGGATGGCGCGGGTGTCAACCAATCACCGCAATCAATGTCGGTAGCACATGATCTGTCCGGTGCCTGTAGCAAATGAAATGTCCGGTCTGAAGGGCAGGGTCGACGTAACGTCACATCCGCACT
>CAMBFR010000122.1 GCA_945865815.1 Candidatus Sulfopaludibacter sp. SbA3
ACGTCGACGCATATCTCGTCGACATCGTGGGCGGCATCATCTGTCTGGTGGTGACGGGGGCTTTCCTGAAGGTGTGGAAACCCAAAAAGACATTCCTCTTTGAAGAAGACCGCGGCGTGACCACGCAGCAAGCCTCGTATACGACCGGACAGGTGCTGCATGGCTGGATGCCGTTTCTGATCCTCGGATTCTTTGTTGTCCTCTGGGGTTGGCCCTCCGTGAAGACAGCCCTCAACTCGTTTTCGATCGGCCCCATAGCTTCGACATACCTTATCGATGTTCCAGTGCTCGATCGCGCGGTGGTTCGCGTTCCTCCCGTTGTGGCGGCCACGACAACCGAGCGCGCGGTCTACACGTTGAACTGGGTTTCCACGACAGGCACCGGAGTCATGCTGGCAGCGATCGTTGCGGCACTGGCCGCCGGCTTTTCGCCACGGCGTATTTTGGAAAGTTTTCTAAAGACATGCCGAAGGATGAAGATTCCCCTCCTGGCCATCGTGCCGATGCTTGGGCTGGGCTACGTAACCCGCTACTCGGGCATCGATGCGATTCTCGGCCTTGCATTCACGCGCACCGGCTTCTTCTATCCATTTTTTGCCGCATTTCTGGGATGGCTGGGCGTGGCCCTGACAGGCAGCGATACGTCTTCCAATGCGCTCTTCGGAAGCCTTCAGAAGATCACCGCCCAGCAACTGGGGCTCGACCCCATCCTGATCTGTTCCGCCAATTCAGCCGGCGGCGTCATGGGAAAAATGGTCGATGCGCAGAGCATCGTCGTCGCGACCACCGCCACGAACCAGGTCGGCAACGAGGGCATCATTTTCCGGTTCGTGCTGTGGCACAGCATCGCCCTTGCGACCATCGTCGCGCTAATCGTGATGGCTATCGCCTACATCTTTCCGGGATACGTGCCCCACAACGTGCAGTTCCTGGAACCGCTGTTCTAAAGCCGCGCTCCGCGCCTCGTCGCATAACTTAAACTGCGAATTCCTCTCAAAAACGCGCCACGTTGAGGCCTGCCGCTTTGGCGGCGGCGCATTGACGGGCGTCGCTTGATGCAAACATATCGGCGCGCCACGCCACAGCGCTCGCGATCTGAATCGCGTCGAAGGGCCGACGGGCTGCCAACGTCACCCGAATTGAATTTAGGGAGGGAGTCAAAGGCATCCACCGGGTATCGGAAAGCGAATGTTAGACGCATTCGAAAACTTCATATCCGAACGCGACTGCTATTGTTTGAACGCTCTAAAAATCCCAGGAGTGCGTGATCTTCGCGATGATGGACCGATTCCATGGTCCGGCAATCGGGCCATTGTCGCGTGTCCTGGATTCGTTGTAGATCAGGAAGAAATCGTCACCGGGGCGGTAAATGTAGTTGAGCCGGAAATTCACGGCCGAGAGCCGGGCCAAGCTGTTGTACTGCACCGTGGTGGCCGTGAGCCAGCGATTATTGAAGGCGTAATTCACCTGGCTGTTGATCAGGTGAGCCGTAAATCTCCCTTTCGGCAGGGAAACCTTGCTCAACTGGTACGCGGGAGCAATCGAGAGATTTGGACTGGCCTTCCAAAGGGGACGCCAGGTCACTTCCGTGTTCGATCCCCCATAAAAACCCCATTGCCGCTGAACCGTCACGTCGCCGGAGAGCCTTCGATTGGGACTGTGGTTGAACCGGAATTGAGCCAGGTCCCAGGCATAGCTCCCCGGAAGCACCTGCACGCGCCCTTGGATATTGAAAGGGTTTCGAATCAGATCGAAAAGACGGGTATAGCGGACGAGCAAGCGGTCTCCGCTTTGAAAAAGGGATTCGAGCGTCACGCTCTGGTTGCGAGTCTCCAGCTCTCCCGCCATATTCGTAATGTAATCCACGCCCGTGCGCAGGAACCACTGGCGGATCGTCCTGCTGTCGGGACGAGGCTTCCAATCGACCTGAAGTCTGGATTTCCTCATATCCTTGCGAGGCAGCCAGCCCATCTCGGGGTTCACGTTGCGTTGAATAAACCCGAGTTCCACATTCGCCATGATTTGGTCAGAATCCCAGAAAGAGCGGAATCGTCCGCCCCAGTGCTCATCCGGTTTTCCTGGAGTAAACGTGGAAGCCAGAAAAGTCTGAATAGTCAGGTGCTCGAAAAAAGCGAAGTTGCCATCGAGGCCGAAACTTCGATTGTAGGGATCGCCGGAGGTCCCGGAATCCCGATTCGTAGCAATCGCACCGATATTCGAACGGGAAAAGATGTCCTTCTTGACTCGGGCCACAGCGAAGTTCCGCCGGGGCGTTCTGCCCAAAGCGCCGGTTTGGACATCGAGCAATCCCACGGTCCATCCGCGCGTCTTGCCCGTCAGTTTGCCGCCTCCCAGAATCGGAATCGGTTCCCGGTCCGCAGACAAGCCGATACTGCGGCTGAAGAAGAGTTTCAGTTCCGAAGCCGCGCCGCCGCCCGGGCCAAAATCAAATAGCCCCGCGCCTTCCACGAAGAAATCCCGGGTTTCCGGGAAGTAGACGGGAAAACGGGTGAGGTTCAACACTTGCGCGTCGACATCGGCTTCAGCAAAGTCGGTGTTGACTGTAAAGTCTGCAGTAAAATCGGACGTGATTCGATACTTCAGATCCTCGATACCAATGTCGGACTGGCTGTTCAGATTCGGCTGGTTCAACGCGGATTTCACGAACGGTTTGATGCGCAGTTTCAATCCGGAATCCAGATCGGTCAAGCCGCGCAGATTCCCTGCCTGTGAAACCTTCGTGAAATCGAAACCGCGCTTGTAATTGCTCCAGTAGGTGAATTCGCTCTTGCGGCGAATGACGCGTTCAAAGTCGATTCCCCAAACCTGGTCTGTTTCCCCGGTAATACGCAGCGACTTGAAAGGAATCTCGATTTCGGCCGTCCATCCGGCCTCCCCTCTTGCTGCTGCCGCGCTCCAGATCTCATTCCAGTTCACGTCTGTAACCCTTCCCTCGTCGGTCACGAGGGCGTCGTATTGGGTTCCAAGCGGATTTGTGCGGAATAGATAACCGCTCCGATTGTCATGGAGCGTGTCCAGGACGATCGAAATGGAGTCGTCATTCAGGAATTCGTTGTCGCGGCGAAGCTCGGTGGCCAGAATCCGCGATTGGTCGGAGTCGAAACATCGAATACCAAAGAAGACGCTCGTCTTCGTATACAGGATTCGAATTTCCGTTTGTTCCGTGGCTGGCTCGCCCTCGCGGGGATCCTTCTGCAGGAATGTTGTGATAACAGGGGCCGCCGCCCATGCGGGCTCATCAACCTGGCCATCGACCCGGATAACGGCATCCGTCGCCACAGCGCGGGCGGCCTTTCGTTCTTCTGCGCCCCTTTGCGCGGCAAACACAGGCATCGACGGGAACAATGCGAGCGCGGCGCCAAAAACAATAAGGCCGGGCAAGCAGGCCGGAGAAGTTTTCACCGCGCGGTCGGAGCGCGAGCCAATTCCTCGTCGATCATCTGCTGGAATTCTTCATAGGGCCGCGCGCCGGACAGGTACCGTCCGTTCAGGAAAATTCCTGGCGTACCGCTGACCCCGGCCTTGCTTCCCTCGAGGAGGTCGTTCTTGACGGCGTCGGCATACTTGCCGGTATCGAGGCACGAATTGAAGCGCGCCATGTCCAGCTTGAGATCCGCCGCCTTGGTTTTCAGGCTGGCAATGCCCAGGTTCTGCTGATCGCTGAACATGGCATCGTGCAGTTCCCAGAATTTCTGCTGTTCGTTGGCGCATAGCGAAGCTTCGGCCGCCTTGGGAGCGTTGGGATGCAGTTCCGCGATTGGGAATTGCCGGAACACGATGCGAACTTTGTCACCATAGGCACGTTCGATGCGCAAAAGAGTCGGGAAAAGAGTGCCGCAGAACGGGCACTCGAAATCGGAAAATTCAACAAGAGTTACAGGAGCGTTCGCGGGACCTCTTGCCGGAAAACCTTCCGTCGCCACATTGGTCCGAAGCGGTTCCAGTTTCGATTCGTACTTGTAGTCTTTCTTTAGCCGCTCAATGAGTGCCGCATACAGCGCAGCCTTCTTCTGGTTCATCACAAAAAGCCGGATCTGCTCTCGAGCCTGATCGAGTGTCGCGGGAATTCGAGCCTTATTGGTCTCATAGAAGCTCGCGACTTCCTCATCCTTTACCGGCTCGGCCTTTTCCTCGACCTCTGCCTGGAAAAGCTGCGTGTCCGTCACGCCCCGCCTGGCGGTTTCAAGAGCTACGAGCTTTTCCTCGACGATGCGTTCCAGTGCCCGCTCGAGCGCAGCGTGACTGTCGCGCGTGAAAGTCGCTTCCGCGGTAAGCCGCTTCTTCTCGGCAGCCTCGATGTCCGCGATCGCGGCTTTCTGCACATCGGCCTCCATCACAGGCTGTCCATTGATGGTGGCAACCTGCCTAGAACCCGACGCAGGAGACTGGGCGCAAGCCGGAAAAACCGAAACGGCGAGTACAAGAACGATAATCAGGAAATGCATGGAAGATAGCTCCCTTCGGCGGAAGAGTTTACCACTGACGGCGTTGCGCAGGTATTCGTTATACGTGTGGGCGCGGGGAGGGACTCAGGCGCTGACGCCTTCAGGAAGCAGGATTCCCTTATCCAGATGGCGGATCATGCTGGCGTGCCGTGCGGCCCGCGGGTCGTGCGTCACCATGACGACGGTCTTGCCGAATTCACGGTTCAGTTTCTCGAGGATCGAAAGCACTTCATCGGCAGACTGCGCATCGAGGTCGCCCGTCGGCTCGTCGGCAAGCACCAGCGCCGGATCCGTTACGATCGCGCGGGCAATAGCCACGCGCTGTTCCTGGCCACCGGAAAGCTGGCGCGGAAAGTGGTCCATACGGTCGGTGAGACCCACCAGGGACAGAGCCGTCTCGACGTGCTCGCGCCGTTCGGTCCGGGAGAGCCGGGTCAGCAGCAGCGGAAGCTCGACATTTTCAAACGCGGTAAGGACGGGAATCAGATTAAAGGTCTGAAAGATGAATCCAATAGTCTGGTTACGCCAGACGGCAAGCTGCCCCTCCCTCATCTGCGCAATGTCCTGTTCGCCGACGATGACTTCGCCGCTCGTCGGCCGGTCGATGCCGGCAATCAGGTTCAGCAGCGTGGATTTGCCGGAACCGGAAGGCCCCATCAAACACAGAAAGCCACCGGCCTCGAGCTCCAGGTTGGTGGGATGAAGCGCCACTACCTCGGTCGATTCGCGCTTGAAAATTTTCGTTACGTTTCGTATTTCAACTGCCGGCATTTGGTATCTCTTTCATCACTCACGAACCACTACCCGATCACCCGGATTCAATTGCTGAAGCTCCTCGCCGACAATGATCGCCTCGCCTCCAACCAGGCCGGCGGAGACAAACACATCACTTCCAACTTCCCTTTCCACAGTGATCGGCTTTACCTGAACCGCGTCGCCGGCCACCACATAAACGGCTTTCCCTGTCTCGCGTTCAATCACCGCGCCCTTGGGAACAACGTACAGGTCCGCCTGGTCCGGCTTGGCATCCGGATTCAGAAACGTGACCCGGGCGTTCATCTCGGGCCGGACGAACTCATCCGGTTCGATAAATTTAACCTTCACCTGAACCGTGGCTTTCTGGCGATTGGCTTCCGGCGCAATCTCGTCCACAACGCATTTATAGACACGATCGGGATAAGCGTCGGTCACCGCCGTGCATGGCTGCTGGGGGCGGATGCGATTGAAATCGTTCTGGTTGATATCGAGCTCCACCTGGATGTCGCGCAAGTCGGCCAGCGTCACCACGAACGACTTCGCGCCCCGGTCACCCACAAATGACGTTGTGACCATCTCACCCTGCTCGACGTTACGTTCGAGAATGGTGCCCTCAATCGGAACCTTTATTTCGGCGGCGTCCAGAATCGCGCGCGCGTATTCCATGGCTCCCCTTGCCCGTTCGACTTCCGAGCGCCCGCTCTCGATCTGTTCCTGTCGCGGGCCCTGCCGGGCGAGTTCATACGTTTTGGTGAGACTGGCCACGTTGGCCCGTGCGCTGTCCAGGCGGCCGCGGGCCTCATCAAGGGTCTGTGCGGCAAAGACGCCTTCCCGGACCAGTCCTTCGATGCGGCGGAACTGCGCTTCTTCGGTTCGTAACTGGGCTTCGGCGCGCTCCATGTCCGAGCGGGCGCGATCGATCTCCTCAGGCCTCGATCCCCGCTCGAGCTCGTTTAGTCTTGCCTGCGCCGTCTCAAAGGCCGCGCGGGCCTGATCGTACTGCGCCCGGTATTCGCGGTCTTCCAGCCGGACGATGAGTTGACCGGCCCGAACCCGCTCGCCCTTTTCCACGCCGATCCAGGCGACTCGCCCCATGATTTTCGATCCGACCTGAATCTTGTGATGCGGAATCACATAGCCGGTCGCCACCAGTACCGCCGATCGCGAGGCTGTTTCCAGCCGGGGCCGCACCACATCGACAGCAGCCGCCGCACCGGGCTGCCGGAACGCGATAAGGCCGATCAGCGCGGCGGCCACGACAATCACCACGGCGATAACAACGCCCTTCATCGATCGCGCCTGCTGGGGACGCATGGACTTGTCGATTTTCAGTTTATGAAGCTCGCCTGAAAGTTTGTCCACCTACACCTCTGTACGCAAAGCCCTGATAATGGTTGTGCGCGCAGCGATGCGCGCGGGCAGAAAACCGCCGACTGTGCCCATTATCGCCGCAAAGGCCAGCCCTGTCAGCATGAGGGCCGGCGTCACCTGAAATTCGAATACGACTTCGGAGAAAGTGACGAAATTGGAGGTTCCGGTCGAGATGCCATTCATGGGTAAGGCCAGAAGACAGCCTGCCACGCCACCGATCAGCGACAGTACCAGCGACTCGATCATAAATGAACCCAGAATAGCCCTCCGTTTGAAACCGAGCACGCGGAGCGTGGCGATCTCTCGCGCGCGATACGCCGTTGCGGCGTACATCGTATTCATGACGGCGAAACAGGAACCGACAGACATGATGACGGCGATCAGGTAGCCCAGTACTCGTATTGGACCGGCCGTAGCCGTCTGGGCTTCGTAGTACTCGGGCTCCCTCAATACGTCCAGCCTGAACCGGCGGTCGCCGGTAATTCTGTCGCGCAGGGGCTGGATACCCGCCTCGGTGGGAACCCGGATCAGGAGTGAACTGTAAATCGGCCGCTCGAATTCCTGGGCAATCTCGTTGTAACCGCCCCAGATCTCCGACTCATGAGCCGTGCGTGAAGCGTCAAAGAGCCCCACGACCTTCCAGTCGATGCGCCCCAGCTTTATGGAGTCGCCGATTCCGGCATCCTTGAACCTGGTCGAAACCGAGCGGCTGACCACAACTTCACGCAGTCCGGGTTGAAACATCCGGCCTTCAGCGAGCTTTACCTTCGGCCGTAATTCGAACGACTTTGCCGCATCCACTCCCCGAACGATCAGGTTGGTGGTCTCTCCGGTAAGCCTCGGATGATTAATGATGACGACGATCTCGGCGGCCATCGCCTCCACACCGTCCATTGTTTCGATTGTCTGTTTAACGTCGCGATCGAAAAAGCTGTTCGTCTCGACCTGCGCGCCGGTCCGAATGACCACCAGATTCAGCGGCTCGCCCGTCGTCGTAAACGTGCTCTCCAATCCATGCACCATGGCGAGGACGGATACGAAAACCGCCACTGTCAGCGCGACACCGAGCACCGTCATGGTTGTTCCCACGCGGCGCACAATCAGGCTTCTGAAGTTGTACCGGACGGGAATCATATTATTCTCCCCGCCTCCGGACCGCCTCCGCGATAGGCAGATGTGAGGCCGTCCACGCCGGGACAAACGTGCTCGTTATCGCCACGAACAGGGCTATGGCAACGGCGAGAAGAATCGTGTCCCACGTGACGTTAAACTGCTGGATAAAACCCGTCGTAAGCTGGTTGAAATCGATCGATCCGAAAATATAACGGGCCCCGAGCGAACCCAGCAGCCCGCTGACAAGACCGATCGCCGCCGACTCGGTAATCATCAGAAAGAGCACCCTGCCTGGAGAGAAGCCAAGCGTCTTGAGAATCGCGATTTCTCCGGTTCGCTCGCGAATCGACATTGCCATCGTATTAGCGGCGACCAGGACAATCGTAAACACAACCACCGTCGAGATACTGACGACGAGCGTGCGCACGTTCCCGATCATGGAAACAAACCCCAGAATAAAGGCCTTTTCGGTTTCCGTCTTTGTCGGCGCCGTGCTGTTGGCAAACATGCTGTCGATAGCTTCCGAAATGGCGGGTATTTCGTCTGCCGATCGTGCCTTTACGAAAAACGTTCCGGAGATATTCGGGCTCTCCAGGAGTTCGTTCAGATAGTCCCAGTGGAAATAGAAGGTATTCTCGCTGTTCCCGCCCTGCACAAAACCCCGAATGATGAACTCCGGCGCAATCGTAAAGAACGTGCCTTCCAATGTAATGCGATCACCGATCTTCCATCCATACCGCTCAGCCAGGCTGATTCCAGCCAGGGCTGCCGGCCTCTCGTTGATAAAAGCGTCCTTCTGATCGGGCGATTGCACCGATATTTCAGGAAACATCGCAAAGAAACCATCCGCGTCCACGGCAAACTGCGCGAAGAAATTCGCGGGATCCTTATAAATGCCGCCGAACCATTGCGCGGAAATAACCTCCTCGACACCCGGAATCTGCCGGATCTGCTGCTTATGAGCCACGGGCATGACGTTGGCAAGCGAAGTCGAATGGCGCGTAATGACCCGCTTGGCGGACTCGGGGGTCAGCGGGGGACTTTCCAGCGCCACAAGCAGCGTCCGCAACGTCGTGATCAAAAACAGCGACATGGTGATGCTCAGAATCGTTAGAATCGTGCGGCGGCGGTTGCGGAAGGTGTTTCGAAGAATGAGTGTGAGGAATTTCATCTCAAAGAGTTTCACTGTACGCTGAAATCATTACAATGTCCAAATGACCAGATCCGATGTTATAGCGCTTCTCAAAGTCCTTATTGCGGCCGCCTGGGCTGACGGCAGGCTCAGTCAGGCCGAGTTGAATTACACGAAAGCCCTCGCCGCGAAGTTTCGCCTCAGCGAGACCGATTGGCTGGCCCTGGAACCGCATCTGGAAGATCCGCCCGGCGAGAAGGAGATCGATGAGATGTTTCGCGATCTTCTCCATCGCATCGGGACGCCGGCGGGACGCGATGAAGCGGTGCGTCATATTCAGGAAGTCATGAGCGCCGATGCGCAGATGACGGCTGAAGAGCACGACTTCCTGGATCAGTACACGATGATCCTGAAAGAAGCCTCAACGGTCGAACTGCTGGTACGCCGCATGCGCGGGTTGTTTCAGAAGAAGCCGCCTGCCGCCACGCACAGCCTCGACGAATTCATCCGAAACAAGATTCTGTTCAAGTTGAAGCGGCGTATCGGCGTCGAACAAATCACGCCGGAAATGCACCATCTCTGCCTGCTGGGCGGATTAATGGGAATCGTGGCGCGCGCCGACGACGATATCGACGCGCGGGAGCTGGATGAAATTCGCCGGCAGCTTCAGCTTCGAGGACTGTTCGACACGGACGCCCTGAGCATCCTGATGACAATCATCGAGGAAGAATCCGTGCGCGGCCTCGACCGGGCAAGAATGATCTCCGAGTACACGGCAAACGCAACATTCGACGATCGCGTCGAGCTGCTCGATCTGCTTTTCACCGTGGCCGCGGCGAACGGCAGCCTGACGCATGCCGAACTCGAAGAACTGCGCGGCATTTCAGCGGCAATGAGCCTGAGCCATCGTCAGTACATTAATGCCAAGTTGCGGGTGAAGAAGTAGCCTTCGTCAGGAAGTGGGAACAGGAATCCTTCGAAATCCGTAAATTCGCCGCCGCCAGAATGAATTCAGGGGCGACAGATTGGTTCCGCGGCTCAACTGCGCGTGATAAAACATCGACTCCGAATCCACGATCCCCACGTGCTTCAGATTATCGAAAAACACGATGGTCCCGAATTTGTAGCGATCTTCCTCGGGCACGGCAGGCAAAGTCATATAGAACTTACGGGCGGTTGTCCGCTTGAGGAGAATTCCATTATCGAACATCACCCGCCAGATAAAACCGGAGCAGTCAAAGCTCTTCAAACCGGAACTTCCCCACACATAGGGTCTTCCCAGATGTTTGGTTATCGCTGCCTTCACGCTTGTCAGGAAGTCGTCCTGCGGCGCCGGGGGCTCTTCACCCGCTTGCGCAAACGCGGGCGCTGCCATCAACAGGATCGTAAAGACTATGGCCAGCTTCCTCATTTCACTGCGTTCCCCAGAAGAATTCCGAGTCCAACGAAGAGTCCGGCCAGAAAGATGGCCACAGACCGGTTGTCCGCCTTCAACTGATCGGCAAAGTTCACGCCCGGTGTCAGGCGATCGAAAATCTTGTAGGCGGCCACAAATCCGACGAGGCCGACTACCAGCGAAATCAGAATCGAGACCAAATAGTTTATGAGATCCACTGTTCTCCTCCAGAATCGGCTCCCTACTTCTACAATGTCTTGAGGCCCGGGCCCAACTTCTTTTTAATACAACCATGAAAGTGCTACCCGACCGCATTGCCGTTGTTTTCGAGGATGAACACATCATTGTCGTGGATAAGCCCGCGGGCCTGCTGACGATGGCAACCGACACGGAACGATCGAAGACTGTTTATTCGCTCGTGAGGGCGTATCTGAACGGAAAGAGACCGCCGGAAAAAGTGTTCATCGTGCATCGCCTGGATCGCGAAGCATCGGGACTGCTGGTTCTTGCCAAGACCGTAGCTTCGAAGGAGAAGCTGCAAAGCCAGTTCAAGGATCACAGCGCGGGCCGCAGGTATATCGCGCTGGTCGAAGGACCGGTCACGCCGAACGACTTCACGATCCGTTCCCACCTGGCGGAAAACGCCGCATACCGCGTTTACTCAACGAAGAAATCGGGAGCGGGAAAACTGGCGATAACCCACGTCCACGTTTTGAAGCGAAAGCCTAAAACGACGTTGATCGAGGTGCGGCTCGAAACCGGGCGGAAGCACCAGATCCGCGTTCACCTGGCGGAGCGGGGACATCCGGTTGTGGGCGATACCAGCTATGGCGCGCGTTCGAATCCGTTAAAGCGATTGGCGTTGCATGGAGCGCATCTGGAATTTCGGCATCCCGAAAACGGACAGATCGTGCAGTTTGAGTCGCGGGCGCCGAAGGTGTTTGAGGGTTAAATAATTTTGGGACAGGCCACTGAATTCCCTGTTTTCGAGTAAGTAGGGAATTCAGTGGCCTGTCCCAAAATTATTTAACCCTCAAACACCTTCGGCGCCCGCGACTCAAACTGCACGATCTGTCCGTTTTCGGGCTGCCGAAATTCCAGATGCGCTCCAT
>CAMBFR010000123.1 GCA_945865815.1 Candidatus Sulfopaludibacter sp. SbA3
TAACTGACGAAGTATTCAACGGCGTTTTGAGGGAAATATCCCCGGAACTCGTTATAAAGCTGGGCCGCCAGAGTCTTGTTGTGCGCCAGCACAAGCGTGGGCCGTCTGACGTTTTCGATCACCTTCGCCATGGTGAACGTCTTGCCCGATCCGGTTACGCCAAGCAGCACCTGGTGCTTCTCGCCATCGGTCAGCCCTTTGACGAGTTGTTCAATAGCCGTCGCCTGATCGCCCTTCGGCGAATAGGATGAAACCAGAGTGAAATCCATAAATGAGTGATTGTAGCACCCGCGTTGGGGCGAGGCTGTGGGAGGCAGAGTAGTCCCCTCCTTTCACCAAGGAATGGCGGGAAGGTCCAGGTGGAAGACACAGAATTCGGGGAAAATACGGAATCCGCCGCCAGGTTGTGCCAGCCATCGTCCGGTGGACGATGCCTACGCTCCGCGGCATCCGGAAGACACCATCCTGTATCAGGTTCTTCAGTGGTATCTGGAATCGTTTCTGGCAAATCGGCGGCGGGAAGAGCGGCCGGCTCCCGGCTTTGTCGAACGTGAGCTGCGCGCGTTCCTCGAATGTGGAATTCTCGCGTATGGCTTTCTCCGCTTGCGCTGCGATACGTGCGGAGCCGGAAGGCTCGGGAACCGGAGGAATTCATCGCCTGGCTTGCGGCCCTGGTGCCCAGGCCCCGGGCCCATACTGTTGGCTACTCTGGCGTGCGTGCACGGCCTGCCCAATGGCGATCTGCCATTGTGCCATCCAACGGCGCGGCATTGGCGCCCGGTTCTCCAGTTGTCAGAACGGCGGTTCCGGAAGAACCGGAACCCGTCACCGGCCAGGGAACCCGGCAACGAAAGCCGCGGAACTACCTGTGGTCGGAACTGCTGGAGCGCACGTTCTCACTGGATGCACTGGCATGCGGTCAATGCGGAGGCCGGCTCCGCGTCCTGGCCGCGATCTTTCCACCAGAAAATGCACGTCAGATTCTCGACTCTCTGGGGCTTCCCTCTCGTCCTCCACCCATTGCTCCTCCCGCCCGCCCCGCCGATTCGTCTTTCGACTTTGCGTAGCTGAAGCCCGAAAAATTCAGCGATGCGCCGAGGTGTGCCTGCCACTGAGATTCACCCTCTTGTTTTCCTGGCGTGCCCGAGTAAAATCAACGCCCGGTGCGGCCAGTACGGGCTCGTTCCCGGGGAATTGAAATAAAGACTCTTATACAGCGCTGCATTTCCGGCACTGTCACGTGGCTTAAACCGCCTATCCTCCCCACTTCGCATGTTCACTTCAATCAGATGTCGAGCGGCTTTCCGTCGTTGCGTAGGCCTTACCAGTTGTTTGAAAGGACTTCTTTGAGCGCGGCATTGTCCAGGTGCGCCTCCGCCAGTAGCTGCTCCAGCTTCCGGTTTTCGGTTTCCAGTTCCTTCAGCCGCTTGGCATCCGAAATCTGCATGCCGCCGTACTTGGATCGCCATCGGTAAAACGTTTGTTCCGTGGTCCCGTTCTTCCGACAGATCTCCGGGTTGCTGCCGGCTTCAGCCTGCTTGAGAATCCCGATGATCTGTTCTTCTGTAAATCGTTTTCGCTTCATGTGAGTTTTCTCCTTTTACCTGAAAACTCACTTTCGTGGTGGTCTTATTTACGGGAGGGAGGTCACTATCTCAAACAGCATCAGCCGTCTGGAGCGAAGCTGATCGAACTGCCGGATTGGAAACTATTCTTCCTGCGGAGGGATGGAGTGGAACGCTTCTTATTTGAAGCTCACCAGCGTGAATTGCTGGAGTATCACGTTGCGGGCAGCGTCACCCGGTTGACGTTCCCCGCTGAAACCCTTGAGGCCTATGCGAATGTCCTCGCTCAAAGATAGCATCGCTCCTCTTGAAAGCGACCTGAAGGCCGTGCCGCCCCGCATCAATGTCTACCACGACTTGCCGTTTGCGATCATGCGATACGACCCAACCGACGAATGGGAACTCCGTCGTGAGATCAAGTTGCTGGCCACTCGCCTTGAGGCGGCGGGCAAGGACGAACCGAACACTAATGGGTCAGGCCCCGAATTTTTTCATATTTTTATCAGAAGTTCAGTCGAGCGCCGAGTACAACCTTGCGGCCGTCGCTGGCGGAGCTGATCCGACCGAAGCTTGCGCTGTTGATATCCAAGTTCGGATTATCAAAGACAGGGTGATTCAGGACGTTGGTGACATCCGCGCGGAACTCGAACTCGCGACGCTCGTCAATTCGGACGCGCTTGACAAGATTGGCGTCGAACTGGGCGCGCGACGGTCCTGTCACCGTTCGAACGCCGAGCGTTCCGACCTTTCCGGGTTCGGGATTCACGAGTAACGGATTGCCGGACGCATCGAAGATTGCGCGCAGGTTGTAGGCGCTCTGAAGGGTGTTTGCCGTTGTCACCGCCGCACGACCGGGATCCGAACCGGCAGTGCCCTGCCGCAAACCCTCGAAGTACGTGGGAAGTCTCCCATCGGTGCCCTTCGTGACTTTTCCTTCCGGCAGCACACCGAAAATATTCGGCGTGTTGTTTGAAGCGTCGTAAATATTGCTCAGGGTGCCGGAGGTAATGGTCAGCGGGGCGCCGGAGCTCAGCCGGAGAATCGCGCCCATCTGCCACTGCTCCACGAAGCGCTGCACCCAACCCGGCGCAGAGCTCAGAAATTTGCGCTCGGGGCCGAAGGGCAAAGACAGCGTGCCACTGCTCGTGAACACCTGAGAGCGATGAAACGCCACCACGGACCGATCCGCGTTGCGGTCTCGAGGATTGCGGGATGTGACTGTATTCTCCGAGTCGCCAATGCCGAGCGTCTTGCTCCAGGTATAGGACGTCTGGTTGCTGAATCCTCGGGAGAATCGCTTGGTAAAGTTGACCTGCAGCGAATGGTAGTTCGAGTTGCCTGGATTGCCCTGCAGGGTCGCGATCTGGAACTGGGGATTGAACACGAGGAAATCCTCAGGAAGTCCGCCGTTCCGAATAAATCCACCGGCCTGACCTGTTACGCTCGTGCTGCGATTGAGGAAGTCTGCGACGCCGCCCGCGCTGCCGTTGGCCAGCAACGTTCGGGTCTGCGAATACAGGCGCAGAGCCGCCGAACCGGTCACGGTGGTGCCGTTGACGGGGCCGCCCGCGCCTGGCAACGTTAACCCCATCAACATCCGGTCAAACAACGGATGATTTCCGCCGGCCCGCGTCACATTGAACGCCTCGAGGAAAGGCGTTTCGAAAATCTTCTGATAGTTCAAATCGACGTAGCCGTAGAGCTTCGTCGCCTTGGTACCGATGTACGAAACGTCCAGAAGGAAGTCCGTCGCCAGTTCTTGTTGAACCGACAAAGTGAAATTCTGGATGTATGGGATCGGACGATCCTTCTCGTACATGTTCATCTGGAGCGTGCGATCGTTCGTCAGGGCCACAGGCTGCAGAGGCGCACCCTTCGGCTCAAAGGGCAGTCGCAGATTGGCCATGTTCCAGTATGTCGGTTGCGTATAGGTCAATCCGCAGCATCCGAACCCGCCGGACAAGCCCGGCAGCGTTCCTGCGCCCAGATCGATCCAGCTCGGTCCGAGATACTCCTTACCGGCATAGTGGACGCCGTAGCCGCCGCGCACAATCGTCCTGCGGCCCAATCCGGGAACCGAATAGCTGAAGCCCACATTGGGCGCGAAATTGTTAAAGTCGTTATTGCGCAACTGATTCTTGGGGTTTGGCGAATTCTTTCCAGCAAACGCCAGCTGCGTCAGAGCTCCGCAGCTAATGCCGCACAGGCCCTTGTAGCCATCGACAATTGTGCCGGCGATGCCGCGCTGTTCGTAGTGCGAGCCGTACCACTCCCACTGTAATCCCAAATTCAGTGTGAGATTGGTGCTGATTTTCCAGTCATCCTTGAAAAAGGTCGACATCTCGCCAAGGCGCCAGTCGCGAATCTTGGCCATGACGCCATCCTGCATTCCTTTGAACTTCGTGTCGCTCGTGCTACGAAGATCGAAACCCTGCCGCACGTTATCGATCGAGCCCGCAAGGTTGTAAAGGATGTTGCGCGCAACAGTCGCGTTAGAAGACGTCAGGCCGACAATGCCGGGAGTGTTGGTTTCGATCGGGGCCGGGAAATTGCCAGCGCCGATCGTCACGATCGGCGTCATGTTCGTATCGTTCCATCCCATCGTGCGATCGCGGCGCCCTTCGAATCCAACCTTGAAGGAGTGAGTCCCCCGCTGCCAGCTCAGCGTATCCGAGATGGCCAGCAGCGGAGAGTACGATCCACGGGTGGAAGCCCAGCTTGCGGTGAAGTTCATGAAGCTCTGCCCGTAGTAGCTGAATTGGGGCTGGTATTGAAACCCGTTCGACTTGGGCAGCTGCGCGAACGCCTCCTTGGCACTTTCGGTCAGTTCGCCTTCCCCGCGATAGAGTCCCTTGTAGAACGGCGCCCATTGGCCGACGTGATGCAGCCGGTAGCCGGCGCGGAATTCGTTCACCATATTCGAGACCGTTGAGACGAATGACAGATTGTAGATGCGCGGAAACTTGCTGTTGGCGCCATTGTAACCGTTCGGCCACTGCTGGATGCCGGCCGTGGTCGCCAGGCCGATCGCGCGCTCATACGTGTAGACGAAACTCATTTTGTTCGAAGCGTTGAAGTTGTGGTCCAGCCTCATGTTGAACTGGTCGCGATTGTTCCGGTCGACCAATTCCTGCGTGTTGTTGTCGAAGCCGTAAATACGGCGCGTGAAGCGGATGCCCGCTGTGTTCAAACCGTCACCGACGGTGTAATCGTTGGGCATCGGCATGCGGGCCAGCAACACCTGCTGGACCCAGCCGCTCGGATCGTAGCCCGGGCGATTGGGATCCCTCGAAAACAGGTTGATCGACTGAAGGTCTCCGGTAGCCGCGCCCGGGCGAACGGGGTTGCCGTTGAGATCCACAACGGGACTGTTCTGCTGGGCGTTCTCATTGTTGGCGCCCGGGAAGTAACGGTAGATCCCCTGCCGGGCTTGAGGCGTCAACACAGTCCCGACGAAGTTTTCCTTCGTCACGTCGCGCTGTTCATCGATGAGGAAGAAAAAGAAGGTTTTGTTCTGGATAATGGGTCCGCCCATGCGAACGCCGAACTGATTCCGGTTGGACCAGTCTTTGTTTACTCGATTGAAATTGTTGAACCAGTTCGTCGCGGAGAACATGGAATTCCGGTTGTTCCAGAACGCCGAACCACGCAGCGCATTGGTGCCCGAGCGCGTGACCATCTGCACCTGGCCGGAACCGCGGCCGGACTCCGCATCGACCGTGCCGGTCGTGATGCGAACTTCTTCAACGAGGTCCGGGCTCATATACGTCACGCCCAGCACGCCCTGGTTGTACCGGCCTGCGGAAATGACAAGGCCGTCGCGCGTGAGGTTGGTCGCGCTCAGCCGGCCGCCCGCAAAATAGCCGTCCAGTGTGCCTTCCGTCGGGCCGGTGCCGCCCATACCGGAGAGCAATTCGAGAACGTTGCGATCACCCAGCGGCAGTTCGCGCACCGCGACATCAGCCAGCACGGTTCCAATTGAGGCCGATGTTGTCGCCAGCGTCGTGTCCGCTGCGGCTGTGACGTCGATGGTCGTTGAAATGTCGCCGATTTCGAGCCTGAAATTCAATCGCACCTGCTGGGATACGCCCAGGGCTACGTTTGCGAACCTTTGCGTTCGGAATCCGACCAGTTCGGCGCTGACTTCATAGGTTCCGTTTTGAAGATTCGGAAACTGATAGGCGCCTGCTTCATTCGTGATGCTTTCGTTGACGATGCCGGTGCCGACGTTTCTTGCGCTGACGCTGACGCCGGGAATCAATGCGCCGCTTCCGTCAGAGACCGTACCGCCCAACGAAGCATTAGTAGTCTGCGCAAAGGTGAATGGTGCAGCAATCAACAACCAGGCGACGGTTGCCAAACCGATCGTTTTCCGGAACGTAACCGTAGACATGATTCCTCCAATGCGCTTGCTGTAGCACTTAAACAGTTAAAAACTCGGAACATTGTATTTTGGCTAAAAAATAGAGCAAACAAAAAAATGCCAGGATTCCAAGGCCTCCGGCGCGCTCCAATCATTTTTCAGGAGTTGGTGACGGCTTGGAAGACTAACGTGCTCCCAATGTACAAGTACTCCACCTGCAAACATCACGCTCACATTCTGGAAAAGAAACTGTTGCCCGAATTCGGGAGCTTGCCCCTCGACCGAATCAGTCGGCAGCATATCCAGCAGTACATTGCCCAATTGCAGTCGTCGGGCTTTCCCTGTCCAGTGGGATTGAGTGGTGGGCCAGTCTTGCTCGCGCGCGATCCAAAAACAGTGACTGGCGTCGTAGCCCTCCACGTGAAACCCCCTCTTGAAATCGTACTGAAGGATCGACGCCGCATTGTTGCGTCCTTCCACCAGAAGGTCCACGGCCTTGGCGCCTCGGTGTCTCCAAAGAAGGGGACACTCAGCGTCCTGAACTGCTGGCGGCTCGCCGATTCTTAAGCAATTAGCCCGCATCCGACAGATTACGCGGATTTCAATCCGTCGATCCGCGTAATCTGGTGCGGGATCAGAACTCGCCATGTGCGGTTTGACCGCCAGCCGGTTCTTCCGGCAGCAAGTGTGCGGCCGAAGCTCCCACCAACAGCGTCTTCAGGATTCGACAATCAATCAGACGGCAGTGTCTCAAACAAGAATCGATGTAAGTCGGGGAAACCAAGGCACACTGTTAACTGTGAAAGAAGACGCTCGAACTACCACTACTTTCCGCTACGAGCGCTGGCGGGCAGTTGCCTCCGGGATTCTGGAAACGGCCGCCACCACGTTCCTCCTCCTGATTGCGGTTAGGCATTTCGAGGCCGGAGCGATCGCAAAAGGACTCATTGCCAGCGGCGGGAGTGTCGGTTTAATGCTCGGACCTCTTGTCGTGTCTTTTGTGGCGCGGGCGCGCTGGACGAGTTCGCGAGCCGCGGCGCAGTTGGCGCTTGGCGGCGCGATTGTATTTCTGGCGATGGCCGCCGTGCCGGTTCTTCCGGTGTTTACGATAGGCAGCATCCTGGCAATGACGGCCACAACGGCGGCGATACCTCTGTTGACGCAGATCTATCATGAGAATTATCCGGATGGCCGGCGCGGCAAGCTGTTTTCCCGCACGATTGTCATCCGCATCGGCGTCGCAGGGGTATTCAGCGATCTTGCGGGCCGCGCATTCTCGGGGCGCATCGATCGGTTCCAGTTCCTGCTCCTGATCTTCGCTGCAGCGCTCGCGGTGGTTGCCTACTGCCTGTGGCGGATTCCGTCCAGGCCGCTTGTTTCGGCGGAAGGCTCTCATCCGTTTCGCGCGCTCCGGTTCGGCTACGAGGATCCTCTTTTCCGCAGGACACTGATCTGCTGGATGTTCATGGGCTTCGCCAATCTGATGATGCTGCCCATGCGCGTCGAAATGCTCGCCAATCCAAAATACGGCCTCGTGCTGACCGTCAGCGAAATCGCCTTTCTTACCGGAGTTGTTCCCAATGCCGCCAGAATCGTCATGAGCCCGATCTGGGGATGGTTATTCGACCGCGCCAATTTCTTCGTGTTGCGTGTAATGGTCAACCTCGGTTTTGCACTGGGAATAATCACATTTTTCACGAGCACTGACACAACCGGGCTTGTGCTGGGCGCCCTTGTTTTCGGCATTTCAACAGCCGGCGCCGACATCGCGTGGAGTTTATGGGTTACGAAATTCGCTCCCGATAACCGGGTAGCCGATTACATGTCCGTGCACACGTTCTTTACCGGGCTGCGCGGCGTGGCCGCCCCGATAACAGCATTCCAACTTGCCAATGTGCTGTCCCTCACGTCCCTCGGCCTCTTCAGCGCCGTACTGATCTTTCTCGCCAGCGCCATGCTGATTCCCGAAATCAAATCCGGCCGGCGCGCGAAACCCGCCGACGCTTTGGTGGAGGAAGTTTCCGAATGACGTGGAATGCATCTTCGTCCCCAGTCGCCAGCGGGAGAATGAGAATAGAGCAGTGAACAATGAGCCGCTCGCATGCCGGCTACATCGCTCTCACATCCACTCCCGTCATGCCGCAACCACCACACGAATGGTGTGCCCGCCATCAATCGGATGGAGCCGAACGGCTGGACCAGGCCAACGGTCAAGCCAGGCGACGTGATCACGGGCATCGCAATCAGTTTACCGACGGCCAGAAGACCGTCAGGCTCGAGAAGGTCGTTCTGGCCGACGGCAAGGAGATCTGGCGTGCCCGGCTAAAATCAACGCCGGGTGCGGCCAGTACGGGCCGGTCCCCGGGGAACTGACATAAAGACCCTTATACAACGCTGCATTTCCGGCACTGTCACGTGGCTTCCGAGTAGAGGAAGCCACTATCGATCCGTAGGTATCCCCTTGGCTGTATCCGCCGTTTCCAGCTTCGTGCCCGTTTAGGGTCGCCGTAACCGATAGTGACCGCCTCCCTCACAGACCCGAGCGAGCACGTTAATGCACTCGGTTCCTCAAAGCGAACTCACCGGCACTGGCGTGGGTGGCCACGGACGCGACAGACGTGGTCGTAATAACGGATGCCGCCGAAGAAGCTGCTCATACGCCGACCAGTTTAGGGGATTGCCACGACTCCTTCGGTTGAGCCACTTCTGCCAGATCCTTTTGGCACGCTCGTAGAACTCCAGCACACTGCGGAAGTTCGTCGAACGACCGTAGTACTGGTAATGCCCCCGAAGTTTCCTGTTGAGCGCTGTCTGTTGCTCGTCCACAGGATCATGCCGATGCTCACGGCACCAGGCCGTCATGGCTTTCAGACTGCGCCGTAGCCGCTTCCGCATCGTGCGCACATGAATCGTGAAATTCCCTTTCCGGCTGCGCTTACAGATATGCGTGAATCCGAGAAAATCGAATGTTGCCGGCTTCGACCCACCCGGTTTCTCGGACTGGGCAAGGGCTTTCCGCCCAAACTCCATCAGCCGAGTCTTGTCCGGATGCAGCGTCAGTCCGTACTTCGCAAATCTCTTTTTCAACACGTCGAGCACTTTCTCAGCGTCCTCCCGATACTGAAAACAGAGAATGAAGTCGTCGGCAAAACGGACCTCGTAGGCTTCGCCTTTCAGCCGGGGCTTCACCACCGTCTCGAACCACTCATCGAGCAGGATGGTAGAGACGAGTCTTGAGGACGGTAGCCCGTGCGGAGCCTGACGAAGTGCACCGCTTTCGCGAGCACCTCTCACCGAGTAGGCATGGTCACTTGATCTCGTCTCCCCAAGCAGAACCCGGCGTGCAGATTTCCCGCACCGGGCTCCCCAGATGCCATTGGCTAAAGTGAGCATCGTTCAGACCATCGGGTGTAGGTTTTGAGCAAACGGCAGTTCGAACCAGGGTCGATCCTTCAGGCGCGTCCAGTTCGTCCGACGTCGTTGGCCGCGACGATTCAAGGCGCTTATCCACTGTCGCTGTACCTGCTGGCGTACCCAACTGAGCTTTCGCTCGCAGTGGTGCAGCCCAAAGTACTGATAGAAGCCCCTCAACATCCTTTTCAGATGTTCCTGTTGCTCCCATCGTCGCCAGTGTCTGTTATGAAGGATCCATGCCCGTGTCCGGGCCAGAAACTTCCGACAACTCTTGGTGCTCGGGATTCGGATCAGAGCAAATCGCTCCGCTCGATCGACCCCACAGACATGCTTGAAGCCCAGAAACTCGAAGGTTTCCGGTCTCCCCAGTCCGTGCCGCAGACATGTCACGCCTGCGAACCGCCCAAAGAGTATGCGCCGAGTCTTTTCCTCGGCCAGCTCCAGACCGAATTCCGCGAACCGCTCCCGCACTTTCTGCTGGAACTGGTCCACATCCTGTCGGAATTGGAAACTCACCACAAAATCATCAGCAAAACGCAACAGATACGCCTCGCCCCGACATTGCGGTTTGATCTTCTTCTCAAACCACAGGTCGAGAACAAAGTGGAGATAAAGGTTGCTCAACAGAGGTGAGATTGGACCACCCTGTGGAGTACCTTCTTCTGTGTAGATGACAACACCATCTTGCATCGCTCCAGCATTGAGCCATTTTCCGATCAGGCCCAGGATCACTGGGTCGGCAATGCGGTGGGCTACCATCTTGCGTAACCATTCACGATTGATGCGGGTGAAATAGCTGCGGATGTCGGCTTCGAACACCTGACCTACCTTCTTAGTCACGATCTGCACGCGTAAGGCTTGCAGCGCGTGATGAGGATTTCGGCCAGGTCTAAAGCCATAACTGCAATCAAGGAAGTCTGCTTCAAACACCGCCTCCAGAATGCGCGCTACCGCCCGCTGCAGCAGCCGGTCCCCGACCGTTGGAATCCCCAACGGTCTTGTCCCGATTTTGCCCGGCCCTTTGGGTATCTCGACCCTTCGAACCGGCGGTGCGCGGTAGGCGCCTTCCTTCAACTGTTTGCAGATCGCCTCGACTTGTGTTTCTAGCTCTCTTCCAAACTGCTCGGCGCTCTGGCCATCGACGCCACCCGACGCTCGCCGGTTCATCTTTCCCCAAGTTTCCTTGAGAAATTCCGGCGTCAGCAGGTGCGCCAATGACGTAAACCGCGCCTTATGGTCCAACTTCGCCCTCTTCGCTATCTGACTCAGTTGTGTTGACATCCGACTCCTGCCTCCGTGGGTGCAGGTGATGTTTCCCAAAAGTCAGTCTTCATCTGTTTCGCCGCTTCCCCATGTACGCGGCTTTCCCGCGCTCGGAGTACTACCAGCGAATCCGACTTCGCACTGCAGCATTTGCCTCTCTCAGGAATAATCCCTATCGTCGGGCATACTCGATCTGCTTTGTTTGCCGACCAAGGCCACAGTGGATCTCCCAGGTCCCGTGATGCTTCCGTCTCCGAACGCGCCGTGCTCACTGACCCCGCCGCAGTCTCCGGCCACCTCGCCGTTTGCGGTGTGCCTACTGGTGCCTTCCAGCCACTACGATGCTGTCGGCCTGCGGTTAAGTATTTAACGAGGCTCAATCGCTTCACTTTCGTTACGGCTCGCGCGTCGCTCTGTCTACGCTTAGTCCGATTCGTTACCTCTTCAGACTCAAGACTCGATTCCCGGTGAGGCGGCTGCACCTCTTGTCGGGGCGGGAATTTCACCCGCTGGAAGCACCAAGTTTGCCCTGGCGCACCGTA
>CAMBFR010000124.1 GCA_945865815.1 Candidatus Sulfopaludibacter sp. SbA3
GGCTTCAGCCCCGCGCCCACAGGTAGTCAATCCCGTTTCAATTCCCGTTCTTTAATCCAGGTAAAAATTACCGGAGTCACAATCAGCACGTGAAGCAATGAGCTGACCATGCCGCCAAGCACAGGTGTGGCCAGGGGCTTCATTATTTCCGCGCCCGTTCTCACGGACCACATGATGGGAAGCAGGCCGGCCACAACCGTCGCCACCGTCATCACCTTCGGACGCAGCCTCAGGAGGGCTCCCTCGATGACTGCTTCGCGCAAGGTGATTTTCGTAAGCGGGCCCGTCTCGGCGATCTTTCGGCGGACTGCTTCTTCGAGATAGATCACCATGACGACGCCGGTCTGCACGGCGGTGCCGAACAGCGCGATGAATCCAACCCAGACGGCGACCGAAAAGTTGTAACCCAGAAACTTGAGCAGGAACACCCCGCCCGTCAGCGCGAATGGGACCGCGAGCAGAACGTGCAGGGCCTCTTTGACCGAACCGTAAGTCACGTACAGGAGTACGAAGATGATCAGCAGCACCAGAGGGATAACGATCTGCAGACGTTCTTTAGCCCGTATCTGGTTTTCGTATTGACCGCTCCATTCGAGATAGTAGCCCGCCGGCATCTCGACTTGCTGAGCAACGACGCGCTTGGCGTCTTCGACGAAGCCGCCCACGTCGCGGCCGCGAACATTCATAAGAACCGTGCCCCTGAGAAGGGCATTTTCGCTCGAGATCATCGAGGGTCCTATAACGACGCGCATGCGGGATACCTCGCCCAGCGGAACCTGAGCGCCGCCGGGGCCTGAAACCAGGACGTTGCGCAGCGACTCGATGTCTTCGCGGAAGTCGCGAGCATATCGCACGCGCACCGGGTAGCGTTCGCGTCCCTCGACAGTGAACGTCACGTTCTTGCCGCCGATCGCGGTTTCGATAACATCCTGAATGTCGCCGACCGTAGCGCCCACGCGCGCTGCCGCCACCCGATCGATGTCGATTTCCAGGTAAGGAGCGCCCGTAATGCGCTCGGCGTAGAGGTCCGCCGCGCCCGGCACATCCTGCAGCGCCCGCTCGATTTCGGCAGACTTTTCCTCGATCACCCGCAGGTCTTTACCGAACACTTTCACGCCGACCTGAGTACGAATGCCTGTTGAAAGCATATCGATGCGGTTCCGGATCGGCTGGGTCCAGATGTTGGTGACTCCCGGCATACGAAGCTTCTCGTCGAGGCGGCGAAGTATCTCTTCCTTCGTAAGCCCTTCAGGCCAGTCCTCTTTCGGCTTGAATACAATGATGGTCTCGGTCATGTTGATCGGCGCGGGATCCGTGGACGTCTCCGCCCGGCCGATCTTTCCCACAACCATTTCCACAGCCGGATCTTCACCGATGATCCGGTCCTGCTCCGCGAGAAGTTCTGTCGCTTTCGTGAGCGAGATGCTTGGATCGGTTATCGGCATCCACATCGCCGTTTCTTCGTCGAGAGGCGGCATGAACTCGGAGCCGATGGTCGTGGCAAGGTACACAGCGGACACAAACAATCCACTGGCGGCAAGCAGAACGACAGCGCGGCGCCGCAAGGCGAAGGCCAGCGCCGGCCGGTACAACGCGCAGAGGCCCCGCATGAGCGGATTGTCCTGCTCACGGTGAAGCCGGCCGCGAATGAGCAACGTGCACAGGACCGGCACGAGCGTCACGGCAATCAGCGTGGAACCCACCATCGCGAATGTCTTCGTGAAGGCCAGCGGATGGAACAGTTTGCCTTCCATACCGGTGAGGGCGAATACAGGAATGAACGCCAGAATGATGATCGTCATCGAAAAGAAGATGGGCCGGCCGACCAGCTGCGCCGCCTGCAGCGTGATCTCCTGGATATGGCCGCGATAGCTTCCATGTTTTTCCGAATACTGCTCGGCATGCCGCAGCACGTTCTCGGTCATTACGATTCCCGCGTCTACCAGAACGCCGATAGCTATCGCGATGCCGCCCAGAGACATGATGTTGGAAGAAATCTCGAAGTAGCGCATCAGCAGAAACGCCCCGAGCACTGCCAGAGGTAACGGAAACGTCACGATAAGAATGCTGCGGAAATGCCACAGGAACACGATGTGCGCCAGCGTGACCAGCAGGACTTCCTCAAGCAAAGAATCTCTCAGCGTATCCACGGCGTGATCGATGAGCTGGCTGCGATCGTAGAACGCAACGATTTTCACGCCCTGCGGCAGCCCGGTTTCCAACGACACGATTTTCGCCTTCACGTCCTGGATCACCTGCCGGGCGTTCGCCCCGTACCGGATGACAACGACGCCGCCGACAGCGTCTTTGCCTTCCTTGTGGAGGACTCCGCGGCGAAATTCGGGGCCGATCTGGACGGTAGCGACGTTCCGGACAAAAATGGGCGTTCCGTTCACGTTGTCCAAAACAACGTTCTCGATGTCCTCGACCGATTCGATCAGACCGATGCCGCGCACGACAAATTCCGTGTCGTTTGCTTCGATGACCTTTGCCCCCACATTGCTGTTGCTGCGCTCGACCGCTTCAAAGACCATCCGTATTGGAATCCGGTACGCGCGAAGTTTCGCCGGATCGACATCGATCTGGTACTGCCGGACAAAACCTCCAATGCTGCCGATTTCCGCGACACCGGGAACGGAATTCAACTGGTAACGGATATACCAGTCCTGCAGAGACCTCAGCGCGCCGGAATCGTAGGGACCCTCGACGGTGTACCAGAAGACCTGGCCGACGCCGGTGGCATCCGGCCCAAGCGTCGGAACCACGCCCATTGGAAGAAAGCTGGAAGCCAGATTCAACCGTTCGAGAACGCGCGTGCGTGCGAAATAGACATCGACGGCATCCTGAAAGATGATGTTCACCATCGAAAAACCAAATGCGGAAGACGACCGAACGGTCCGTACGCCGGGCAATCCCTGGAGATTCACCGTCAGCGGATACGTGATCTGATCCTCGATTTCCTGGGGGCTTCGGCCGGGCCAGTCGGTGAAGACGATGACCTGATTTTCGCTCAGGTCCGGAATGGCATCGATGGGCGTCGTGAGCAGCGCCCAATAACCCCACACGGCAAGCAGCGCATAGGCGACAAGCACGAGAAACCGGTTCCGGAGAGCGATTTCAATGAGGCGATTAATCATTCGTCATCTCCTTGATGGCTGCGCCCTATCGGGCTTGCATTCGCAGCCGCTCATCTTCTTGATGGCCGCGCCCTATCGGGCTTGCATTCGCAGCCGCTCATCTTCTTGATGGCTGCGCCCTATCGGGCTTGCATTCGCAGCCGCTCATCTTCTTGATGGCTGCGCCCTATCGGGCTTGCATTCGCAGCCGCTCATCTCGCGTCAAAACGAGTACGGTACGTGGCTAACAACTGATTGCCACGCCGCGCTTCCACGACTACGTTCCACGAACCGGCCATGCCGATCGTGATCGGTCCGGTATATTCCGACCCGTTCCATAGGAGGTCGGCGCCGCCGCGCATTTCCGGCATACCCATTGCCGGCATCGCCGGCATGACGGCAGTCATCCGTACCTGGGCGTCGCTGACGGCATTTCCCGCAGAGTCCAGGAGACCGATGTGAACAGTGTTCTCCCTGGCGCCCATCGGCGGATCCGGCTCGATCCGGAATGTGATTCGATGGGTGTCGAAAGAAGTAGAGCCACCGAACAGGCCAGCCATTCCACCCGTTAACCGTGTCTGCGAATCAATGAGAAAAGCCCCGTTTGTGACGACCCTGTCGCCCTCGGCAAGGCCGCTGAGGACGGGATAATAGTCCCTGCCGGGCGTGCCGGTCTGGATTGCGCGGCGCTGGAACACACCGTCCGGCAGCGCGAGATAGACGATTTTCTCCGTTCCCGTGTCCGTGACGGCGCTTCGCGGCACTGTCAGTACGTTTGCGCCAAGCGGAATGTCGAACACCGACGTTACAAACATTCCGGGCCGGAGTCTCATGCCCGGATTGTCGATCTGAATGCGAACCGGAGTCGTGCGGCTTTCGGGGTTCGATTGAGGCTTGATGAAGCTGACTGTTCCCCTCAACGTGGTCCCCAACAAGGCGTCGCTCATGATCCGAGCCCTCAAACCGGGACGAATGCGGCCGATATCGGACTGGAAAACGTCGGCTTCAACCCACAGTGTCGTGAGGTCGATCACGTCGAAAAGCGCCGCTCCCGCCTCCACGTACTGACCCTCGGTGATATTGCGAGTGCGAATAATTCCCTTCGCCGACGAGGCGATCGTAATGTGGATGGGCGTGTCGGGAGCCGTTACAAGCTCGCCGATCTGTTCCGGACTCAAGCCCCATAGTTCGAGACGGCGGCGGCTGGCCTCCACAAGGGCATCGGCCTGGGTGATTGCAACCGCTTGCCGGCTTGCCGCCAGGTGCTGACGGTTTTCGCGCGCAAGCTTGTACTCTTCGGTAGCCGTGAAGATCTCCGGACTGTATATCGCCGCGACGGGCTGGCCGATTTCGACAGGCTGTCCGGTAAAATTCACGAACAGCCGGTCAATGCGGCCGCCAACTCGCGCGCTGATGGTGCGGATCGCCGTTTCCGGTTCTTCCACCCGGCCCGCGGCGGTAATCTGTTCGGTAATCCGCTGGGGATGGACATCGGCGGTCTGCAATCGAATCTGCTGTTGTTCTTCTGCGGTGAGCCGCACGGCCAGATCCCCCGGCTCTTCGACGGCCGTCGCCCCGCGAGGCTCGTCAACCGCGTGATCGGCCGCGTGATCGGCCATGACGGGTTCGACCAGCTGCCCTGCCGGCACTGCCGGCCCGCGATTCCAGAAGAGGAATGCCCCCGAGGCGGATGCAAGTCCAATTACTATTCCTGCCACCATCATTGCTGTCTCGCGGCGCATCATAATGGCCTCCCTGACGCAACGGTTGGTAATCGCGGGATCAAGCTGCCCGTGGCTCGCTCCAGTTCAGCAAGACTCCGTTCGTACTTCTCAAGCGCTTCAAACAATTTGTGCTGGAAATCGATGGCCATGCCCTGGCTGTCGAGGAGGTTCATGAAGTCCGTCTGGTCGGTCTGGTAGGCGGCGACTGTTGCCCTCAATGTGCTGACGGCCTGCGGGCCAAGCGTATCGCGGTAGAGTTCCGCCGTTTTCCGGGCGGCCTCGACTTCAATGACGGCATCGCGAATCTCGCGCGTTATTGCCGCAAGTTGCCTGCGGTACTCGGCGTCGACAGAAGCTCTCTCGGCCTGCGCCTCGCGAATCGCGGCGTCGTGCGTGCCGCGATTCAGCCATGGAAGAGAGATTGAAAGCTCTCCCATCCAGGCATTCCGGTTCATGGATCCGCCCGGCATGACCATATAGCCGGCGGAAACCGAGTACTCCGGACTGTAAGCCTTCCCGGCAAGTTCCACCTTTCGGCCGCCCTGCCGCTTCATTACAGTCAGCGCCTGAAGTTCCGGCCTGTTTTCGATTGCAAGCTGCTGCAACTCGTATTGCGAAGGCAATGGCTGCAGAACCGGGTAGGCGCCGGCGACTTCGAGCGCCTGATCCGGCGGCCGTCCCATCAATCCATTCAGTTCGGATCGCGCCATCTCCGCTTCACGTTCAAACATCAGTTGATGCTCAACCAGGCGTGAATACGCGATCTGTGCCTTGAGGACGTCCTGCTGCGGCACTTTTCCAACGGTGTACTTGACCCGCGCGGCTCCAATGGCCTGGTCGGCCAGCGTGACTTGCTCATGATGCAAGCGAAGCTGGTCGTAGCTTCTCAAAAGCCGGTAAAACGCGCCGCGTACCCTTCCGTCAATTTCGCGCTTCATCGCCTCTACCGCCAGCGACTGAATCTCGGTGTCGTCAGCAGCGATCAGGTAGCGAAGGGCACGCTTGCCTCGAGATGGAACTTTCTGGCTGAACATGAACATGTGCTGTGTTTGATTGACATTCCAGGGCTGGAGGAGAGGCGCACCCCAGCCGCGGTACATGAATTCAACGTCATCAATACCCCCAGCCGATGCAACGCGTTCTTCCGACACGCGCACTTGCTGTTCGAGACTCAGGATTTCAGGATTGTTCACCATGGCCTCGCCCTGGATTTGTTCCAGAGTCATCGAGGCCTGTGGCGATGCGAGCAAAGCCAATAGAACGAGCGCGTACATAAAGTCCTCCTTCCAGCTGCAAGAAATTGCGGGAAATCTGGAGGACGGATCAGATCCTTAGGATGTCAATGGACTCGCGGAAAGATGAGTAGAGAGAAGTGGTGTCTGCCGGACGCAGCCATTTGTGCGGAAATGTAACTGCCGGCGACAGATCACGCGGGGCGGCGCCGGCCAATGAAACATCCGCAACGCTCAGTTCCGGGTAATCTGTCGCCCTGGTAGTGATAACGACATCGGATCGTGTGACACTCTGGCAGCATTCGTGGAAATTGGGCATGGGCACGCTGTCACACTGACCCGCCATAAGCCGGCAGCACTCGTGTTCGTCCATGGTGAGCATTTCGCCGCCGGGAAGCAGGCAAAGAAAGTCCGGCGTCAATAGCCATACGGCGATCAGAAATGCTGTTGTTAGACGATTAAACATGACACAGACAGGAAGAGCAACTTTAGCGCCGTTCTGCGCGCCGTTAGTTCAGGGTTATCTTGAATTCGCCCTTTTGTGCGCCCGCGGCCCACGTGCCGGTGATAAAACGGTTTTCGACGCCGATGTTCTGCAACTTGCCATCAACGACATGACGAACAGTTCTGCCGGCCTGATCCTTCACGTCTGCTTCGAAGTGCAGCGTCCAGGCATTCATTGAACCGGCAACTCCGCCCGAGGGCGGTTCGAGGCTGACATTCTGCAACGGGGAGGCGTTCGGGCCGGGACTGAGCACTCCCGTAACCTGCTTGCCGTCCCAGTTGAATTCAAGCAGGACGCGATTCTCCTGCCCGCGCGTAATCCACCACTCGCCGCTCCATGCGCCTTTGATCGGGTGACCGAGTTGCGCCAACGCGGGCGCGGCAATCACCAGAAGCACGAAACAAATCAGCAATGTTTTTATTCGCATATTATGTCCCTACTGCCTTGAGATCTCAAAAGTGCCGCGCATTCCTCCCGTAGTCCACGTGCCGGAAATTATGCGGTTGTATGAGCCGAGATTTTCGATTTTTCCATCGATGACAGTGGCAACGGCCCTGCCGTTCGCATCCTTGACATCGGCTTCGATGTGCACGCTCCAGTCGGCCGGATTCAGCGTCGCAACCTTCATCGGACTGGCGTTCGGACCAGGATTGATCGTGCCGACGAGCTCCTTGCCGGTCCATTTCATCTCGATCAGAACGTGATTGCGCTGTTGCGCGTTCATCCCCCAGTCACCGGTCCAACTTCCGCTCAGCGGATGTCCTTCCTGTGCAATCAGCGGCAAAACAAGAGTCAAGCACGCGAATAAACAAACAAGTCCAAACGTTACAGCCTTCATTTACATTCCTCCATTATGACCAGGATCTGTGCAGCAAATATTAGCACCAGATGCCGGAACTGAAAAGGGACGGACAGTTTCAACCAGGCATTTGTGTCCGTCCCTCTTCCGGCTTCTTAAAGACCGCTGGCGGCTATCACTTTGCTTCGGGAGCAGCGGCAGGAGCGCCATCCGCGGGAGGCGGAACACAACGCATTGTCTCGTCTCTGTCGCGATAGACGTCGTGGCACGCGGAGCAGGCCAGAGTCACCGTCTCGCTGACCTCGAGCATCTTGTCCAGGTTCTTGGTCTGCGCGGCCGCGTAGGCAGCCTCACCCGCTGCGGCGAGTCCCGCCACATACATCTTCCAGTCCTCGCGGTCGACCGGCGCATCCACGCCACTGGCGCACTTTCGCGGAATGGTGAGGAGGTTCGCCGTCTCGGAAATCGCCAACGCGCTGTTTTCGACTGCAGCCCAGCCGGCATAAACGTCGCTGTCGCCCAGGCTATACACGAGCGTCGCCTTGGCTGTCGGCTTCTCCGCCCCCTCGGGGTCCTTAGTTTGAGTGTCGAATATGACGTTCGAATGCGGGAAAGGAATCGCGCGCATCAACTGAAGCAGATTTCCATAAGCCTTGGCGGCTGGCGCTGCCGGCGGCGCGGGCGGTTCGGGAGCGGCACAAGCGACGAACAGAAACGGAAGCATCACCATAAGCCAACGCAGGCTCTTCATTATCCGTCCTCCTAAATAGGTTTGCGGTATGTGTTCATGCATGCCCCGAAACCCTTCGGTACTGACGAGCATGCGAAATCGTTAAGTTGGGCGCGGAGTTTATCTCACAAATACAGCAAGGTCAACCGGATGCATCAATTCAGAAGAATACAGAAATCGGAACAACCGGCAGCGGCGGAGCGCTGCCAGTTGGCCGTGTCTAGATGAATGCGATGGTCCGTGCGGACATGCCTACGGCGAACCACAAGAGGATTGAAAGAACCGCCGTCAGCTTGGCCAGAATGGGATTCTTTTCCGCGCGCCCCGGCTTGGTCATCGTCCGGTACATGGTGAACTGGAGGATCAGTGCGACGAAAAGGAAGCTGATCTTATAGGACCACATGCTGTTGTCGGACATCTTGATGGCTTCGGACGAAAACATCGCAAAACCGGTGATCACCGTCACAATGTATCCGGCGGTGCTCCAGGAACGGACGCCATCGGCAACTTCCGAGACCGAACGGCTCGTCATCGCCACACCGAGCAGCCGAAGATTCACCGTTAAGATCGTTCCCAGCAGCATGGTCATCGAAAGCAGATGCACGACCTGAATCAGAGAAAACGCATACGTGTAGGAGCGTACCCAGGCGCCAAGCGGCGAATTTTCGGCGAACATGTAGAAATCCATTAAAGACATCTGAAGTCCTTTCGCAAATCAATCATGACTTACATTCACCTGCCCGGCGACTAGCTGTAGGCTGTCCAACGCCCGGTGAAGATCACGATGGTCCACAGCACCAAAGATGCGGCGCCTGCAAATTTTGCACGGAACGGCATGTTGGGGCCAGTATCCCAACTCGCCGACGTCGGATAGATCATCTTGTCGAACAGGATTGCGTTTCCGAACGCCAGGCACATTGCGATCATCTTAATCCAGAACGACCAGGACTCGAAGCACCTGACAGGCTCGGACCAGAACAGAAACACGCCGGTGATGAGCTGATACACAAAACCGCCGATAGCCCAGGGCCGCAACTGCAGAAAAATCGCTGACAACGGGGTATTTTTCATTCCCCAATTGAGCAAGCGGAGATCCAATGCCAGGATGAGCCCGATTCCGGTTACTGTTCCCATGACGTGCAAGGCGATCAGGAACGGAAACCAGAATATGGATTCACGGATCCCTATGCTTATCGACGTCTCCTGCAACCACTCCATCATCATCAGTACAGACATCAGGTTTATAAACCTCTTAATATTGAGAGTTTTTTAAGGAAATAACCGATTGGGCACCGGTCCGGCAGCAATTTCACATTAGGTAATTCATCGTGTCAAGCTCGAATTAGTAATTCGGCTCGCTCCCGGGCTTCCACTTGATGTTGCAACCGATGCTCGGCAGCTGATCCGTCGCGGCGGCGCGCCCCGAAAGCACTGCATCCGCGGCATTGCGAAGATCGAGGCCGGTCACCGGAACTTCGTTGCCCGGCCTGCTCGCATCGAACTGCCCGCGATATGCCAGCTTGCCGCTGCGATCGAACAGAAAGAAGTCCGGAGTGCATGCCGCACGAAATGCCCTCGCGACGCTCTGATCCTCGTCGAACAGATACGGGAATACGTAACCCGCCTCGGCCGCCTCTTTCTTCATTTCCGCGGGACCGTCGGCAGGAGAAATGGAAATGTCATTGGAATTGATTGCGATTATGGCGAGCCCCTTCGACTGGCAATCGCGGGCAAAAGCCGCAAAGCCTTGCCGGATGTGCTTCACGAAGGGACAGTGCGCGCAGATAAACGCTACAAGAAGCCCAGGCGCATTCCTGAATTCGCCGGATGACACGGTCACTCCATCAAAATTGTGAAGCCGGAATGAAGGCATTGGAGTGCCAAGGTCAAGCATGGTGGAGGGTGTGAGAGCCATATTTCCAGTCCTTTCCCGTCCTTTCTCCTTTGGCGCAGTTTATCCGGAAATGTTTTATCATGCTACGCGTGGAATACGTAAATCTTGGATCTACCGGACTGAAAGTATCGCGGCTGGCGCTGGGCACGATGACCTATGGCTCGAAAAAATGGAGACCGTGGGTGCTCGAAGACGAAGAGGCCCGGCCGTTCATTCGCACCGCGCTCGAAATGGGTTTTAATTTCTTCGACACCGCCGATATGTACTCGGTCGGCAAGAGCGAGGAAGTGCTTGGCGACGCCTTGAAGGAATTCGGTCCTGCGCGCGACCGCATCGTCATTGCGACCAAGGTTTACAACCCGATGAGCACGGACCCGAATGACGTGGGCCTGTCGCGCAAGCACATCATGCATTCCATCGATAACAGCCTGCGCCGCCTTCGGACCGACTACGTCGATCTCTACCAGATTCACCGCTTCGACGCGTCCACTCCCGTTGAGGAAACCCTGCGCGCCCTCGACGACCTCGTCAAGGCCGGGAAAGTCTTGTACATCGGCGCGTCCGCCATGTGGGCCTGGCAGTTCACGAAGATGCTCGGCGTCTCCGACCGGCTTGGCCTCGCGCGCTTCGCCACGATGCAGAACTATTACAACCTTATATATCGCGAGGAGGAGCGCGAAATGCTTCCGCTCTGCCGCGCCGAGAAAATCGGAGTGATTCCGTTCAGCCCGCTCGCTCGCGGCTTCGTTGTGGGTAATCGCCGAAAAGAGGATTTTGGCGAAACCGTCCGCGCCAAGACCGACGAATTCTCCCGCAGACAGTACTACCGCCCGCAGGATTTCGCGATTGTCGACCGCTTGACGGAAATAGCTAAAAAGCGCGGCGTCAGCAACGCGCAAATCGCGCTGGCATGGGTGCTGCACCAGCCCGGAATTACGGCTCCAATTGTCGGCGCAAGCAAACCCGGACACCTGGAGGATGCGATCGCGGCATTGAATGTGAAGCTGGATGCGAACGAGCTAAAAGCGCTGTCGGAGTTGTACGAGCCCAGAGGCGTTATCGGGCATTCGTAAAGGAGATTGGGGGGACGCACCCCGAATTCCTGCACAACGGAATTCGGGGTGCGTCCCCCCCATCCCC
>CAMBFR010000125.1 GCA_945865815.1 Candidatus Sulfopaludibacter sp. SbA3
TACCATGCTGGATAATCCGTCCCCCCACCAAAGAACGAAATCCGGTATGGCGTTCGGCTGATAATCATCGGACGGTTCTCTCTGCTGGATTTACACGCATGACACCCACACGACAAACCGGTCAGTCACAGACTGAATATCCGTAAACAGTTCTCTTATTTGAGGTTAAGGCTACTATCACCAAGCGTGCGGGTCAACAATGTCCCGCAACCGATTCCACTGCACGGCTGGGGTCCGGACGAGTGCATGGATCGAGCATTATATACTATCGCCCACTGGCCGCCCGAACCGACTTGCCCTACAATCCCGCCGATATGAGGTCGTGCAAGTGAATCATTCCAACGACTTTCCGGTTCCGGTTCACAACAGGTATGACTGCCGTAGGCTTGCTTCTCTCCTTCATCTTTTCGAGCGCATCTACGGCCTTCTCGTCGGCGAAAACCACCTCGGGAGAAGCGTTCATGATGTCCGCAATCTTCATCGAAAAGATGTCATGGCCGGACTCCAGGGCCCTGCGGATGTCATAGTCGGTTACCAACCCGAGCAGCTCTCCCTGGTCGTTCACTACGGAAATGGCCCCCACTCTGAACGCTGTAATCCGGACCACCATCTCCTTGACCGACTGCGCGATGGAGATCACCGGGTTCTCCTTATCCTTCCGCATCACGTCATCCACGGTGAGAAGCAGGCGCCGGCCCAACTGGCCGCCAGGATGATGGCGGGCGAAGTCTGCCTCTGAAATGTTCTTCAGCTTCATCAACACAACGGCTATGGCGTCGCCTACAGCAAGCGCTGCGGTCGTGCTTGCCGTCGGTGCAAGATTGAGGGGACAAGCCTCACGGGGAATATTGAGGTTCAGGACAATGTCCGAAAGCTGGGCCATCGAGGAAGTATCATTGGACGTCAGCGAAATGATCCGGACAGCACTCTTTTTCAAG
This sequence comes from Candidatus Sulfopaludibacter sp. SbA3, assembly GCA_945865815.1. Classification (GTDB taxonomy): domain Bacteria; phylum Acidobacteriota; class Terriglobia; order 20CM-2-55-15; family 20CM-2-55-15; genus CAMBFR01. Next base: position 939 of record CAMBFR010000125.1, read on the forward strand.
AATCGCAAAAGACTGTTCAGTTCACCGGTTTCGCCGCTCTTTCCTACTGCCAGCACAACATCCCTGGACGTCACTATCCCGATATCGCCGTGCAGCGCCTCCCCGGCGTGAAGGAAGATTGCCGGCGTGCCCGTGCTTCTGAGCGTTGCCGCAATCTTGTTGGCGATGATGCCGGACTTGCCGACACCCGTGACGATGACCTGCCCCTCGCATTCCGCGATTGCCTGCACGGCCAGCTCAAATTCCGGCCCCACCTTCTGGCGGACAGACTGAAGCGCCTCGATTTCAATATCGATAACGTTTCGAATCTCTTCAAGAATTCCGAACTTTGCAGCCGGTTCAGACGCGCCGGATGGCTTCTTCATAAATTACCTCAGCCCTTTCCGCAATCGCACCAGGACCGAATTCGCGGAGGACAAATTCACGGCCGGCAGCGGAAGCCGCGCCGTAATCCGCGCCCAATACGACCTTTAGTTTGTCCGCAAGATCGTCGACGTTCTCATTGTCGAAACGGAACACTCCACAATTGGTCCCTGGGGAAGGAAACAAACCGCACGATGAGGACAGCAGGACAGGTCTTCCGCACATCAATGCCTCTACCGCGGTAATTGCAAACACTTCACTCCGGGACGGAATCGCCACCACGTCCGCATCCACCAGCGATTTCAGCTTCGCCTCGTGATCGAGATATCCGGTGAAGGTCGTCCTCTTCTCAAGATCGGTTCCTGCCAGCATCTGGCGGAGTTGGCTCTCCTGCCCGTCATCGGGACCCGCTATGACAAGGCGCACACTCGCACTCGATCCCGCCAGGGCGCGGATGAGAAGGTCTGCGCCCTTGATCCAGTGCAACCGTCCGAGAAAGAGCACTATCTTTTCTTCACGTATATTCCACCGGCGCCTGAATTCGCCCTTCTGCGGCAAAACCGAGTAGTCCTCAGGAAAGACGAGATTCGGAAGGATCCGGATTCGTTCCGGCTCGACGCCGAATGTCTGCGCGTCCTTCTCCTCCAGGGGCGAAATCGCTACGAGCCTTGCCGCATCGCGCAGTATCGCTTTCCCCCAGACACTGTCGAACATCCGTTTCACTCTCTCCTTACCCAGCCACTTGAGTCCACCGTGCGGCGAGAGCACAAACGGAAGCTCAAGCGAACGCGCAGCGCGGTAAGCCGCAACGGTCAGCGTGCTGCGCAGCTCGTGGATGTGCAGGACATCGCAATCGTCCATGTGACGGCGAATGTTTCGGAATAGAGCAATCGGAAGAAAGACCCGATGGCGAAAAGCGAGATAGTTAGACAAATTGCGGTAGTAGAAAACCTCGATACCTTCCACATTTCCGCGAATACCAGCCGCATGGTCCGGACCGAGCCTTGCGGCTCCTGCGCTGTCGGTCGTGACTACCGTCACGGAGTGGCCGCGCCGGACAAGGGCTCGCCCGAGTTCGTAGCAACTCTTCGGCTGCCCGCCGTACTGCAGCGCCGGATAGAAATATGGGATAACGAACACTATTCGCATTCGCTGCTAAGCGAATTCGGACATCCATGAGACCAGGGTCTCAGCGATGCGTTTCCATTCGTAATTAGCCCTGGTGACCTCCACACCTTTTCGTCCGAGATGCTCCCGCTCGGCAGGAGCGTCCAGCAGATCGCCAATCCGGTCCACGAAACCCTCCAGCGGACAGTAAACCATCCCATGTTCTTCGCCCGCCAGAAATGGCATTGTTCCTGGCAACTCGGTTGCCATCACCGGCTTGCTGCACGCCAGGTACTGGAAGAGTTTCGTAGGGAGAATGTCTCGCGTAATGGCGTTCAGTTCGAACGGATTGATACAAACATCGGCGGACCGGATAATGTCCGGCAAAGCCGCATAGGGCTGCATGCCTCCGAAGAGGATGCTGCTCGAAAGTCCGGCCTCAGCGGCAAGGACTTTCAACCGCTCCTCATCCTCCCCGGAGCCGACCGTGAGAAGTTTTGCGCCCGGGTAGCGTGAAAGAAGTCTCGGAAAGTCCCGGATCATCCGGTCGAGACCACTGAACTTGTACATTGTTCCCATGAACAGGATCACTTTGTCATCCGGTTCGATCCCCCACTGTTGAAGCATCCTGTCGTTGCGCGGGCCCGGCGAAAACATGCCGGAATCGACGCCCGAAGGTAAAACACGAACCCGGGATTCCGGAACTCCATAGGAGAGCACATAATTTTTCAGGTGCGGCGTCACGGAAACAACCGCATCCACGCGGTTATAGAGAAAATGCTCGATCATCCTTGTGGGCGGCCCCAACACTGGTGACGGCACAAGCCGGCTCGAAACATCGATCGAACGAAGCACCACCGGGACACCGAATCTTCGCGCGGCGAACCAACTCTGAAGACCGACAGTGGGAATTCCGTAGAGCAGGACTACATCCGGTGAATGTTCCCGGATAAACCGATACACATCCACGCCGGACGCAACCGCTCCCGAAATCCTGGATACGATCGGCATTCGGATCATTCCGGGACGCCGCACAGTCACGGCAGCCTCGGGATAAGCGCGATGTACTTCCTCGTGGACGCGGGTCCTCAGCCCCCAGCTTCTGTCGCCATTGGACGCCGTTTGCCAGCTGTCGTCGTAATCGATGATCGTGACGTCGTGTCCAAGAATCGACAGGATCTCCGGAAGAATCTGGAATTCATAGATGATCTTCCTCAGGTAGTTGACTTCATGGACAACGAGTATTTTCATCGGAACTACCGCCCGACAGGAGCTCCTGCGGCGGCTTTGGCGATGCTCCGGGCGTACACCGTCTTCATCCATTCGACGGTCAACGGTATGCCCTGCTCGAGCGTGATTGTCGGACCATGCCCAAACGCCTTGCGCGCTTTCTCAATATCGGGCTTCTTGTTCAGAACGTTGTGCTTGTCCTCCGGAAGGTAGTTCACTATGGAGTCGTCCATCCCGAGACCACCCAGGATGAGATCACTAAGCTCTTTGACGCTCCTGAACTCCTCGCCGCCGATGTTGTAGACCTCGCCCGGAACAAAATTGCCGGCAACATTCGCAAGGGTGGGAATGAAGTCATCAATGTACATGAAGACGCGGTGGTATCCGAGATAAACGTCATACGGAATGCGGTGCAGGGCGCGGTATGCAAACAGGCAAACGACACTGCGATAGTTGTGGTAGTACTCGCCGGGCCCGTACGCATTGAAGAATCTCAAGCGCACTACCGGGTTGCCGAATCGCTTCTCGAAATTCATGATCTGAATCTCGTTCACCCACTTCGTAACGGCGTAATCGTTGTGCTGAATGATGGAATGGTTGAGCGGAATGTTTTCGTCCAGGATCTGATGATGCTTGTCACCATAGATCTCCGAAGACGAGGCGAATATCAACTTGAACTTCTTCCGCTTCTGGATCTCGAGAATATTCCGGGTGCCGATGACATTCGTCGTCCATAGCGTGTCGTAGTACTCTTCGCCGTTGATCCGGCCGAATTCAGCGGCCAGGTGATATACAAAGTCGTAATCCTGCTCGAACACACGTTCGAGCTGCCTGAAATTAGCGACGTCGGCACGATAGTATTTCTGCTCGGCCTGATGCTGAAGATCCATTCCCCACACATCGTGTCCCCGCGCTTCGAGTTCCTGCGCGAGAGGCCGGCCCAGGGTGCCCATTGCTCCAGTAACTAATATTTTCGCCATTATCTTTCTTTCGTTCTACCTGACTAGAGTCCTAACTCCTTCATCATTGTTATAGCGTCCGGATTCCCGGGCGAACTTTCCAGCGCGCTCTGTAAATAGCTCCTGGCCACTGCCGCCTTGCCCTGTAACCTGGAGATCTTCGCCAAATTGAAATTCGCATTGAAATGCTTGGGCTCAAATTGAAGCACCTGCTCAAAGGACGCGGCGGCCTTCGCATACTCGTTCTTGCGCATATAGATCAATCCCAGGTTGTTATGCGTCTCGTAAAAGATCGGGTCGATCCGAACAGCCTGAAGGTATTTCTCGATGGCTCGATCATCCTGGCCCATAGCGGCGAGCGCATAGCCGTGATTGAAGTACAGTATTTTCACGTCGGATTTGAGCTTTTCCGCCCGCTCAAAGTACGCATCTGCCCTGACCCAGTCACCGGCCAGGAAAGCGCTCTTTCCGACGACATACAGGCTGTTGAAATCCTCATTCTGCTTCAGTTCCCCGAAAGCTTCGGCCTCGATTTCCGCACCTTTTCCTCTGTTGTAGCTGACATTGATAAAGGCGTCGAGCGTCGCCGGCATGTCCGGCTGAATCTCCAATCCTCTCTGGAATGCTTCCGCCGCGGGCGCAAGTACTGCTTCGTTCGCGGCCGCAAATGCATCCGGAGACATCTGCGACGCCTGGGACTGGAGGGCGCTCCATTTGTACATGTACGCGTTGCCGAGATTGTTATAGGCGATCGCAACCCGCTCGCCTTCGAATCGCCGTATCGTCTCCTGGAAAAGGCCCACAGCCTCATCGTATTTCCCGGCCTTCAGGTACACGTTTGCAAGCGTCTCTGAAAAATCGATGTACTTGTCTGGAACCATTTCCAGCGCTTTCTGAAGCGTCGTGATTGTGTTCGCATAATCGCCTCGCTTGAAGTAGGCCCACGAGAGCGCGTTATACGGCCGCTCCTTATGCGGAGACTTCTCTACGACGTCCTTGAACAGGCGAACCTCGTCACGCCATACCTGATTACGGGATATGCTTCCGGCGGTTAACGCCATCAGCAACAGTGCCGAACAGACAACAGGGCTTCCCGGCAAAGCCAGATGAGGTCGCATTCTCGTGTACACCATTTCAATCAACAGGGGAAAAATCAGGCAGACGCCTGCGAGCGGCAGGTAGAGGCGATGTTCAAAGATCACGTCCAGGATGGGAACGAAGCTGGAGGTCGGTGAGAGCGTTATAAAGAACCAGAAGATCGAGAACGTGAATATTGGTGCACGCTGGCGTAAGAACCAGCCCAGAACGAGAATCCCACCGAGAAGGAGGAATGACGCAATGACGGCCGGTTCCAACCCTGTTGAAGGACGGAAATCATAATCCAGGTTCAGTCCTGCCGGCAGGAATAGCAATCGAATGTAGCGAACAATGACACGGACTTGCGTTAGAAAGTATATCGACGACGAAAGATTACCAGACGCTCCTGCGCCAATGGATTGGCGAAGTGGTCCCGTCAGGAAATAATAAATAACCCCGGCGCCACCTACGATGAAAGTGGTATAGAAACGCCATCTGGAGAATACCGTCCGTAGTCTGCCCCCGGACAAGAACACGAAATCATATAAGAGCAGAGTCGCTGGAAGAGTAACGGCCGTTTCCTTACTCCCGATGCCCAGTAAGAAAGGTACGGCGACGACGCAACTAAGGAAGAACCCGATTTTCCGTTCAGGCCAGATGATGAACAGGAAGAGCGCGATCAGATAGAAGAAGGTGGATAACAACTCGGATCGGCTTGAAATGTAGGTCACCGATTCGGTCTGTATGGGATGAACGAGGAAGAGCGCGGACGCCAGTGCAGCATACGTACGCCCCCTCAGCTCGGCCAACCCAACACGCTGGAAGATTCTCTCGGCGATGAAAAAGATGAGAATACCGTTGAGAAGATGAAGGACAAGATTAATGAGGTGGTAGCTCCAGACATCCTGGCCGGCCCAGATGTAGTTCGCCGTAAACAGCAGATACAGGACTGTTCGTCCGCTCAAGGGATTCCAGTCGAATTCCCCAAAGCGCACCCCGGAATTCCGCTGAATGGTTGCGAGGTCGTCAAAGACCAATGGAACGTCGAAGGAATTCCAATACGCCACCAGCGTCAGGCCAAACAGCACGCCAAGCGCGATCCACCGCGGCGACGGCGGGGCGAGGGGTTTGGCGTCGGGACGAAGTCTTTGTTTCTTCATAGTCCGATTTGCTGCTGAAGCTGAAGCGCCTGGGGGTTGCCGGGAGCCACGCTCAGGACAGTGGAAACGTGATTTCGGGCGAGGGCCTTATTCCCCTGCTTCAGATATATTCTTGCCAGATAGAGATTCGAGCTGATGTGGTTGGGATCCAGGCGAAGCACTTCGGCAAAATGGCTGGAAGCGGTGGCGTATTCTCCCCTTTCGTAGTAAAGCAGTCCCACGTTGTGATGCGCCTCAGTGAAAATAGGGTCGATACGGATTGCCAGAATGTATTTTTCAATCGCACGATCTTTCTGGCCGAGAGTCGCCAGGGCATAGCCGTGGTTGAAGTACAGGAGTTTGATGTCTCTTATGATTTGTTCAGCGCGCTCGAAGTACTCATCGGCTCGCGCATAGTCGCCTCGCTCGAAGGCGCTCTTGCCTACAATATAGAGACTATCAAAGTCTTCGCCGGTCTGAAGCTTCTCCATGGCCTGGGATTCCAACTCCCCATCCAGACCTCGGAGGTGCGCGACATTTATGAAAGAGTCCATCGCAAACATCATTTCCGGGTTCGTCTCGACAGATTTCGCAAATGCTTCGGCTGCTGGTTTCAGAAGCCTTTCCTTTTCCAGCGCGAAGGCTTCCGGAGACACCGCGGCAACCTTGGATTCCAGAGTTTTCCACTTATACAGATAGGCGACGCCCAGATTGTTATAAGCGTGCCCAAGCTGAGTCTTGTCTGTCACCACACCTGTATTGCCCTGAAGCCGCTGTATTGCCTCATCAAATCTCCCGGTCTTCAGATACAGGTTCGCAAGAAAGTCATCGGATTCGAAGCGACCATCCGGAAAGTGATCTCGCGACTTCTCCAGAACGGCGATAGCCTGATCGAACTCGGCCCGCCTGAAGTGAGCCCATGCCAGCGCGTAGTAAGGACGCTCCTTTCCTGGCGATTTAGCGGCAACATCCGTCCAAAGCCGGACCTCGTCGCCCCACACGTGATTCCGCAAGACTGTCCCGACCGTGAGTAACAGCAGAATCACACAGGCGTATGCCCGCGCGCTTCCGGCGACGAAGAACTTCTCCCGGGCCTTGTTGTAGACAGTGTCAATGAGGAAGGGAAAGGATAAACACACGCCGGCAAGCGGCAGATAAAGGCGGTGTTCAAAAATCACGTCAAGGATCGGCACGAAGCTGGATGTCGGCGATAGCGTGACGAAGAAGGAGAAGATCGAAAAGGCAAAAACCGGATGCTTACGACGGATCAGCCAGCCAACTACCAGAATGCCGCTCAGGAAAGTGATGGATGCCAGCACGGCCGGCTCAAATAGACTGGTCGAAGCGGGGAAGTCATAGTCCAGGTTCAGACCGACGGGGAAGAATACGAGATAAATGTAACGAACAATGACACGTGTCTGGGTCAGGAAATAATTCCAATTAGACAGGTGGCCCGGCAGGCCGGCACCTACGGCTCCGGCGAGTGCCCTTGTAAGAATGTAATAGACCGCGCCCAGTCCACCGATAACGAACGGCACATAGAATCGCCACCTGGGAAAAAGGGGACGGAACTGACTGCCTGAGACAATAAAAAAGTCATACAGGAAGATAGTGGCCGGCAGTGTGATGACGGTCTCCTTCGATCCGAGCCCAAAAAAGAATGCAACACCCACGAGACAGCTCAGGAAAAATCCTATTCGCTTCTCGGGCCACATCACGAACAGGAAAAATCCCAGAAGGTAGAAGCTGGTAGACAGGAGCTCGGATCGGCTGGAAATGTACGTCACGGACTCCGTCTGCACGGGATGCACAAGAAAGAAGGCGGCGGCAAGACCGGCAAAACCCCGGCTCAGGCGTTCATTATTGTTGAGCCGCAGACAAACGCGCTCGGCGATTAAGAAGAGCAGGAGTCCATTCAGGAAATGCAGGAGAAAGTTGACGACATGGTAAGACAGCACCTCCTGACCAAACCAGAGGTAGTTCAACGTGAACGTCAGATATAGAACTGTACGAGCAGAACGAAAGTTCCAGCCAAATTCTCCGAAGCGAACACCGGTGTTTCTCTGAATGCTGACGGAATCGTCGAAGACAAAAGGCACACTAAAGGAATTCCAATACGCGGCAAGAGACAGTCCGAGCAGCAAGAGAACAACGATCCAGCGAGACGGCACTGATGACACGGCGCCTGATTTCGGTTGTCGTTTGCGGCTCATAATCCAAAACGCTTTCGAAACAGGAAAACTATGTTGGCGATACCGTCTCGCCAGGGCCTCAGTTTTACTTCTCCGACGCGCTGGGAATAGTTGATATACATCTCGCGAAAACCGATTTCTCTGTTTCTGATCGCCTCGATCTTTATTTCCTCACTGAAGGCCATCCCATCGCTTGTGAGCTTCATTCTGCCCAAAGCTTCCCTGCGAAAGACCCACATGCCGGACTGGGAATCGTTGACCCATCTAAGGAACAGGATCGACATTACGAATGAAAGCACTCGATTACCAATCTTGTGCTTCAAACTCATCGCGTCATCTGTAAGCGTGGGCAGGCGCGACGCAGATAGGAAACCGACTCGGCAATGCATGAAGGCCTCGAGCAAGTAGCTCAAGGCATCAACGGGATACGAATGATCACCGTCAAGAGTGACGATGATGTCGCCGGTTGCGCGGGAAAAGCCTGTTTTGTACGCCCGGCCGTACCCCCGGCTTAACTCGCTGACGACAATCGCTCCCATGCTATGGGCCACTTCGGCGCTGCGATCCGTGGAACCGTTGTCGACGACGATGACTTCGTCGACAAATGCCGGCACCTCCGCGAGCACCTTCTGTACTCCCTGCTCCTCATTGAGGCACGGTATGACGACCGTGATCCTCAGGTTCTTATACACTCAGCGCCTATTTTCGGAATGTGTATGCGTACGTATCGCGGCCACTGAACGGACTGTCGAATACGACAGACAACTGATCGGGCACTTGCCCGGGCCGCAATTCGAGGACAACCTCTCCCTCCTCCTGTGCGCCCAGCAATGACGGCTGCCTCACAATCCGGAACTTGTTGTCCACCGTCACATATCGAATGCTTCGGGGTTCGCCGGTGTTGTTCTTTATGAACACGGAGACAGGCTGACCCTCACGGATGGGTTGATCTGAAGGCTCCTGCCGAAATGTAACGGGAGCAAAAATATCGCCGGTTACCCTCAAAACCCGTTCAACCGTGGCCGCCTCATAGCGAAATCGCAATGTAAGAGGGACATTAAATGGCCCAACCCAGCCATCGCCATTGATCAGCAGGACGATATGTTTCGACTGATGGGTGACTCCCTGCGGCAGATCCGGGGATACATCGAGAAAGGGGGAAGGAATAGGAAAGTCAATAGACAATGGAAGACTGCCGGAGTATTTGATGGGAATTTCTCTTCGCAAAGAGTCGCCCTGGACTATCGTTCCCAGGTCAATGCGTTCCTGGAGCAATTGCAGAGTCGAGTCAATTTCCTGTGTGTATTTGGCAACGGCCTCCCGCGGCCGCACATCAGACATATCTGCGAGAATCGCTCTCGGATCATGCGGATCCAGAAACCAGTTGTTCCTCTGCCATGTCCAGACGCTATTGACGTCCCACTGCGTGCGGCCAGCGAGAGTCGGCACTACCGCTGTGAGACTCACAATTACCGACGCGCGATTAGGATCAGGAGTGAGATTCATGCCGACTACCCTGGCCTCAATGAGCGCCATACCTGAACCGCCGGATATAAAGAGTTCCTTCTTTTCCGGAAGGACGTATTCCACAGCCCTCAGGGACTGCCGGCTGGCCATTGCAACCCAGAACTCCTGTGCCCTGGAAATCAGTTTTTCCGGATCACGCGGCAAACGAAGGGCTTGGGACGATGCGATTGATGCGCAAGAGATAACTATCGTGAATACAAAAGATAGAAGCCTCATAAGCATGTGAAGTTGGAACCGCGGATTATATCAGAATCGTGGATCAGAGCTTTCGTTACAGGAATTGGAACCTAAACAAAAAGCGGGGGGCTCTCTGGCCCCCCGCTTTTTGCGTTACACCGTATTAGAACGACAACGTTTCGGCTCCGCCCGTCGGTGCGCTGCGGCTGTTCGTCGAAGGCGGCTGCAACACCAGCACCGGTGAGAACGAAGTGAACTTGGTGAAGTCCGTAATGAACGAGATTCCATGGGCATTCAGGAAACTGGCCTGAATAAACATGTAACCATAGAACGACGTTCCCGTGCCGCCGGCTGCCTTATACAGATCCTTCAGCAACACGCTGAAGAGTCCGCCGGAAGCCAG
>CAMBFR010000126.1 GCA_945865815.1 Candidatus Sulfopaludibacter sp. SbA3
AACTACGGAATTCGGGGTGCGTCCCCACAATCCCCTCTCAATGACTGAAAAGACAGTCCTCACATCCGATGTCGTTGTCGTGGGCGGCGGCAATGCCGCGCTCTCGGCGGCGCTGACGGCGCACGAAGCCGGTGCTCGCGTCATGGTCCTCGAGAGCGCTCCGCAGGAATTCCGCGGCGGAAACAGCCGGCACACCCGAAACCTGCGCTGCATGCACGACGCTCCAACGGATGTGATGACCGGCGCCTATCCCGAAGACGAGTACTTCGCCGACCTCATGCGCGTCACAGGCGGGGAAACGAATCAGCAACTGGCCCGCATGACCATTCGCGATTCCCTTCCATCCACCGTCTGGATGAAGAGCCATGGCGTCCGCTTCCAGCCATCGCTCGGCGGCACCCTGCACCTCGGCCGCACGAACGCCTTTTTCCTGGGTGGAGGCAAGGCGCTTCTGAATTCGTACTACGCCCTGGCGCGCAAGTATGGAATTGAAATCCTGTACGACACGGAGGTTACCGATCTCGAAATCTCCGGCGGTGAATTCAAGCGCGGCATTGCAACAACCAATGGGAAGGAAATCGAATTCCGGGCGAAGGCGCTGGTAGTGGCGTCCGGAGGATTTGAATCCAATCTCGAGTGGCTCAAGGAAGCCTGGGGCGACGCGGCGGACAACTTCCTGATTCGGGGAACACCTTACAACAAGGGCAAGCTCCTCAAAATTCTGATGGCGAACGGCGCTTCCTCCGTGGGCGATCCCAAACAGTGCCACGCGGTCGCCATCGACGGCAGGGCGCCGAAGTTCGATGGCGGCATCGTGACCCGCCTCGACTGCGTGCCTCTCGGTATCGTTGTGAACGATCAATGCGAGCGCTTCTACGACGAGGGCGAGGACCTGTGGCCGAAGCGTTACGCCATCTGGGGACGCCTTGTGGCCATGCAGCGCAACCAGATCGCATGGTCGATCATCGACTCGAAAGCCGTGGGCCTCTTTATGCCGTCGGTGTTTCCGGCAATCCGCGGTGAGAGTATTGCCGGCCTGGCTGCCTCGCTCGGATTACCTGCCCGCGAACTGGAGCAAACCGTCGAGCAGTTCAACAAGAGCGTTGTGCCCGGCACATTCGATCATGGATCACTGGACGATTGCCGGACCGAGGGAATAACGCCGCCAAAATCGCACTGGGCGCGCCGCATCGATACGCCGCCGTTCTTTGGATATCCGCTGCGGCCGGGAATCACCTTCACGTATCTCGGCGTGGAGGTGAATGAAACGGCTTCGGTGCGGTTCGGCGGAACCGTCAGTCCCAATATCGTGGCTGCAGGCGAAATCATGGCGGGCAACATTCTTACCAAGGGATATCTCGGCGGATTCGGCATGACTATCGGGACCGTGTTTGGCCGCATCGCGGGAAAGGAGGCGGCTCGTGCAGCCCGGTGATTCGATTGCGGAAGGCCAGCGGATCATGACGATCTGCAATTCGTGCCGCTACTGCGAAGGCTATTGCGCGGTGTTTCCCGCGATGGAACAACGGCTCGAATTTTCACACGCCGATATGAATTACCTGGCGAACCTGTGCCACAACTGCGGCGAGTGCCTCTACGCCTGCCAGTACGCGCCTCCGCATGAATTCGCAGTCAACGTGCCTGAAGTGCTTGCCACGATTCGCGTCGCCTCGTATGGCCAGTACGCCCGGCCCCAGGCGCTGGCGGCATCGTTTCGCCGAAATGGCCAGGTGGTGCTTTGGATTCTCGGGCTGAGCGTGGTCTTTTCACTCATCGTTGCGGCGGCGAATGGCAGGCTCGTGTCCGCCGCGGGCAGCAGTTTCTACGATGTGATTCCGCACGAGGTCATGGTTGCCGTCTTTGGCGGTGTCTCGTTGCTCTCAGTTATCGCGCTGGCAGCGGGCTTTGCGGCGTTCTGGCGCGAATCGGGATTGGGGGCGGCGCGCCTGACGGATCTTCCTGCGCTTCGAAGGGCGGCGCGCGACGCAATGACGTTGCGCTATCTGGATCAGGATGGCCTCGGGTGCACGTATCCCACCGACACGCGATCTCAGTCGCGGCGGATCTACCATCACTTCACGTTTTACGGATTTCTGCTTTGCTTTGCCTCCACGACGGTCGCGGCCATCTATCACTATGCCGGGTTGGAGGCGCCATACGCGTACCTCAGCGCGCCGGTGGTTCTCGGCACGCTCGGCGGCTTCGGTCTTCTGATCGGTCCTGCCGGGTTGTATGCCGTGAAACGGCGGCGCGATCCCGCCCTTGCCGATCCGGCGCAGGACGGCATGGACGTGGTCTTCATTGCGATGCTGTTTCTCTCCGGCCTCACCGGATTGCTCCTGCTCGCTTTGCGTGAAACGACGGCAATGAGTTTGCTGCTGGTCGTCCATCTGGCCACCGTGCTCGCGCTGTTCGTATCCCTGCCCTACGGAAAATTCGTTCATGGCATTTACCGCGTTGCCGCACTGATCCGCTACGCTCTCGAGCAGAAGCCGGGACCAGGATGAAACTGGAAGAGCGCCTCGAACAGTTGCGGCGGCTTCGCGGCGAAGCCGCCCCTGCCCTTGGCGCCTCGCGCCTGCCCCTGCTGTCGCCGCGCTGATCGGAACCGGGAAAGAAACGAACGAACCCGATTTTCGGGGCATTCTTTTTCGCGCGTTGAGCACATCGCGCCAGCCATCGGGAATCGAGTTCCTGTTGGACATTGTAAGAACCGGACTGAGCCGGGACGCCAAGTCCGCGCTCGACGCGCTGAAGCTGCATGAAAGCGCACCGGAAATCCAGGCGCAGGTCGAAGAAGCGCAGCGGCACATGAGCAGCCGCGAGAGCGAACGACTTTGAATTCCTCAAGCACGACAGCCGGATCCGCCAGAATTCCAGTGTTATGCTGGATGTCGCCATGCGAGTGATTTTCAAAGCTGCGATTACAGTATTGACGGTCTGTCTCCTGCTGGCCGGGATCAGCAGCGGTCAAATGCGGCGCCGAAGCCTTAACAACAACGTCGACAGGCCCGAAGCGGAATTTCACCTGGTGCGCCTTATCTATGGCGGCGGCCTTAGCGGCCTTGGCGGTTTTAGCGGATTCTTCAACAACTGGTGGGCCATCGATTACCCGGAAGCTGAGGAGCATTTCCTCCCCGCGTTGCGCCGGATGACGACCATGTCGGTGGCGGACGACAGCGCTCATCTGGAGATTACCGACGATCGCATTTTTCAATTTCCCTTCCTGTTCATGCAGCAGGTAGGCCAGGGAAACTGGCAGCCCGGCGACCGCGAGGCGGAAAGAATGCGGGAGTATCTGCTGCGCGGCGGATTCCTGATGGTTGACGACTTTCATGGCCCATACGAGTGGGATCTCTTTCAAAGATCCATGCGGCGCGTGCTGCCGGATCGGACGATTGTCGATATTCCCGAAGATGACGCCCTGATGCACATCTTCTACGACTTGGATCAGCGCACGCAGATCCCGGGCCGGCGGCATTTGCGTATGGGAAGGGGAGGGCAGGTCGTGGCGCAGATGGCGGGGCCGCCCCGATGGCGCGGAATCTACGACGATCACAAGCGTCTCATGGTCGCCATCAACTTCAACATGGACATGGGCGACTCATGGGAGCACGCCGACGATCCTGTCTATCCGGCGGCCATGACCGGGCTCGCATACCGCTTTGGCGTGAACTACGTCATCTACGCCATGACCCACTAGCCCGCACCAAAGTACGGATCGAAACCTAAACAGGTCCCTCTACCGCGCCCATCAGCCCCATCCGCGGATACCTTGCCTGCTTGTATCGCCAGCCCGCTGCTTCCATCAGAGCGGCGTATTCCGCGGCGGTGCGTTCACGGCCGGTCCCCCAGCACATCATGTGAATGTCGAACAACTTGGCGAAATGTGGTGTGTCCGGTCCCGGGATGATGTGCTCGACGACAAAAAGACGGCATCCTGAAGGCGCGGCCCTGGCGAGGTTGCGGAGGATCTGGACGCATTCTTCGTCATTCCAGTCATGAAGGATCATCTTCATCGTGTAAACATCGGCATCGCGTACGGTTGCGAACATATCGCCGCCAACGTACGTGCAACGTTCCCGCACATTCAGCCTGTCCGCCCACAGGGGATTCTTATTCTCGATCACACTCGGCAAATCGAATACCGTGCCTTTCAGGTGAGGATATGCGGCGAGCAGACTGCACAGAAGATGGCCGTGTCCTCAGAATTGAAATTCAGGAAGTTCGGGTTCTTTTATTACTGCTATTATCCGCTGGCGGAGGACGGTATGCGAATTCTGCTTGTACTTCTCCTGACGGCACAGGTGGCATCGGCGCAATCGGCGGCGGAAATCCGCAGGGCCGTGACACGCGCGCTCCCGATACTTCAGAAATCGGCCGGCGAGTTCGTCGCAAAACGCGCCTGCGTTTCCTGTCATCACAACAGTCTGCCCATTGTGGCGTTTCACATGGCGCGCGAACGCGGATTCACGATCGATCCGGCTCTCATGCGCACGGTCGAGGAAAAGACGTTCCGGCAGCTCAACGATCCGGCCGCGCTGGACGATGTCGTGCAGGCGTCAAAGCTCAACGATCCGACGCCGAGCGAGAGTTACCTTCTGATGGCGGCGCACGCTTCGGGGCTGGAACCGAACATGGTAACAGCGGCGTATGCCCGGCGAATTGCCGGCTGGCAACGCGATGGCCACTGGGTGACGTCGGATTTTCGCCCGCCCTCCTCGAGCAGCGAGTTCACGGCGACAGCCACCGCTGTTCGAGCAATCCGCCTCTATATGCCCGAAGAGCTGCGTTCACAAACCGAAGCGTCGATGCGCGCGGCAAGGGAATGGCTTTCCTCCACACAGCCTGCATCGACCGAAGACGCGGCGTTCCGCCTGATGGGGCTGTCCTGGGCCGATGCGTCCATGGACCAGATCGCCGCGGCCGAACGCGATCTTCTCGCAATGCAGGAATCGGCGGGAGGCTGGCCGCAGCTATCGAATTACCCGCCGGATGCTTACTCCACCGGTGAAGCGCTCTTCGCGCTGCGCGAGGCCGGCGTGCCGGTCACGGACGCCGCGTGGCAAAAGGGGCTGAAATTCCTGATTTCAAGCCAGGCGCGCGACGGCACCTGGCGTGTTCGTACGCGCATGGTCTCGCCCGCAAGCGTGAGCCCGGCGTATTTCCCCACCGGATTCCCTTATAAGAAGGACGAGTTTCTGTCCTACGCCGGAAGTTGCTGGGCGGTGATGGCGCTGCTCGCCGCGCTTCCCGAACCTGCGGGCGGCGTCGAGCCAACGGCAGTCGACACCGCAATAAATACGCCTTCATGGGTTCGTACCGCCCTGTTCGGAACATCCGGTGAGCTTGCCGCCCTGCTGGATGCCGGACTGGATCCGAACAGCAAGACAGCCGGAGGGACAACCGTATTGATGATGGCCGCACCCGACGCGGCGAAGGTCCGATTGCTGGTGATGCGCGGCGCGGACGTGAAAGCCAGAACCTCAGCCGGCTACGATGCACTGACCATCGCGGCATCATTTCGCGGCACCGCAAACTCGATTCGCAACCTGATCGAGGCCGGCGCGGACGCGGAACCGCCCGAGGGCATTCGCGTGAGAAGGCCGCCGATCGCCCTGGCTTCAATGACCGGCGATCTGGAAAACGTGAAACTGCTCCTGGCGCACGGCGCGGAAGCGGGCAGGGGTTTGGCGGACGCGGTGACGTTCGGTTACACGGATGTGGTCCGGGCGTTGATCCAGGCGGGAGCAAACGCGGATATCGCCGAAAGCACCGGCATCAGTCTGCTTCACTGGGCAGTCATTACAGGCAGACCCGCGGTCATCGCCGATCTCGTCAAAGCAGGCGCGGAGATAAATGGCGCCGACGATTTCGGCTTCACTCCGCTGATGTATGCGGCGACGATTGATTTCGGTAACGCCGAGTCCGTGAAGGAACTGCTCAAGACCGGCGCCGACCGGAGCGTCCGCAATTACGATGGACGCACAGCGCTTCAGCAGGCCCGGCGGTTCAAGCACGCGCATCTTGAAGCGCCTCTGAAGTAGCATCAGCGACTTCGTGTAGCATAAGGACGATGAGCACGGAGTTGATCGAACACAGCACTCACAGCACAGCCGAAGACCTGGATCAGCAGGCGCCGCCATCGCGCCCGAACATGCCGATGCTCGGGTTGCTCGCGCTCGGTCACATGGTCATCGATATCAATGCCGGCGCGGTCGCCGCGCTGTTGCCGTTTTTGAAATCGGCGCTGGCGCTTTCATACACGAGTTCGGGCGTCATTGTTCTTGCCTCCAATGCGGCGTCATCCCTGATACAGCCTGTTTTCGGATACTTCGCGGACAGGAGCGCCCGGCGCTGGATTCTGCCCGTGTCGGTGTTTCTATCGACAGCGGGAATCGCCTTGACCGGCCTGACGAATTCTTACGCGCTCGTGCTGACAATGATCGTGGTGTCCGGAATCGGCGTGGCCTCTTACCATCCGGAGGGATACCGGTCCGCCGCCCAGGTCGCGGGAAACCGCAAGGCTACCGGGATCTCGGTTTTCTCCATAGGCGGCAACATCGGAATCGCTCTCGGTCCGCCGCTGATCGCCTTGCTCGTCACCGGTTATGGATTGCCCGGGACCCTGGGGATGTTTATTCCGGGACTGCTTGTAACGATTTTGATGACCGCTGCGCTTCCAAGATTTTCAGCTCACCCGGGCATGGCCGCACACAAGCACATCCCGATCGCCGGCAAGTCCAATCTCTACGCCATGACGATATTGATCCTCGTTGTCGCGTTGCGTTCGTGGACCCAGGGTGGTTTCGCCACATTCGTGCCGTTTTACTACCTTGAAGTCTTGAACGGTGATCCGCGCATGGTTGGAACGTTGCTGACGATCTTCCTTGGAACGGGCGCTCTGGGTACACTCATCGCCGGACCGATTGCGGATCGCATCGGCGTTCGACGCTATGCGATCGGCGTTTTTCTGCTGGCAACTCCACTTGCGGCGGCCTTCCTGATGACGCGCGGCATTCTCAGCTACATCCTGCTTGGCGCGCTGGGATTCGTGCTCGTATCGACATTTACGATTACCGTCGTCCTGGCGCAGGCTTACATGCCGCGCAATCTCGGAATGGCTTCGGGTTTCATCGTGGGCTTTGCCACCGGCGCGGGGGGACTTGGCGTGACAGTTCTGGGCTGGGTTGCGGATCAGTGGGGATTGATCACGGCGCTGTGGATCTCCGCACTGATGCCTCTGGCGGCATTCGCGGTTTCGCTTTTTCTGCCTGAACCCGAGAGATAAAAGAAACTGGGGTCTGACGGGTGAATTCCCATTTTCCTGGAAGAAAATGGGAATTCACCCGTCAGACCCCAGCTTTTTATTGCAGCGTCAGATCGTATGGGCGTCCTTCCTGATCGAAGTAGCGGAGAACGCCGGAGGCCGGTTGCCGGTCGCGCCGATTCAACAGGATGAAGCGCGTCGTGTAGCCTCCGCCTTCCGCAATATGAGGAAAGACTATCGATGACCCCGAGCCCGCATCCTCGATGATGGGGCCCATCGTTGTGAGGATGAAGCCGCCCCGGTCGCTCCACGTGGCCAGACCGCCGGTTCCGGCGATACCCGACGGCGAACTGGTAGTTACGTTGAGCACGCCGCGAAATGGGAGCGGCACATTTTCGAAACCCGGCACCTGATTCAGAAACAGCGAGGTGTGACCGTTTGCCGGAACGCGAACGCTGCCGGCGGGTCCCGATCTGCCATCCAGGTAGACAAGTTCCAGCCGAACGGCAACGGGGGCGGCGGACGGATTTGCAAACGAAACGGTCGTCTGTTTCGAAAGCGGTTCGGAGCCCTTGAAATCACCGGATGCTTCAGCGTACAGACGGAACGATGTGGACGGAACCTGTCCCTCGAAGGCGGTCTGGGTAACGGTGGACGACAGGGCGGAGTCCACGTAACTCGTAATTGCAGAGACCCGCGGAATACCAGAGCCCGCGAACGGGACGACCCGGATCCAACCGGTCTGCAGCGTCGCCGCCGGCACTTCGCCCTCGGGAAATTCGCCCTCGGCAGGCTGCCCGATGCTGGAGGTCTTCAACAAGAACACACTTCCAGGCTGGATATCGTATTCGAATGTCGAGGAGCGGGTACCGCCGATGTCGACTGCCACGGGCTTTCCCGGTTCGGATTCAGTGCCATCGCCGATGAAACGAATCTCGCCGGTCAGCCGCTCGTCACCGGTATTCACCATCACGACCTCGGTGGTCCAGCCCACTCCCTCGGCGAACTGCGAGATCACCGGCGGCGCCGAGGGATAGCGTGCTAAATCGATGATCGGAGCCACACTGAGAAGGGACTCGTTCCTC
Source organism: Candidatus Sulfopaludibacter sp. SbA3 (assembly GCA_945865815.1). Taxonomy (GTDB): domain Bacteria; phylum Acidobacteriota; class Terriglobia; order 20CM-2-55-15; family 20CM-2-55-15; genus CAMBFR01. The sequence goes on from CAMBFR010000126.1 coordinate 8,356, forward strand.
TCGTTGAGAGACACGCGAAATGCGGCGGCGTAGATCGGCGCCGAGGAGACGAACGTGAGTGTGCCCACGGCTCCGCCGCCAATGCCATATGGAGCATCGGTGATGAAACGCGACAACTGGGTTCGGGGCGGAACTTGCGCCTGGGCGGCGGCTCCTGCCGTGCCGAGCAGGTCGGTGAAATAGAAATCGACCAGCACTTCCTCGTCTGTTGGATTCGCGAAAGAGAGCGCCTGAGTCAACTGCTGGTTGATATCGACGGAAAAACGCCCGGACTGAATCAGGGCCGGAGCGGGAAGAGCGAGCGATGTAACCAGTGCTCCCACCTGCCGCAGCTCGATCAGCGCGATGCCTGCCGGAGGTTGAGCATTGGCGCCGGCTTCCGCAACGGCAAATCCAAATGCCGCATCCCGCGACTTTCCGCTGGTTTGAAAGGAGGCGCCGCTGCTGCCGGACATACTGAACGGAGAGCTGCGAACGATGTCCGAGGCGTCTATCTTGGCTATGAAGGCATCCTGGCCTCCGGCATTCTCGGCCTGAAACGCATTGGAGATCGGGAAGTCGCCGGAGGTCGTGAAGCCTGTCACGAACACATCACCGGAGGGAGTGGCCGTCAGGCCGACCGCGCCATCGATGCCGAAGCCTCCCAGGTAGGTCGAGTAGAGTATCTTCTGGCCATCGGGCATCAGCTTCGTCACAAACGCATCGCGGTCGGATGAAAGAAACGCTTGAACGGAATTCACGGCAGGGAAATCGAAGGAAGTCGTAAAGCCGGAGACATATGTGTTTCCTGCGGCGTCCAGCGCAATTCCCGAAGCGCCTTCCGTGCCAAACCCTCCCAGGAAAGTCGAGTACACCACATCACTGGCGTCGGGAGTGAACTTCACTACGAAAGCATCCGAATTCTCGAAGTAGAGCGACTGGATCGCATTCTTCAACGGGAAATTCGGCGAACTCGTTAATCCGGCAACGTGAGCGCTTCCTGCCGAATCAACCGCTACACGCACAGCCGCCTCGGAGCCGCCTCCGCCGAAAAAGGTGGAGTAGACCATCGCATTGCCGGCCGGATTCAACTTGAACACGAATGCATCGTCGGCGCCGCCGTTGAAAAATTCAATGATGGGGGCCTTCGTGGGAAAGTTGACGGATGTTGTAAAGCCGACCACGTAGGCGTTGGCTTCGCCGTCCACGGCAATGCTGTACGCGTGGTCGTGGCCGATGCCTCCCACATAGGTGGAGTAAACGATGGCTCCGTTCGAATTGAGCTTCGCAACGAAGACATCCGACAGGCCGCCGCCATTCGTGCCCTGAAATGGATTCGACGTCGGAAAGTTTCTCGATGACGCCATCCCGGTCACGTACGTGGCGCCGGCTGTATCCAGAACGACGCCCAGCGCGCGATCGTCCAGGTCGCCGCCAAGGAATGTAGAGTACAGAATCGCGGTCCCGGAGTTGTTCAGCTTCAATACGAAGGCGTCCTGATTACCGCCGATTTTTGCCTGCGCCCCGTTCACCACCGGGAAATTCGGCGAGGATGTGTGCCCGGCTATGACGATGTTGTTCTGGCCATCCAAAACGATACTGTGTCCTTCGTCGCTGGCCGAACCGCCGATAAACGTGGAGAAGAGGACCGATGTCCCGGCAGGGTTCAGCTTCAGCACAAACGCGTCCTGGCCGCCGCCCAGGGACGGTTGCGAAGCATTGGTCACCGGAAATGCGGGAGAGCCCGTGTGCCCGGTCACATATGCGTTGCCGGCGGCATCCACGGCGATGGCAATGCCGAGGTCTCCGGTAGTTCCTCCCGCCGTTCCGCCAAAATAGCTGGAATAAACAAGCACAGGATCGATGATCAGGGGTTTCGATTTGTCATAGCGTCCCACTTTGAAGGCCACCCGGCGCTTGCCCTTGATGACGTATGCGCCGTCGAGGAATACGCGTTTCCCCTGGATATCCTGATACACGGTTGGCTTCTGCTGGCGGACCTCGCCGGCGCCCGTGTTCAGGACAAGATCGCCGCTCTTGTCGACGCTGAGGGATTCGACGCCCTTGTAATCGAGTTGGATGTTATTCGGATCGGCCTGCGGCGCGACCACGAAGTCGTACTCGAGATGGCTTCCATTTCCGTAATAGACCACGTCGATGCCGCGATACACGCTGTGGTAACGGACTTTGCTGAAACTGGGAACGTCCTTGCGCCAGCCGCCGGCGTCAGCACCGAGCAGATAGTTCGTCGTGCTCATTAAGGGATCGACGCCTTCGATCCGCGGATTGCTGTTCTGGCCGGCCAGCGTCATGCGGAAAACCGCCGGATCCGTCGAGCCAAGCGAAAGCACAACCTCGTCCGGCGTCAGGAAGACAGCGTAGCCACTGCCACGCGAGAAAAACTTCACGCGGCTGTCGCTCTGTCCCACGTTCTGTTCGAATCGCATCGGCAGCCGGCCGTAGATTCCGGATCGATCGCCACTTTCGGCAGCGAGAGGCAAAACATTCGCGATGACTATGAGTACAAATACGAAAAATCTGAATCTCATCCTTCGATTTCCTTAATAACTAGCCGAGAAGACTCAAAATGTTAGCTTTTTTCCTGAAGGAACTACAAGGCGAGGACGGTGAAAAACCGGGGTCTGACGGGTGAATTCCCATTTTCGTGCACGAAAATGGGAATTCACCCGTCAGACCC
>CAMBFR010000127.1 GCA_945865815.1 Candidatus Sulfopaludibacter sp. SbA3
AAAGAAAGAAGAAGGCAGCCTGATGGAAATGTGCAAAACCCTGCTGGGTTTCGCACATTTCCACAGGCACGGCGGCGATGAACTTAAAACAACAAAACCGGACAGATCACTTGCTACAAAAACCGGACATTTCTACTTGCTACCGACAGGCTTTTCACCTGAACTCCCGAAAGCGCGGGCGCAATTCCTGGAGGATCTCTTGGAAGCGTAGAGGGCCTGGTCGGCTTCGGCAACCAGAGTCTCGAAGTGGCTGCCGCGGTGGTATTCCGAAACTCCGATACTGACGGTGATGGGTCCCGAATAACCCAACCCGGTGAGGATGTCGCCGCCCGTTACCCTGTCGAGTATGTTTTGGGCCGCGCGTAACGCGCCATCGAGGTTAGTCGCCGGCAGGACCACCCCAAATTCGTCCCCTCCGCATCTGAAGACAAAGTCGGTGTTGCGCACCGTCCGATCGAGAATTCTTGCGATCTCGGTCAACACCTTGTTCCCTACGACATGTCCGAAGGTGTCATTTACGACCTTGAACTTGTCCACATCGATCATCAATAGCGCCAGTGGCGTGGTATACCGGTCTGCCCGGGCCGTTTCGCGCTGAAGCACTTCGTTAAAGAATCGCGCGTTATAGATGCCTGTAAGTGAATCCGTGATCGCCGACCGCTGCAGTTCGGAGAATAAGCCGGCATTCTCCAGGGCGATTGCCGTGAAATCCGCCAGTGCCGCGGCTGTCGTAACGTCCTCGCTCGTGAAGACCTTCTCCTCAACCGCAAATGAGACGAACGCGCCGAGAACGGCTTCCTTGGTCTGGATCGGAACGGCAAGCAGGGAAGTGAGCGAGTATTTTTCGACAAATGCCCTCATTTGCGGGCTGAGATTCGCATGACGCAGGCTGGGCACGATGGCCGGTTGTTTACCGTCCATCACGGCGCCAATCAGGCCGCTGTGCAGTCCCTCGGGCGCCATGTTGATGGTCGATATCAGCATCCGGACCAGCCGCTCGCGATCCTTGTCGTATATGGCTTCCAGCTTTAGTTCGCCCGTATCACCGGCGAGCACGATGAACGATGTATCGCCAAGCACGCCGGTGGACTTGGATACAACCTGTTCAAGCAATTCATCGATCTTGAGGGAGGAGGAAAACAGGCGAATCAGCTCGCTGAGCAGTTCCGCCCGATGTACCTGTTCCTCCAGTTTGTTGAGGAGGCGGCGGTAGAGGACGCCTGTATTCTTCTCTTCCGACGTAATAATGACCGTGTCCGATTCGGTTATTGTCGGAAGACTCCCTTCGCTGTTAGTTGTGATGATCGGGTCGGCAATGCGTTCCTGGAGGATCTCCTTCAGGTCCTTGCACTGCTGGGGGTCCGTTCCGAGTATGAAGATCGTGTGTGCCACATTCCTTTACCACGGCCGGTGAGTAAAATCCGATCGACTATAAGGAAGAAGCGGTACCGACAAAAGAAAAAAAGGGGTAGTGGTCAGACCCCGAATCAGGGCGGATCGGTTATGGACGACGGGAGTCCAGGGCAAGACCATCGGGCCGTATCATCTCGGTCTCTTCCACCCGCCGGATCGCGGGACGAAGCACGCGGTTCCACCACATCAATGCTCCAGTGACGAACAACGCTGCAGGAGCCAGACCAAGTATGACGAAAAGAACTTTAACGGAAACGCCTGCGAAACGGCCAAAATGCAGCCTGGCGGTCCATTGCAGAATAATGTCGCCCATACGTTCCTGAGTGAAGTCTTCGCCCATAGGGTCAAGGTAGTCGAGTGCCGAATGGAAGGGCTGCGGATATGAGACGTAGATTCCAGTTACTCCCCAGAGCAGCACAAATAACAGAGTCCACAAACCCATTGCGCTGTGAAGGCGCCAATTGAATACCTTCCAATTCGGCTTCCAGGCGACAGTTGAGCTGCGCCGCCAGTTCTTCACTCCAGGCCACCAGATAACGAAACCTGTTATGGCGAGAAGTGTCAGAAGAACAGCCCCCACTGCGTTTGCGATCCGGCCGTTTTCGCCCGCGAGGAGATTGACGTGAAGGTCCAGCATCCAGGAGAAAAGGCGCTGTCCAAATGGCGTGGAGGACCCGAGATCTTCACCCGTGTAGGGATTCAACAACCGCTGCGTCTTGTCTTCGTCGTTTTCCAGCCAGACGTCCACTGCCTGTGCGGGGTTGGCCGACTGCCAGTAATCGGTGACTTTGTACTGCGGATACTTCTGCTCGGCTGCGGCCCTGAGTTGTTCTTCCGTCATTCGCGGGCCCGAAGGGTCATTAAGGACCATCGGCGGCTGCGACCATAGCTCGAAGAGTTCAGCGCGGAAAACAACGAAGCTGCCGGTGACGCCAATGACGAACATGTACAGCCCGGCGGCAATGCCGGTCCACAGGTGAATCTGAAAAAGCGCTTTGCGAAGCCACACGCTTTGGGGTTGCCGCCATAACCGCTCTATGAAAGTCATCTCGCTCTCCAGTTGCTCTGTGCTGCGGAACTGCCGCAGCAGTATAAGCGGACACTATTATCCACACCAACGTCTTGTTTCAGAATGACCTCCGCACCAATACAGGACTTGACGCGCGTACGGGTATGTGGAATCGTGCCGTCGCTGAGGAAGGTAATACCCGATGAATATATGGCCAATAAGCGGCAGCCAATACAGGCCCATTTTTGCTATCGCTCTATTCTTTTTTGTAACCGACCTTGGCGCGCAGGAAACCCGCACCAAACCCGAAAGAACGGGCAAGCAACTCTTTGAGGCCGCATGCGCCGCATGCCACGGCGCAGACGGAAGAGGCGCACCGGTCTCGACCGTTGGATTCGATATTCCGCTTCCCGATTTCACCGATTGCAGTTTTGCTTCACGTGAAGCTGCCGAGGACTGGTTCGCCATTGCTCATGAAGGCGGACCGGTCCGCGCCTTCGATCGGATGATGCCGTCTTTCGGCGAAGCTCTGACTGAGGATGAAATTCGCCGAACCGTTGCGCACGCGCAAACGTTCTGTGACGACGACAGCTGGCCGCGCGGCGAACTGAACCTGCCGAGACCGCTCGTTACCGAAAAGGCATTTCCTGAAGATGAGGCGGTTCTCACCGTCCAGGCGGCCGCGGAGGGATCCGGCGCTCTCTCACCGAAGTTCATCTACGAGAAACGTTTTGGACCTCGCAACCAGATTGAACTCGCCATTCCGTTCAGTTTCGCCGGGCGGCCTCAAGGCGGGTGGATCGGTGGCGTTGGCGACCTGGTGTTCGCTTTCAAACGTGCGATGGTTCACAGCCTGGACAAGGGATCGATTTTCAGCCTCGGCGGCGAAGCGATATTTCCAACGGGCAACAAGGACAAGGGCCTCGGCGGCGGCCGAACCGTGTTCGAACCCTTTGCCCTATTCGGTCAAATCCTTCCGGGCAACGGCTTTCTCCAGCTTCACGGCGGGTTCGAACTGCCGGCAGACCGAAGGCGAACCGACGAAGCGTTCTGGCGGGCGGCCGTGGGCAGAAGTTTCACGCAGGGTCCATACGGCCGGATGTGGAGTCCGATGATCGAAATATTGGGCGCGCGGGATCTGGAGCCGGGGGCAAGGAACGAATGGGATCTTGTGCCGCAGGTTCAGGTCAGTCTGAGCAAACGTCAGCACATTTTGTTTAATGCCGGTGTCCGGCTGCCTGTGACCGACGCGCAGCCTCGAACAGCGCAGTTGATGTTTTATGTAATCTGGGACTGGTTTGACGGCGGGCTTTTTTCAGGCTGGTAGGCACGCAACTATGTTGAGAAGAATGCAGTTTTTCGCAGGCTTGATTGTTTTGGCGCTTCTCGCCTTTTCTTTTTCTTCGGCGCTCTCCGCTCAGACGAGGCCAGCAGGGCCGGCAGCGGCCGCCCCGGTTGGCGACCTTTTCCGGACGTCAGATGGCTGCCTGGCCTGTCACAACGGAATGACGAGCCCTTCGGGCGAGGATGTCTCCATAGGCTTCGACTGGCGCGCGACCATGATGGCGAACTCCGCGCGGGACCCGTACTGGCAGGCAGCCGTCCGCCGTGAAGTCACCGACCATCCGCGGGCCCAGGCGGAGATCGAGGATGAATGTTCGAAGTGCCACATGCCGATGATGCGGTTCGAAGCAAATTCATCCAGGGAAAAAGGGCAGGTTTTCGCCCATCTGCCGGTTGGCGCAGGTGATGGCCGGAATGATCTGCTGGCGGCGGATGGAGTGTCATGTACAGTCTGCCACCAGATCACCGAGCAGGGGCTGGGCACCCGTGAAAGTTTCGTCGGCGGATTCTCCGTGGACACCACCGTTCGGAGCGGGGAACGAGCGATTTACGGGCCATTCCAGATCGATGCCGGTCATACGCGAATCATGCAGTCGGCTACCGGATTCAAGCAGACCACATCCACCCACATTCAGAAATCGGAAGTTTGCGCCACCTGTCACACGCTCATAACGAAAGCGCTGAATGCCGAGGGAGAAGCCGAGGGCGAGCTTCCCGAACAGGTGCCGTATCAGGAATGGCTGCACAGCAGCTATCGTGATCAGAAGAGCTGCCAGGATTGCCATATGCCGGTCGTAACCGAACCGATGCCGATAACGTCCGTCCTGGGCGAGCCCCGCGAGGGGATGAAGAGGCACGATTTTCGCGGCGGAAATTTCTTCATGCTTCAGATGCTCGGCCGTTACCGATCGGACCTCGGCGTCCAGGCCCTGCCGCAGGAACTCGATCTCGCCGTGCGAAAAACACGCGACACACTCCAGAACGACACGGCGCGAGTGACGATCGAAAGCGCCGAGGTCCGCAACGGACGTGTTGAAGCCGTTGTGGCGCTCACGAGTCTCGTGGGCCACAAGCTGCCGTCGGCATATCCCTCGCGCCGCGTGTGGTTGCACGTATCGGTGCGCGACGCGAATGGCCGGATCATTTTTGAGTCAGGAGGTCTCGATCCGAACGGCTCGATACGGGGTAACGACAATGATGCCGATGCCGCCCGATTCGAAGAGCACTATGAAGAGATCCGCAGCGCCGGTCAGGTGCAGATCTACGAATCCATAATGCTCGATCGCAATGGCGCCGTAACCACGGGCCTGCTTACAGCGCTCCGGTACGGCAAGGACAACAGACTTCTGCCCGAGGGTTTCGAAAAGCGGTCCGCCGGCCCGGACATTGCCGTGCACGGCGCCGCCCTCAATGACGCCGACTTTACGGGTGGCTCCGACCGCGTGCGTTATAGCGTGGATGCCGGCGGCGGGCAGGGTCCTTTCACGGTAGAAGCGGAGTTATGGTATCAGCCGATCGGTTATCGCTGGGCCGAGAACCTGAGGCGGTATGACACCGCTGAAACCAATCGTTTCGTCGGCTATTACGAATCCATGGCGTCCTCGTCGGGCATCCTGCTGGTGCGAGGTTCGGCGACGGCGAGGTAGACACACCAAAACCTGCCATTGACCGCTTCTTCCGCGGTTGATACGCTCCCAGAGATTAGTGGGGAGTAGCCTGTCGGCCAGTTGGCCGAAGTCTCCGATCGTCAAGACAGGGTATATCGCAGATCCGAATGCCCTCGGTCGGTCCCATGACTTACCTCATGAGGCGAGACCACTGCGACAACGAACGTTTGCCGTAGGGGTCGCCCGTTCTCCTGTACGCGATCCTCGCCGGCAGAAACTATCGGAGGCAGGAAAAAACTTTCATGATGGACGTCAGCCCCTGGTTCTACGCCGCTTTCACCGCCTTCGTCCTCAGCATGCTGGCCCTCGATCTGGGCGTCTTTCACCGCACGGCGCACGTTGTCCGCCCGAAAGAGGCTTTCAACTGGGTCGTGGTCTGGATGACGCTCGCCCTCATATTTGCCGGAGGACTCTTCTTTTTTTATGGCGGCGACACCGCGCTGCTTTTCCTCACGGGCTATCTGATCGAACAATCGCTGTCGGTGGACAACATCTTCGTGATTGTGATGATTTTTTCGTACTTCAACATTCCCGGAAAATATCAGCACAGGGTCCTGTTCTGGGGCATCATCGGTGCCCTGATCATGCGCGGCATCTTCATCGGCATGGGAGCGCTGCTCATCGCCAGGTTCGGCTGGATCATGTACATTTTCGGCGCTTTCCTTATTTTTACGGGCGTCAAGATGGCGATCCGCCAGGATGAGGAATTCGACGCGGAGCAAAACATCGTCATGCGAAGCGCCCGGCGATTTCTCCGTGTCACGAGCCGATATGATGGCCAGCGGTTCTTTACGAAGGAGGCGGGCTTCACAGTCGCAACCCCGTTATTTCTGGTTCTGCTGCTGGTAGAGTTTACCGACCTTGTGTTCGCCGTGGATTCGATTCCGGCGATCTTTGCGGTAAGCACCGATCCGTTCATCGTGTACACCTCGAATGTGTTCGCGATTCTGGGACTCCGGTCCATGTACTTCCTGCTGGCAGGAATCGTCCACCGCTTCGTGTACCTGAGATACGGCCTGGCTGTCATCCTGTCGTTTGTCGGAGTGAAGATGGTGGCGGTCGATTTCTTTCACATCCCGATTCTCGCATCCCTGGGCGTGATCGTTGTTACGCTGGCAGTGACAATTGCGGCTTCTTTACTCTTTCCGCCAAAGCCCGAAGACATTATCGACGAGACGGAAGGCAAGACCGGATCCATCTTCGGCTCCGTGCAGCACGAGGAATCGCACGAGGACTGAGTCATGTCCGAAGGATTCTGAAATGCGCCCGAGACGAGTCGAACGTCCGACCTTTGGTTTCGGAGACCAACGCTCTATCCATCTGAGCTACGGGCGCGTCTTGTGATTGTAGCAATTTAGGGACGGCAGGAAAGAAGGGAATTGCGGGACTCTTTTGCCAGGGTTGAAACCGGCAGCGCGGAGCGCTGCCGGTTTTGTTTTCAGTTCGTTGTGTTGCTGACGCTGCTGCCGGTCCAATCGAGGGCCCACGGGATATAGACGCGGCCTTTGCCCAGCTTGTCGATAAAGAGCGGGTTAAGACGGTTGATGTTGACTGTGCCCAGCCACATTGCCGAATGAATGCTGCTGTAGCTGTGCCAGGCATACTGGCGCTGAAGGGCGTCAATTACGAGCGCAGCCTCGGCGGCGGCGAGCGGCGATGAATATGAGGTGCCCGAAACCACGGCTTCAGTTCATGCAGCCCAATCTGATATTTCGGGATTTCGGATCTGAGATGCAGGATTCGTCGAATTTCCAATCTCCTCTCGAAGCAGCCGGTTACGCAGCCTGTTCCCGTTTAGTCGCGGTTCTGGCGGCTCGCCCGCTGCGTAGCGGCGATACTGATGCGTCCGAGGATTCGGGCGAGCTCCTGCCGGGTTCGCAGTAGATCCATTTTTACGGCCGAAATGGTGCGGTTCTGATCGCGGGCAATTTCCAGGACCGAGCGGTCCTGCTCGTAGAAGAGCTGCAGCAGGCCGCGTTTTCGCGGGCAGAGAAGCTGCATCGCGCGCCGCAGCATTTGGGTTTTCCGGCCCTTATCGATCAGTTCTTCATAGGCGGGCGACTCTGACAGCAGGCGCTGATCGATGGTTTCGATATCCTCCCAGGGGCGTCTTCGGCGCCAGTGATCACGGACGGTGTCTCTGACGATCTTGGTCAGGAAGGCTCGAGGGTGGTCGACAACCCGATTTCTGCCGAAGGCTTCAACTGCCCTGAGAGCCGCCTCCTGCTCGAGATCTTCGTCGTGTAATGGCGTTCCCGTCTGTTTCGTTATGGCGCGAACGATCGTCCGAATCTGCATGGGTGTGAAGTTCATGTGACCAATCTCCGGAAGGAGCGGCTATACCAACCATGATTGGTAGAACTGAATTGATGCTCCGATTGTTTGAAAGGATTCGCGCCGCCGCCAGAGTGGCGGGCGCGATATTGATTACCGGTGAAACCGGCACGGGCAAGGAACTTGTCGCGAGGGCCGTGCACGAGCGCGGGGAGAGGCGCGGGGGCAAGTTCGTCGCTGTCGATTGCGGGGCAATGCCGGAAGACCTCATCGAGAGCGAACTGTTCGGGTATCGCCGGGGCGCTTTTACCACGGCCGTTATCGACAAACCTGGACTCTTCGAAGAAGCCAATGGTGGCACGTTATTCCTTGATGAGATCGCGAATACTTCGCGGCGTTTTCAGGCAAAGCTGCTACGCGTGCTTCAGGAGAGGCAGGTCCGCCGCCTGGGCGATGTCGTTTCGCGCAACATCGAGGTGCGTGTAGTTGCCGCCACGAATTGCGAGTTGAGCACGCTGGTGCGAAAAGGGGACTTCCGGGAGGATCTCTACTACCGGCTGAACGTTTTTCAAATTCAGGTGCCGCCGCTCCGAAGGCGCCTGGACGATCTGCCGCTGCTGGTCGAACACATTCTCAGGGGACGGAAGACGATCTCGATAGGCGCGATGGCCAGGCTGCAGAGCTACAGCTTTCCCGGAAACGTGCGCGAACTTGAAAACATCGTCGAGAGCAGCATTTACCTCGCTTCGGGTCCTGAAATCGGCGATCGCGACATCGTTCTCGGCTCCGACGATCATCGAGGAGGCGAGCGTATCGACAGCCTGATCGCCTCCAATTTCTGGGAGTCCGTTGCCCGCCCGCTGGAGGACCGCATGATTACCAGACACCACCTTGAGCTGATGATCCGCCAGGGCCTGCAGGAAACCGGCGGCAGCTATCGAAGACTGGTTCACCTGTTCAAGATGCCCGACTCCGACTACAAGCGGTTTATGGATTTTCTGCGGCGTCATCATTGTAATGTCGACTTTCGCCAGTACCGCAGGAGGAGAGAACAGAGCCGCGAATGACCGGGAACTACGCCGGCATTGCGCGTGGCGCCATTGCCGGCGTAGTTCCCGGCCAAGCCTAGTCAAGAGTGGTGTGGTCTCTGAACAGCTTGACGACAAACTCTCCCACAAGCAGGTGCTGAGTTTTTGCAACAAACTGGCGGTACGATCGGCTGCAGTGATATTTCAGGCAATCGTCGCGCGTTCTCCACATGGTCAGCGACAGCGCCATGCGGCCTCCCTCCTCGACCATCAGCTTGGCGGAGTCAAAGCCGGACTCGTTTGTGAGCCCAGGCAGAACATCCTCCTTATAGATCCGGGCGAATTCCCGAACCTGCTCCTCGCTGCTGGCCTCGCCGATTACCATTCGCGCGTACATCTACTTCTCGATTGGCTGTTTGGCGATGAGCCGGTCCTTCACCTTGTCGTACTGGTCCATCGTCAGGAGCGACCGCGCGACCAGATCGCGTTTGTTTCGATAAGGCCGGCCTTCGACGATCTTCTTTGCAACAGGCTTGTCGATCCCGACGGCCGCGATGTCCGCCTCCGACGCGCTGTTGATATCGACGATTACCGGTTTTTGTGACGTGGTTTGCGCCTGCGCGCGGACCGACATGGTCCATATCAGCGCGAGCACGAAGACGGCGGCGAGACTTCGACGTAACATGGATTCTCCTTTTGATTTGGCGTTAAAGATTGTCCCGGCGGCCTGCGCCCTGCGGCCCTTTGCAACAATTAATACGCAGGGCGCCATCTAGCCGCCGGGAGAGCCTCTTACCCCGGCAGACATTCGGAAGAGCCGGCCCTGTCCTCTTCCGAAGTTCTGTCCACCGAGGGGCCAGAAACAACGGCCATGCTCATCAATGCACGCGGGTGACCAGTGATAAGTGATTGAAAAATGAAGCGGAGAGCTCAGAATGTCGCGAACTACGCGAGGAAGATTGTCGCGGATTTCGCGATTGTGCGGACTCTTCGAGAAAATCGATAATCACCATTGCGGAAGAACGCCCTTGCAGAACCTGACGCACACACCTATAAAACGATTCAACCTCCTCGCCGGGTCCAACCAGTGAAGAAGTTTGCAGCTGCAACCCTGCGAGTCGTCCTGATGACTTCCGTTGCATTAATGGTCTACGTGAAATTGTTTGAGCACCGGCTGATCTATTTTCCTGAGCGCGAACTTACCGGCAGTCCCGCCGGCCCCTTCGAAGACGTCTTCTTCGAAGCCGTCGATGGCACGCGTCTGCACGGATGGTGGTTGCCTGCGCCGGATGCCCGGGGCGCGCTCATCTTAAGCCATGGAAATGCGGGCAACATCGGCCACCGCGCGCCGGTCGGCGAGTTCCTTCGCGAGGAATTCGGAATAAATGTCCTGATGTACGACTATCGCGGATATGGGAGAAGCGAAGGATCCCCCACCGAGGAAGGAACCTACTCGGACATTCGCGGCGCCTATGCTTACGTGCGATCCCGTGGTTTCCAGCCGGAGTCGGTCGTCCTGATGGGGCAGTCGCTGGGGACAGCCGTTACGGTGGATCTGGCGGCAAACGAGAAAACAGGCGCCGTTATACTGGAAGCTGCCTTCACTAGCGTTCCGGCTATGGGGCGCACGCTATGGTGGTCGCTGCCGATACGCGGGATGATCACAACGAAGTACGACTCCCTTTCGAAGATCGCCCGCATACGGTCGCCGATAGCGATGATTCACGCAACGGGTGATGCTCTGATTCCATTTGCCATGGGCCGCGAACTGTTCGAGGCGGCCAGCGCTCCGAAGCAGTTCTTCAGGGTCAATGCGGACGTGCATGAAGGCGCGATCCTCGGCCTGGGACTGGAGGACCTCCAGCGCCTGAAAGACTTTCTGTGGGCGCCCCGAGTTTAGCGACTATGCCGAAAAAGGAAATCAGCTGGAAACGGCGAACCGAAACGGGCGAGCGATTAGAGATACAGGCCGAGCGCGAGGGCGATCGCTGGATTTTCCATGCGCGCGGGAGACGCTACGAACAATGGCAGGTTGTTCCTGAACCGCCATTAGTGGATTGGCTGGAACTCCTGGATGCCGTATCGCGCCGGACCGGGCGGCAGTTGTTTAAGCCGGAAGAAGCGGCGCAATTAAAGAAAATGATTCGGGAACGATTTCCCGAAGCCGATCTCGGGTCAAATTCGGAGTCTGACGGGTGAATTCCCATTTT
>CAMBFR010000128.1 GCA_945865815.1 Candidatus Sulfopaludibacter sp. SbA3
GCGCCTTCCACTTCGCGTACATGCAGATCGAGGTTCTCCGCACGAAGGCTTGCCAGTTGGGCTTTGCCCCAATCGTCGTTTCCGACGGATCCGATGTACCGGCCCCTCAAGCCCAGCCGGGTGCAGGTTGCCAGGGCCGTAGCCACCTGTCCGCCGGGCTCGATGCGGACTTCACGCATGTGAATCTTCGTATTTGGCTTGGGAAACTGCGGCACCACGCAGATGGTATCCATGGCGTTCAGGCCGAGACCGACGACGTCCGTTGGCGGAATGAGGTATGGCATCAGTTACAGAAGGCATGTTAGTTTTCAAGGTTACGGTGCACCATGCCTCTCCATCAGAGCGACGCGATTATACTGAAGACCTACCCGCTCGGAGAGGCCGATCGCATTGTCTCGTTTTTCAGCCGCGATCGCGGCAAGATGCGTGGAGTCGCGAATGGCGCCCGCCGGATGAAAAGCCGTTTTGGGGCATCGCTGGAGCCGCTGGCCCACTCTCGAATTCAGTTCTTCGAGAAGGAAAACCGCGATCTGGTCCGCATTCAGACGGCCGAAATCCTGGACTCGCCCATGAAGCTCTTCGCGGACTACGACCGCGCCGTCTGCGCCGGGCATGTCGTGGACCTGGTCGATCGATTTTTGCCGGAGCACGAGCCGCAGGATGCTGTTTTCCGGCTGGTGCGCATGACGGTCCGGGCGCTCGAAGAGGGATGTCCGATCGAGTTTGCGTCATGCTACTTCGATGTCTGGATGTTACGCCTGGCCGGCGTTTTCCCGGACCTGTTCGTTTGCTCGGCCTGCTCCCGGAAGCTGGAGCTTCAGGACGAGCGTTTTATGGCGTCCGGTCTGCAAGCCGTGATCTGCAGCGCCTGCGATCACCGGACTGCGACCGGTATTCTGGGTGATGTCGTCGGGTTGGTTTATTGGATTCTCAAGAGTCCGCTCGACGGTAACGGCGGCGAAGTGGGCCGCGGATTGCGAAACCTCCACGAATTGAACCAATACTGGATTCGGCATTATTCCGGCCGTTAACAATGTCAACCATGTCAACAGTGTCAACGACGTCAACCATGTCAACTGTATCCACACCGAAACACGTCTACATCTTTGGTAACGGGAAAGCGGACGGCGACGGCTCGATGAAGCCGTTGCTCGGCGGCAAGGGGGCCAATCTCGCCGAGATGAGCCGCATTGGTTTGCCGGTCCCTCCAGGCTTCACGATCACCACGGAGGTCTGCAAGCACTACTACTCCCACGCCAGCACGTATCCGATGGAGCTTCTGGCGCAGGCCAAGGCCGGCATTGCTCACATCGAAGAACTCATGGGCCAGAAATTCGGCGACAGGACGGGCATGCCTTTGCTCGTCTCTGTCCGTTCCGGCGCGCGCGATTCCATGCCCGGCATGATGGACACCATCCTCAACCTGGGCCTTAATGAGGACACGGTCGCCGCGCTGGCGCGGGCCACAGGTAACGAACGGTTCGCATGGGATTGCTATCGGCGGTTTGTCCAGATGTACGGTAGCGTGGTTATGGGGGTTCAGAAACGGTCCAGGGAGGATCGTGATCCCTTTGAGGACGCAATCCATGAACTCCATGGCGCCGAAATCGAGGACAGCAAACTCACCACCGCCGATCTCAAAGCGATTGTCGTCCGCTTTGGCAAACTGGTGAAGGAGCATACGGGAAAGGAGTTTCCAGCCGATCCGCTGGAACAACTCGACGGCGCGATCGGCGCCGTGTTCCGCTCATGGATGAACGACCGCGCCATGGTGTACCGCCGCAAGTACAACATTCCGTCCGACTGGGGTACGGCGGTCACCGTGCAGGCCATGGTGTTTGGCAATACGGGGGATCGTTCCGGCTCCGGAGTGGCCTTCACCCGCGATCCGGCGACAGGTGAGAACGTTCTCTACGGCGAATTTCTCATCGATGCCCAGGGCGAAGATGTTGTGGCGGGGGTCCGCACGCCCGAGCCGGTCGCTTTGCTCGAGCGTCATCTGCCGGAGGCTTTCGGCGAACTGGTCAGTATTCGCGCCAGACTGGAGCATCATTTCAGGGATGTGCAGGACTTCGAGTTCACGATACAGGACGGCAAGCTGTACATGCTCCAGACGCGTAATGGCAAACGAACCGGCCTTGCCGCCGTCCGGTTCGCTTTCGAAATGGAAAAGGAAGGCTTGATCGATTGGAAGACCGCTATCCGGCGTGTGCCTGCCGATCAACTCGATCAGCTTTTGGCGCCGGTGTTCGACGCCGCAGCCCTGAAGGGAGCCCCATGCATCGCCAGGGGGTTGCCTGCCGGTCCGGGGGCGGCCTCAGGGAAAATGTATTTCAGCGCCGAACGCGCGAGCGCGGCCGCCAAGAGAGGCGAGAGCGTTATTTTGGTCCGCAGTGAAACATCTCCGGAAGACTTGCGCGGCATGATCGCCGCCAAGGGAATTCTCACGGCAAAGGGTGGTGTCAGTTCGCATGCGGCGCTTGTTGCGCGGCAGATGGGCAAGGTCTGCGTCTGCGGCGCCGGCGCATTGCGAATCGACTACGCTGCCAGGACACTGACGGTGGGAGGCAAGGCCTACCACGAAGGCGCGTCCATCTCGATCGACGGCACTGCCGGCACGGTATATCCCGGCGAAATCAAAACCGCGCCGTCCGAGATCGTCCAGGTGCTCATTGAGAAATCCCTCAAGGCCGAGGACAGCTACACCTACCGGATGTTCAGTCAATTGATGGATTGGTGCTCGCAGGTCACGCGGTTGCAGGTGCGAACGAATGCGGAAACTCCGGACCAGGTGGAGAATGGCATGGCGTTTGGCGCAACAGGCATCGGCCTTGCCCGTACCGAACACATGTTCTTCCAGGGCGATCGCATCGATGCCATGCGCGAAATGATCCTTGCCGATAATCTCGACGACCGGAAGAAAGCGTTTGCAAAGCTGCTGCCATACCAGAAGGAAGACTTCGTTGGAATCTTCAAGGCCTTGAAGGGATATCCTGCGACGATTCGTTTTCTCGATCCGCCGCTGCACGAATTTCTTCCGCACGAAACCGTTGCGCAGAAAAATCTCTCCCGGAAGATGGGCGTGCCGGTGGAAAAGATCTGGGCGCGGGTCAACGAACTTGAAGAGTCCAACCCGATGCTGGGCTTCCGCGGTTGCCGTCTGGGTATTGTCTACAGCGAAATTTCCGAGATGCAGGCCCGCGCTGTGTTCGAAGCCGCCGCTGAAGTCGAAAAATCCGGCATTCCGGCGCGGCCCGAAATCATGAT
The DNA here is from genome assembly GCA_945865815.1 of Candidatus Sulfopaludibacter sp. SbA3. Classification (GTDB taxonomy): domain Bacteria; phylum Acidobacteriota; class Terriglobia; order 20CM-2-55-15; family 20CM-2-55-15; genus CAMBFR01. The sequence continues at coordinate 3,268 of CAMBFR010000128.1, forward strand.
TCCCCTGGTTGGATTTAAGAGGGAACTGGATCTCCAGGTTGAAGTCGTCCGTCGTGTCGCGGAGGAAGTGATGACGGAGAACAAGATGAACCTGAGTTATCTGGTCGGCACAATGATCGAAGTCCCGCGCGGCGCGCTCACCGCGGACGATATCGCGCATACCGCCGAGTTCTTCAGTTTCGGCACCAACGATCTGACTCAGACGTGTCTTGGCATGAGCCGCGACGACTCCGGGTCGTTCCTGCCGGCGTACATGGAACTGGATATCGTGAAGAAGAACCCGTTTGAAACGATTGACCAGGAGGGCGTGGGGCAGCTGATCCGAATGGCCGTTGAGAAGGGGCGTGGAACGCGCCAGGGCCTGAAGCTGGGCATCTGCGGCGAGCACGGCGGCGATCCCGAATCCGTGAAGTTCTGCCATCGCGTTGGGCTCACCTACGTGAGTTGCTCGCCGTTTCGGGTTCCGGTGGCACGGCTTGCTGCTGCTCAGGCTGCGCTTGAAGACGAGGCGGGCGGGAAATAGAAAGATACGAGTGGGCGCGGGGCTGAAGCCCGCGCCCTTTTGGAGTTTGGACATTTGTTGGGAAGTAGTGCAAAAACTCCCCTCCTGGATTAGGAGGGGTGCCGTTCGCGCGTTTTTCAGCGAACGGCGGGGTGGTGTCCAATCAATTGATGCTGCGAAGCCACCCTATAGATAGTCGCGCAGCGCACCGATTTGAAGGTGGCTTCGCGTCATTCCGTACCACCCCGTCTGCGCCAATAAGGAACGGGATCATTCCCATGGTGGCGCAGCCACCCCTCCTAAGACAGGAGGGGAGTTCGGACGCACGCTGCGCTTGCTCGACATAAGAAGGTGGCCCGACGGGCCGGATGAAGATCATATGAAACTCTTATACTCGTATCTCGCGCGGCACTGGGCACTGGTTGGTTTCACCCTGCTTCTGGCGGCCATCAACCAGACTTTCTCACTGCTCGATCCATTGGTCTTTCGCTACATCATCGACGAATACGCCACAAAGCCGGGCGATTACACGACTCAGCAGTTTTTTCGCGGCGTTGGATTACTGCTGGGGGCCGCTGTCGGCGTCGCGTTTGTCTCACGCGTGGCCAAGAATTTCCAGGACTACTTCACCAACGTCATCACTCAGCGCGTCGGCGCGGCGCTTTACTCCGATGGCATCCGCTATTCGCTGGAACTGCCGTACTCCACTTTTGAAGACCAGCGCAGCGGGGAAACACTGGGTAAGCTGCAAAAAGTTCGAAGCGACGTCGAACGCCTGTTCAATGCCGCCATCAATATTCTGTTCCTGTCTCTGATCGGCATTGTCTTCGTGATGGTCTATGCGCTGACCGTGCACTGGATCATTGCGGCAGTCTACTTTTCGACCGTCCCGATTCTCGCCACGCTGATGTCGTACCTCAGCCGCAAGATCAAGGTCATTCAGAAGCAGATCGTCGCTGAAACGACGGCTCTTGCGGGATCGACCACCGAGTCCCTGCGCAACATTGAATTGGTGAAGAGTCTTGGCCTGGCACAGCAGGAGATCCAGCGTCTCAACAATACGACGGGCAAGATTCTTGAACTGGAATTGAAGAAGGTCCGGTACCTGCGAAGCCTGAGTTTCATTCAGGGGACGTGCGTCAATGCGCTGCGCACGAGCATTCTCGGATTGATGCTTTACATGATCTTTGCGCAGCAGATCACCGTGGGCCAGTTTTTCTCCCTGTGGATCTATTCGTTCTTTATCTTTGGCCCGCTTCAGGAAGTCGGAAACGTCATGAACGTTTACCGGGAGACGGAAGCCTCTCTGGCGAACTTCGAGCAGATCCTCAAATTGCCGAAGGAGCCGCGGCCGGAAAATCCGATATCGATCAACGCGGTGAATCGCGTTGAATTCGACAATGTCGTGTTCCGGCACCAGTCGGCCTCGACGAACGCGCTGGACGGTATTTCATTCGATGCCGGAGTCGGCGAGACTGTCGCATTTGTCGGACCTTCGGGATCCGGCAAGACGACTCTCGTGAAGCTCCTTGTGGGACTGTACCGTCCACAGGGCGGCGACGTTCGCTACGACGGGATTTCCATCAATGATATCGATCTCGACCAGTTACGCGAACGCATCGGCATGGTGTCGCAGGACACGCAGTTATTTTCCGGAACTATCCGTGAAAACCTCCTGTTTGTGAGTCCCAACGCCACGGACGAGCAGTGCCTCGATGTGCTGCGCAAAGCGGCTTGCCAAAGTCTGCTGGCCCGCGCCGAAAAGGGGCTGGACACGGTCATTGGCGAAGGCGGCGTGAAGGTCTCGGGAGGAGAGAAGCAGCGATTGTCGATAGCGCGCGCCCTGCTGCGGCGGCCGAACCTGCTGGTGTTCGATGAGGCGACGTCTTCGCTCGATTCACTCACGGAAGAGGAGATCAGCGAGACGATTCGCGATGTGTCCATGCGAAAGGACCTCATCACGATATTGATCGCCCATCGCCTGTCGACAGTCCTTCACGCGGACCGCATTTTCGTTCTTGAGCGCGGCCGGATCGTGGAATCCGGATGCCACCAGGACCTGCTCGATCTTAAAGGCCTGTATTACGCGATGTGGCGCCAGCAGATTGGGGAGAGGCCTTCTCCAGGGCTTCGATTCGCTTCAGCAGTTCGGGCAGGCGTTTAAACAATGCCGAGCTTTTGAGCCAGTCGCGGTTCTCGATTGCCGGGTAGCCGGAGATCACCTTGCCGGCCTCCACGGAATTCGGAATGCCTGTCTGGGCGGTTGCAACCACGCCATCACCGATTTCCAGATGTCCGGCAACACCGACCTGCCCGGTCAGAATGACGTCTCTTCCGATTTTCGAACTCCCGCCCAGTCCAACCTGCGCGCACAACAGCGTGTTTTCGCCCACATCCGACGCGTGGCCGACCTGGACCAGGTTGTCGACCTTTGCGCCTCGCCGGATGCGGGTTTCGCCGATCGTGGCGCGGTCGATTGTGGCGTTGGCGCCGACTTCAACATCGTCTTCGAGCACGACGATTCCGGACTGAACGATCTTGTAATAGGTTTTGTCGCCCTGTTTCGCGTATCCAAACCCGTCGGATCCGATCTTCGCGCCGTCCTGCAGCGTGACATTGTTGCCGAGAACCGAAAACTCGCGAACCGATACGTGGGCGTGCGCCGTGAAGTTGTCGCCGATGCGGGCGCCTTGCCGGATGTGAACGAAAGGGTGAATGGTGCAGTGGGTTCCAATCCGGACGTCGTCTTCAATCACGACGAACGGTCCGATCGACCCGCCTTCGCCAATGCTGGCTCCGGGCGATACGCGCGCGGCGCTGTCGACGCCGGGCATCCGGGCCGGAGCTTTGTAAAAGAGCTCAATTGCCTTTGCGAAAGTCAGGTAGGGGTTCTCGTGGCGCAATGTGGGTGTTGAAAGGCCGGGGAAGTCCGGGGACACGATCACTGCGGAGGCCCGCGTCGTCCGCGCCTGTGACGCATACTTCGGGTTCGAAACGAACGTAATATGCCCCGGGCCGGCCTCCTCGATTCCGACAACCCCTGTTATATCCACGCCGCCGTCGCCCACCAGGGCGCAACCCAGTCGCGCCGCAATTTCGCTGAGTTTCATAGATGCCTCCGCGTTTTCAGTCTACCTGTGGGCGCGGGGCTTCAGCCCCGTGCCAGGATCAAACAGAAAGTTTCTGGAACTTTGCACGGGGCTGAAGCCCCGCGCCCACAGCTTTTCCCACCAGATGGTACACTTGAACCGGTCCATGAGCGAACACCGACACCTGATCCGATCCGCCTCGATCATCACTGGTTTCACCTTTCTAAGCCGAATTTTTGGGTACCTCCGCGATCAGCGGCAACTTTTTCTCTTAGGCACCACCCTGGCGGCCGATGCATTCACCATTGCCTTCAGGATTCCAAACCTGCTCCGGCGGCTGGTCGGCGAAGGCGCGGTGAGCGCCGCATTCATTCCGGTTTTTTCCCGGTACCTCGCCGAGGACAAACGGGAAGAGGCGTGGAAATTCGCCAATTCCATGCTGACCGTCATGACCGTGCTTCTGGCCGCCATCACCATGCTCGGCGTTGTCTTCTCGCCTCAACTCGTCTTGCTGTTTGCCTCGGGCTTCGGGGACACGCCGGGGAAGATCGAACTCACGGCGTTTCTGAATCGCATCATCTTTCCATACATTTTTTTCATCAGCCTGTCGGCTCTCACGATGGGCATGCTGAACAGCTTCCAGAAGTTCGCTGCGCCGGCGTTCGCTCCGGTGCTGTTGAATATCAGCATCATTGTGATGTCGTTTTTCGCGGGCCGGTTCACGGAGCCGTCTGTCGCCCTGGCCATTGGCGTATTGATCGGCGGCGTGCTGCAACTGGCGATCCAGCTTCCGTCATTGTGGAAAGCCGGCTGGCGGTTCCGCCCGAGGCTGGATCTCAGGCATCCCGGAGTCCGGCGGGCGGCGGCCCTGATGGCGCCGGTCGTGTTTGGGGCCGGCATCGTGCAGGTGAATGTCTTCGTGGACAGTGTTTTTGCGTCGTTTCTCGAAGAGGGCAGCGTCACATCCATCTACGTTGCAGACCGCGTGATGGAGCTTGTGCTCGGAGGGTATGCGATTGCCCTTTCCACTGCGATCCTTCCGATGCTGTCGCGTCAGGCGGCGGAGAACCGCATCGACGAAATGAAGACAACCCTGAATTTCGGAGCGCGCCTTATCCTTTTCATTACGGTGCCCGCCACAGTCGGTTTGATCACGCTTCGTCAGCCCATCATCGAGGTGCTCTTTGAGCACGGTAATTTCAACGCTCAGTCGACCGCGCTGACAACCTGGGCATTGCTGTTCTTCGCCCTGGGCCTGCCCGCTTTTTCAATGGTGAAGATCATTGTCCCGGCGTTTTACGCGCTTCAGGACACCAGGACGCCCGTTAAGATTGCGTTCATCGCGATGTTCCTGAATGCGGGCCTGAACTTTGTGTTTTTTCGGCCGCTGGAGAATGGCGGCCCCCCATTGGCAACCACGCTATCGGCCCTGTTCAACTCCCTTGCCCTCATGGTGATCTTTTACAGGCGGCACGGATCGTACGGCGTTCGCGGAATCATGTCTTCATTTCTCAAATTCCTGGCGGCGTCGCTCGCGCTGGGCGTGGTGACGATCGCGCTCATCAATTGGCCGGGCTTCTATTTCGGGCAGGAGTTGCCGCGGCAGATCTTCGCTCTGGCTGTGACGATTGCGATCGGCGCCACCACGTATTTTGGGGTTGTCTATCTGGCCGGCGCACGGGAACTGGGCGAACTGATGGACGTGGTTCGAAGGCGCGGCAAGCGTATCGAGTAACCAGTGATTAACCGCGAGTGGATTCAACGCTTCATTCTTTACCTGCGAATCGAAAAAGGCCTCGCCGGCAATTCCCTCGCGGCCTATGAGCACGATCTTGCGATGTACCTGGAGCACCTGGGCGAAACAGCCCTGCTTCAGGTTACGCCGGTGGATGTTTCCGGGTTTCTGAGATTCCTGTACGAGCGAAAGCTCAAGCCGCGTTCTGCGGCGCGTGCGTTTGCTGCGGTGCGGGGCCTGCACAAGTTTCTGATCCTCGAGAAGGCCGCCGAGGTGAATCCGACCGCCAACGTCGACCTGCCGAAATGGTGGAAGGCGCTGCCACACGTGCTGAGCCTGGAGGAGGTCGACCGGTTGCTTGCCGGTCCATTGACGGAATCGCGTTGGGGGCCGCGCGACCGCGCCATGCTGGAGGTTCTTTATGCGACGGGCTTGCGGGTTTCCGAACTCATCGGCATGAAGGTGGATGGAGTCAACATCGAGGCCGGTTTTGTACGATGTGTAGGGAAGGGCGATAAGGAGCGGATCGTGCCGCTGGGCGAGTCCGCGGCCCAGGCCGTGGCCGACTACCTGAAGTCGCGCCGTCCCCGAAAGCCGACCAATTATCTGTTCTTGAGTTACCGGGGCGGTCCGATGACCCGAATGGGATTCTGGAAAATCCTGAAAGCATACGGGCTGAAAACCGGCATCCGGAAAAAACTGACGCCACACGTGCTGCGCCATTCTTTTGCGACGCATCTGCTCGATCGGGGCGCCGACCTTCGGGCGGTTCAACTCATGCTCGGTCACGCCAACATATCGACCACGGAGATCTACACGCACGTGATTCGGGAAAGACTGAAGGAAGTCTACAAAAGATATCACCCGCGCGCCTGACTTGAGCTATGCTGAATGGCCTCTTTTGAGGCGATCATTCCAGGAGGAGCTCCCTTGAGCAATAATCGACATCTATTTACTTCTGAATCAGTTACAGAGGGTCATCCCGATAAACTGGCCGACCAGATCTCCGATGCGGTTCTGGACGCCATTCTGGCCCAGGATCCGATGGGCCGCGTGGCCTGCGAAACGATGGTTACCACCGGCGTTGCTATCGTCGCCGGTGAAATCACTACAAAGTTCCATGTGGACTATCCGGCGATTGTGCGCGAAACCGTCAAAGAAATCGGCTACACCGACGCGAGCTACGGTTTCGACTACAAGACGTGCGCGGTCATGTGCTCGGTCGATACGCAGTCTCCGGATATTGCCATGGGTGTGGATACCGGCGGCGCGGGCGATCAGGGTCTCATGTTTGGATACGCCACCAACGAATCGCCCGAGCTGATGCCAATGCCCATACTTCTGGCGCACAAGCTCACCAAGCGCCTGGCCGATTCCCGCAGGGCCGGCGTTCCGAATTTTCTGCGGCCCGACGGCAAGTCGCAGGTGAGCGTGGAGTACGACGGCGCAAAGCCCGTTCGCGTCGATACGGTTGTCATATCGACTCAGCATTCGCCGGATGTCAACACGGCGCAGCTTCGTGAAGAGATCATCGAGCACATCATTAAACCCACCTTACCTCAGCATCTTATGGATGCAAACACGAAGTATCACATCAATCCGACCGGACGTTTTGTCGTCGGCGGTCCGCAGGGCGATTGCGGCCTGACCGGACGCAAGATCATTGTCGATACCTACGGCGGAATGGGGCGGCACGGTGGTGGAGCGTTCTCGGGGAAAGATCCGACGAAGGTGGACCGATCGGCATGCTACATGGCGCGCTATATTGCCAAGAATGTCGTTGCCGCGGGCCTCGCGGATCGCGTCGAAATTCAGCTCGCTTACGCGATCGGCGTCGCGGATCCTGTTTCCGTGCTGGTCGATACGTTCGGCACCGGCAAAGTATCCGGGGACAAGATTTCCGAACTCATCCGCGGGAATTTCCAGCTCACACCGCGGGGAATTATCGAATCGCTGAACCTTCGGCGGCCAATCTATAAAAAGACCGCCAGCTACGGCCACTTCGGCCGCAACGAACCCGAGTTTTCCTGGGAGAAGACCGATAAGGCCGACAAGTTGAAGCAGCAGGCGGGACTATAGGGTAATTGGGGACTACGCCCGCTGTACGCTTTTCGTTCTACCTGTGGGGG
>CAMBFR010000129.1 GCA_945865815.1 Candidatus Sulfopaludibacter sp. SbA3
CAAGGAGATGCTGGAAAAGGCCTTCGAGGGCGACAAGTTTAATGTGTGGAACGTCAACACGCTCACGCTGCTGGACAGCTTTGTGAATTTTGACCGATTTCAGACCACGAATTTCAACGTCATGCTCCACAAGAAGGAGAGCGCCCAGCTTCGTCCATACGTCACCGATCTGCTGGAGAAGGCTTACAAAGATCTCAGCGCGAAGTACGAATTTAGACCCGAAGCTCCGATAGTGTTCGAAATGTTCCCGGACCACGGAGATTTCGCGGTGAGGACGCTGGGGCTGCCGGGTCTTGGCGCTTTGGGTGTGTGCTTTGGGAAAGTCGTCGTCATGGATTCTCCGTCGGCGCGGCCGCCGGATAGCTTCAACTGGGGCAGCACTCTCTGGCACGAATTCATGCACGTCATTACGCTGCAGATGACCGATCACAAGATCCCACGATGGTTTTCCGAAGGCCTGTCGGTGTTCGAAGAACGCAAGGCGTTTCCGGGCTGGGGCGATGACCTGAAGTTGGAATATCTGCAGGCGATCAAGGACAAGAAGCTGTTGCCGATTGCCGAATTGAACGACGGTTTTATTCGTCCCAAGTTTCCCGAGCAGGTGCTGGTGTCCTATTACCAGGCGTCGCTTGTATCCGAGTACGTTGAGGAGAAATTTGGATTCCCGGCAATCCGCAGGATGTTGCTGCTTTATAAGGAAGGACGCACGACGCCCGAGGTTTTCCGGCAGGCGCTCAATCTCGGCGTGGAAGAATTCGACAAGCAGTTTCTTGCATGGGTTGACGATCGAGTCCAGTCGATCGAATCCAAGGTCTTCGGTGAGTTGATCACGTCTGGAGAGGAAGCCCTCGAGAAGGGCGAAATCGACAAAGCGATTGAAGTGCTTGATCGCGCCGTCGAGATGTATCCGGAGTATACCGACGAACACAATCCGTATGAACCGCTGGCCGAAGCGTACTTGAAGAAGGGCAACAAGCAGGCGGCGATCGATGTTCTCAAGAAATACACGACGTACTCCGAAGTCAGTTACGATTCGTTCATGAAGCTGGCCGGGCTTCTCGAGGAGAGCGGTGATGTGTCCGGCGCGCGCCAGGCCCTTGAAGGTTCCGTTTATATCCGGCCTCTCGACATGGAGGCCCATGACAAGCTTGGAAAAATTTTGATTGGTCAGAAGCAGTACGCCGCTGCAGCGCGGGAGTATGAAACCCTGATTGCCCTTAACGCTCCTGACCGCGCCGGCGCTTATTACCGTCTTGCCGAGGCGAACTTTGGCGAAGGCAGGCGGGACCAGGCGCGCAGCAACGTTCTTAAAAGCCTGGAGATCGCGCCATCATATGAGCCGGCTCTGGAACTCTTACTCAAAATACGAGGTAGGTAATCGTGGAAACCAGCGTTGAACAACAGCAGGAACTAGAGACTATTGAACGGTTTCATATTGAGCTGAAAAAGATCGATAAGGAAATCCGCAAGATCATTGTCGGCCAGGCCGAGGTTGTGGATCAGGTCATGATGTCGCTGCTGACCGGCGGCCACTCGATGATCACCGGCGTGCCTGGCCTTGCAAAGACATTGTTGATTGCGACCGTGGCGCGGGTGCTGCATCTTAATTTCAAAAGAATTCAGTTCACGCCTGACTTGATGCCCGCGGATATAACCGGAACCGAAATCATTGAAGAAGACAAGGCTACGGGGCACCGCTCGCGTGTTTTCGTGAAGGGTCCGATTTTCGCCAACATTATTCTTGCGGACGAAATCAACCGCACACCGCCCAAGACCCAGTCTGCGTTGCTTGAAGCCATGCAGGAAGGGTCCGTTTCGATCGAGGGCAATACCTACATTCTGGAAAAGCCCTTCTATGTGCTTGCCACTCAGAACCCGATCGAACTCGAGGGAACCTATCCGTTGCCGGAAGCGCAACTCGACCGGTTCATGTTTAACATTCTCATCGACTATCAGTCGGAAGAGGAAGAAATTCAGGTCGTGAGCCAGACTACGTCGCTGCGTTCGGTGGAATTTTTAAAAACAATCAGCGGTCCGGAAATTATCGACTTCCAGCGGCTTGTTCGGAAAATGCCCGTAGCCGAATCCGTGATGAAGTATGCAGTACAGATTGCTCGCGCGAGTCGTCCTTCGGCGGCCAATCCTCCGGACTTTGTGAAGCAGTACCTCAATTACGGCGCAAGCCCGCGCGCTGGTCAATTCCTGATTTTAGGTGCCAAGGCCAGGGCCCTGATGAACGGCCGCTACAACGTTGCCGTCGAAGATATCCAGGCGCTCGCGTTTCCGGTGCTGCGACACCGCCTTCTGACGAACTTCCACGCCGAGTCGGAAGGCATCAAGTCGGAAGAGATCATCAGGAGGCTGCTGGAAGTAGTGCCTGTACCGAAATCGGGAATTAAGGACTAATTAAGGACTTTAATCAAGGACTGATGAAATCCAGCATAGGCATAAATGAGTACTCCTGTCGTCGACAGACCTGCTAATCGTTTTATCGATCCGAAGGTTCTGATGAAGATTCAGAACCTTGAGTTGCTTGCGCGCGCGGTTGTCGAAGGATTCGTTTCGGGGCTGCACCGCTCGCCCTATCTGGGTTTCAGCGTGGATTTTGCCGAATATCGGCAGTATATGCCCGGCGACGATCTTCGCCGTATTGACTGGAACGTCTATTCACGTTCGGACAAGCTTTACATCAAACTCTACGAGGGTGAGACCAACACCAGGGTTTTGATCCTCCTCGACGTCAGCGGTTCAATGAACTACGGCTCGGGTGAAGTGAAGAAGATCGACTATGCACGCATCCTCGCCGCGGTCCTCACTTACTTTTCCTATCACCAACGTGACGGCGTCGGCCTGCTGACGTTCGATACCGAGGTGCGGGCGCATATTCCTGCCAGCCGCCGGTCCGGCCAGTTGATCAACATTCTGAAGACGATCGAGAATGTCGTGCCCAGCCAGACGACGGAGTTCAAGAAACCGTTGCGGTATCTGGCCGAATTGTTGAAGCGGCGCGGCATTATCGTGCTGATATCCGATCTGTACGACGAACCGGAAAACATCATTGCGGGATTGAAGGCGCTTCGATCCAAGGGAAACGACATCATCGTTTTCCACATCATGGATGACTTCGAGCTGAATTTCCCGTTTGACGAAGCGGCACAGTTCGAAGATCTGGAAACGAAGCGCAAGATGCATGTTATTCCGGACTATCTGCGCACGAAGTACCTGGAAATACTCGAAGATCACATGGCCACGATCCGCAAGGAACTTGCGGGCGCGCGGATTGATTACGTGCTGATGAATACTTCCAAGCCGCTGGATCTCGGTTTGTTCACATATCTGGCGGCAAGGGCCAAGACTCAATGAATATACTGAATCCATTTTTCCTGTTCGGCGCACTGGCCCTGGCGATTCCGGTATTGATTCACATGGTTCGCCGGGAAAAATCAGAAATCGTCCAGTTCAGTTCGCTGATGTTCCTGCTAAGAGTGCCGAAGGCGGCAATACGGCAGCAGATTCTGAAGAATTTGCTGCTCCTCATCCTGCGCCTGCTCATCATTGCATTCCTGGTCGGCGCGTTCGCGCGCCCGTACTTTACGCAGGAAACTTCGCAGGACGCGACCGCGGGCGAGAACCGCGGAACCGTACTGCTGATCGACAATTCTTACAGCATGCGGTACGGCACGAACTTCGAAAGAACGAAGAGCGAAGCAGGGCAACGCATTGACGCAATGGCCGCCGGAGACCAGATGGGCGTAATCGCGTTCAATGACAAGGCAACGGTTCTGGCCATGCCGACCAGTGACAAGAATGCTCTGAAGGCCGCGATCGATACGCTCGAGCCGTCTTACGCGGGAACGAAATATTACGAGGCATTCACGCTGGCGGATCGTTTGTTCGGCCAGCTTGCCGGCCGGCAGAAGCAATTGGTGATGATCTCCGATTTCCAGCGCAATGGCTGGAACCGGTCGAGCCGCGAAAGTATGATCGGGACCGATGTGGCGATAGAAGCCGTTGATCTCGGCCTGGATAATTCCACAAATGTGGGCATCGACAATGCCGCTGTCGACGCAATGAGTTTTTCCAGGACATATGCTGGTCGCGTCGTTGCCAGGATTCACAATCACCGGAAGGATCAATCGGTGACGGTGCCTGTATCGGTCAGTATCAACGAGAGAGAAGCGGGAAAGAGAACCGTTGAAGTCCCTCCGAATTCCACGACGCTCGCCGAGTTCACCGGATTCGATCTGCCCCTGGGTTTCTCTAAAGGAAGGATTCGACTCGACACGCAGGATCCGCTGCCGACAGACAACGATTTTCTTTTTACTATTGATCGCCGGGAAAAGCTCAGTGTCCTGGTCATCGACTCAGGACGGCGAAATCAGAGTTTCTTCCTGCGGCAGGCATATACATCGGCGGTGGAATTGCCGTACCAGTTGAAAATCATCCAGGCGCAGAACGCGACCGCTCAGGAAGTTGCCAACCACCAGGTCGTTATTGTCAACGATGTTCCGAGGCTCAGCGACTCCATTCGGGACCGCATGGATGAACTGAGAAAGACGGGACAGGGACAGCTGATCATTCTGGGAGATCAGGCAGACGCGGGCTGGTGGAACGGATTCGCAAAATTGCCTGTTCGCCTGACGCAGAAGATCTTCGTTGGGAAAGACCGCGGACAGCCCTTCTACTCGGTGACGAGCTACGTTCGAAATCATCCGATCTTCGCGCCGTTTGAAAAGGCTTCAACCCTGGGGCTGAATACCGCGCAGTTCCTGGCGTACGCAGAGGTCGAACCGAAGGAAGGAAGTACCGTTCTGGCGAAGTTCGAAAATGGATCGCCGGCAATCATCGAATCATCGGATGCAGACCGTGGTCTTCTTGTGTTCAGTTCTACGGTCGATAACCGGTGGAACGACCTGCCCCTGAAGCCATCTTTCCTGCCGCTTTTTCATGAGATGGTGACTTACCTTTCGCGATACAGCGAAGTGCGCGGATGGTATGCGCTAGGCGAAGGCATTCCCGTGACTGGTGGTTTGGAAGCTGCCGCGGCAGCCGTCATCAATCCGGACGGCGGACGTCAGGCGCTTGGAGACCTGGGTCCCGGACAGCAGCGGTTCTTCAGCCCTGAAGCGCCCGGATTTTATGAAGTACGCATCGGACCCGATTCAAAGATGGTTGCCGTGAATTCGCCATCTGCGGAAGGCAATCTCGAACGCATGCCACCAGACGACTTGTTCGCGAGCGTGAAGCGGACTCAGGGTGAAACCCAGCAGGCTGGGTTGTTTACCGAGGACAGCGCAGAAGAGTACGCCAGGCAGCAAATGACCTGGTGGTATCTTTTATTGATTGCTTTATTGGCCGGTATCGCGGAAATATATATCGCGAACAGGAGAACATATGAGACCAAACGAGGAACTGCTTCGTAAGATTGGGTTTGTACGAAACAAGTGGAAGGCGTTTCTTTGGGTCAGGGGACTGAGTTGGGTCCTGGGAGTCCTGGTTGCGTCGATTCTCGTTGGGGTCTGGCTCGCGAATTCGAGCACCATTCCCGCGTGGGCACTCATAAGCCTCCGGTTCGGTCTCATTGGGGCAACGGTGTTCACGATCGTGAAAGCCCTTGTCCTGCCATTGCGCCGTCCGCCGACAGATGCGCAACTGGCGCGTTTCGTTGAGGAAAAAAATCCGGGTCTCGAGGACCGGTTGGTCAGCGCGGTTGAAGCGATCCATAAGCCTCGGCCGGATCAGGGTATCTTCGCTCATCTCTTAATTAAGGATGCCCTCGACAGGACCCGCAACGTTAAGTTCTCCGAGCAGGTCAATAAACGAAAATTCGGCGCTTTCGCCACGTTGACGGGCGTGTTTGCGATTGCCGTCCTGTTCAGTCTCTACATCGCCTCGCTGTTCTTTCCGCTCGGAAGCGCGCGGCTTCTGGCGGGTTTGATGGAACCTCCTTCCGCGGATATGTTTGAGATTCAGGTCACGCCTGGTGACGCCACCGTTCCCCGCGGAAGCGACGTTGTCATTCAAGCCATTACTCCGGGTTTCGATCCCCAGCGGGCAGAGGTTCATCTGCGATATCAAAATGGCACACAGTGGGAGGCATCCACCATGGAAGTCACCCCGCAGACCGTGCCGACTTTCCGCCATGTGGCCTTCAACCTGCAGGAAACGGTGCGATATTTTGTTGAGGCCGGTGGATACAGGTCGAAGGAATTTACCATCGACGTTGCAGACCTGCCTCGAGTTGAGAAGCTCGACTACATTTATCACTTCCCGGCTTACACGGGCCGCGCCGATCAGAAGGACGAAAACGCCGCGGACATGGTTGCCCTGCGCGGCACAGTGGTCGATGTAATCGTCACCGCGAGCCAGCAACTGTCCAGCGGCCGGCTCGTATTTGCCGACGGCAAAAACATCCCTTTGACTCCTTCGGGCGAACGCGGAGCCATGGGTAAGGTGACGGTCGATCGTACGGCCACGTTCCGGATTGAGCTGACGAATACGAACGGCCAGAAATATTTGAGCCTCGAAGAATATTCGATGGAGGCCTTGGACGATCAGAAGCCGATTCTTACCTTCACGAAGCCCGGCCGCGACTACAAGGCAACGGCGGTAGAAGAAGTCTTTACGGAACTTCGTGCGGAAGACGATTTTGGCGTCAACTCATTGGAACTCTATTACTCCGTTAACGGCGGCACCGAGCAGAAGATCGATATGTTCGCCAACAAGGGTGAAGCTCCAAAGGAGATCTCGGCGGCACACACGTTCTTCCTTGAAGAATATGATCTGAAGCCCGGCGACTTTGTTACCTACTACGGCAAGGCCACCGATTCCCGCAGACCTTCGAACACAGTGACCACGGACATCTACTTCATCGAAGTCCGGCCCTTTGGCCGTGAATATCGGCAAGGTCAGCAGGGCGGTGGCGGCGGTGGCGGCGGCCAGCAGGACGATTCTGCGGAAGCGCTGTCTCAGCGGCAGAAAGAGATTATCGCGGCGACATTTAACCTGATCCGCGATAAGGCGAAATACGCCACCAAGGAATGGACTGACAACGTTCACGCAGTTGGCGAGAGCCAATCCAAACTGGCCGAGCAGGCGCAGACATTGCTGACGCGCCTTGCGCGCCGTGGACTCAGCGGCGAGAACCGGCAGTTCAAGGAGCTTTCGGAGAACCTCAGGCTGGCCATTGAACAGATGGGTCCGGCCGCCGAGCAGCTCATGAAGGAGCAACCGGAAGCGGCTCGCGTTTACGAACAGAAATCGTTGCAATATCTGATGCGCGCCGAAGCGCTCTTCACCGAAATCCAGGTTTCGATGGGGCAGCAGGGCGGTGGCGGCGGTGGTGGCCGGAACTCGAGCGCCGAGGATCTGGCTGATCTGTTCGAACTCGAACTCGATCAGAACAAGAATCAATACGAGACGCTGCAGCGCGGCGAGATGCAGCAGAACTCGCAGCAGATTGAAGAAGCCATCGACAAGCTGAAGGAGCTGGCCCAACGGCAGCAGCAGCTTCAGCAGCGCCGGGCCCAGCAGCAACAGGGCGGCGGTGGCGGTGGCGGCGACCAGATGGCCGCCGAAGAGTTGCAGCGCGAAACCGAACGCCTCGCGCGGCAGTTGGAAAAACTCTCCCGTGAACAGAACGATCCGCAGATGGCCGATGCCAGCCGCGCGTTACAGCAGGCCTCTCGCAACATGCAGCAACAGCAGGCCAGCGGCAACCAGCAGGGACAGCAGCAGGCAGCTAATCAGGCGCAGGAACAACTGCAGCGGGCCCAACGACTCCTTTCGCAGGGGCAGGGCGGAAATATGGACGAGCGGCTGCAGCAACTGCAGCAGCAGGCGCAGCGTCTAGCCGACCGTCAGGGACAGATCGCCGATCAGGCAGAAAAACTGGCGACCAATCCTCAGAACGATCTACAACGCCAGGTGCAGGAGCTCACTCAACAGAAACAGGGCGTTGCGTCTGAAACAAAGGACATGGCTCAGGAATTGGAATCTCTTGGACAAAGCCAGGAGAATCGCGACGCAGCAAACAGAGCTCGGGCTGCGGCGAACTCGATGCGTTCCAACCGGCTGGAAGACAAGATGCAAGCCGGTCAGCAGATGTTGAATCAAGGCTTGTATCCGTATGTCGCGCAAAACGAACGCGCCCTGGAGCAGGCACTCAATGATCTTGAAAAGCAGATCGGGCAGGCGGCCACAGCCGCCAATAACACCGAGGAAAGACGGCTGCAAAACGCGTTGAATCAGACCAGCGAGACCATTCGCCGACTGGAATCCATGCAGCGGCGTCTCGAAGAACAGCAGCAACAGAACCAGCAAGGGCAACAGGGCCAACAAGGTCAACAAGGCCAGCAAGGTCAGCAAGGGCAACAAGGCCAGCAAGGGCAACAAGGCCAGCAAGGTCAGCAAGGTCAGCAGGGTCAACAAGGGCAGCAAGGTCAACAGGGCCAGCAGGGCCAGCAGGGCCAACAAGGTCAGGGTCAGGGCGAGGGCCAACAGGGACAGCAACAAGGCGGCGGTGGTGGTCAGCAGGGCGGAGCCAACGACAATTTTGGCGGCCGAAATGGATCACCGGTTGGAACAGACCGCGCCGGTGCGGAGGCTGGACGTGCTCCATTTGGCGGCGGTGGCGGTGACATCCGTCAATGGACTCGTGAGATGGAAGAGCGGCTGCGCGAGATTCAGGACATCCGGAATCAGGTGGGCCGGGACAATCCGGTTGCTGCGGACCTGGATCGCATCATGAACGCCATACGCGGTCAGATGCGGGCTCGCAACAGCGGCGATCCGCGGGAGATCGAACGGCTCGCCCAGCAGATCATTGATCCGTTCAGGTCCGTTGAACTCGAACTGAGCCGGGCGCTTCAACTCCTGATGGCGAAGGAAAACATCCGCTCCGCCCAGGAAGAAGAAATTCCGACCGGGTATAAGAAGCTGGTCGAGGAATACTACAAGGGCCTTTCGAGCTCGAAACCGTAAGCACGCTGGATGGGGCGCGGTCACAGACCACGCCCCATCCGATCTAGATCCCGCTGCGTTTCGGATATAGCGGAAACTTCTCACACAGCGTCTCCACTTCCTTCTTCACCCTCTTACGCACTGCTTCATCATTAATCGCATCCAGCACGTCCGAAATCCAATCACCAATGGCTTCCATCTCGGGTTCCTTCATTCCCCGGGTCGTCAGTGCCGGAGTGCCGATCCGAATACCGCTTGGTTTGACGGGAGGGTTTGTATCGAACGGAATAGTGTTCTTATTGACCGTGATGCTGGCTTTGTCGAGGGCTTCTTCGGCCTGTTTGCCGTCGATACCCTTTGAAAAGACGTCTACCAGCATCAAATGCGTATCCGTTCCACCCGACACGATCCGGAACCCGCGTTTCGCGATTCGCGCTGCCAGCGTCTTCGCGTTCCGGACCACCTGGCTAATGTAAGTACGGAATTCGTCGGTTGCGGCTTCTTTGAAACACACGGCTTTGGCGGCAATGACGTGTACCAGCGGTCCTCCCTGCATTTCCGGGAAGACCGATCGGTTCAGATCTTTTGCGAATGGCTCGCGGCACATTACAAGCCCGCTGCGCGGGCCGCGCAGCGTTTTGTGCGTCGTGCTTGTCACGAACTCGGCGTGGGGAACAGGGGTTGGGTGCTGGCCGGCTGCAACGAGCCCGGCGATATGAGCGATATCGACCATCATCATGGCGCCGGTTTCCTGCGCGACTTTTGCGATTGCGGCAAAGTCGATAATCCGCGGATAGGCGCTCGCCCCGACAATCACCAACCTGGGCTTATGCTGCCGCGCCAGGCTTGCCAGTTCGTCGTAGTCGATCACTTCAGAATCTTTTTTTACGCCGTATGGCACGATGCGATAGTACTTTCCGGAGAAATTGAGCGGATGGCCGTGCGTCAGATGTCCGCCGTGGGACAAATTCATGCCCAGGACCGTGTCGCCCGGTTTCAAAATGGTCAGGTAGACGGCCATGTTCGCCTGACTGCCGGAATGCGGCTGAACGTTCACGTGCTCCGCGCCAAACAGGGCTTTGGCGCGCTCGATTGCGAGATTCTCGACGACATCGACGAACTCACAGCCTCCGTAGTACCGGCGGCCCGGATAGCCCTCAGCGTACTTGTTGGTGAACACCGATCCTGTGGATTCGAGGACGGCTTCGTACGTGAAATTTTCCGAAGCAATCAGTTCGAGTCCCATCGATTGGCGCCGTTCTTCGTTCTTGATCGCGGCGTATATTTCGGGATCGATTTCTTTGAGAGGAGCATCAATACGATTCATGAGGACCTCATTATTTTGAATAAAAAAAAGGAAAAACGAGCGATGGCAGACCGCCCTGCCAATAAATTCGACTCTGTCGGTAGCAAGTAGAAATGTCCGGTTTTTGTAGCAAGTGATCTGTCCGGTTTTGTTGTTTTAAGTTCATCGCCGCCGTGCCTGTGGAAATGTGCGAAACCCAGCAGGGTTTTGCACATTTCCATCAGGCTGCCTTCTTCTTTCT
>CAMBFR010000130.1 GCA_945865815.1 Candidatus Sulfopaludibacter sp. SbA3
CCAGTCGCGGCATCGGTGCCGGATTTGCCGGATCGTTTTAAGGATGAGCGGCTGCGAATGCAAGTCCGATAGGGCGCAGCCATCGGAGATGTTCCATTCCGTTCGTGAGGATCGAAAATTGAGTAACGACCTGAAAATTTTTACGGGAAGCGCGAATACGGCGCTCACGAAAGAGATTTGTGAGGATCTCAGGTGCGAGCTCGGACAGTCTTCGACCACACGGTTCAGCGATGGCGAGATCTACTTTCAGATTCTCGAGAATGTCCGAGGGGCAGATGTGTTTATCGTCCAGCCCGCGAGCCCGCCGGTCGACGCGAACTACTTCGAGTTGTTCCTGATGATCGATGCTTTCAAGCGGGCATCCGCGAAACGGATTACGGCGGTGATTCCATACTTCGGTTATGCGCGGCAGGATCGTAAGGATAAACCACGCGTTCCGATCTCGTCGAAGGTTGTATCGGATTTGCTGGTAGCGTCGGGAACGGACCGGCTCTTGACGATGGATCTGCACGCGCCCCAGATCCAGGGATTTTTCAGCATCCCTGTGGATCACTTGTTTGCCGCGCCGGTCCTGGTCGAGTATTTCCAGAAATTGAAACTACCGAACCTTACCGTCGTTTCTCCGGATGCCGGAGGCGTGGAACGTGCACGGGCATTCGCCAGGAGGCTTAACGCGGAGTTGGCGATGGTCAACAAACGCCGCCTTGAAGCCAATGTAGCCCAGGTGATGAACGTAATCGGAGACGTGAGTGGGCAGACCTGTCTGGTTGTGGACGATATCATCGACACCGCGGGTACTCTGGTGAAAACGGTCGAAGCGCTTCTCGAAAACGGCGCCACGAAAGTCTATGCCTGCTGCACTCATGCCGTGCTGTCCGGGCCGGCGGTCGGGCGAATTCAGGATTCGAATCTGGAAGAAGTCATCGTGACAAATACTATTCCTCTGCATAGCGATGCGAGGAAATGCGGAAAGATCAGGGTGTTGAGTGTGGGCAACCTTCTCGCTCAAGCCGTTCAGTCGATCCACGATGAGACATCCGTCAGCGTTTTGTTTATTTGACATGAGCGGCTGCGAATGCAGGCCCGACGCGAAGCGTGAGCGCGATAGCGCGAAACCTAAGGCATCGGGCGCAGCCATCAAGGAAAAGGAAAGGTAAGTGAGGATTTATGGCTGAGATTGTAGTAAGCGCCCAGACGCGAAAGGAGCGCGGCAAGAACGCGGCTCGCCGCCTTCGTGTGAAGGGGTTGATTCCCGGTGTGGTGTACGGCGGTAAGGGGGATAACGTCGCGGTTGCCGTTGATCCAAAGGTTCTCATGAGGGTCCTTCGATCCGAATCCGGCCGCAATTCAATCTTGAAGCTGGAGATCGCGGACGCCGGTCCGACGTCTGCGATTCTGAAGAGCTGGCAGGTCGATCCGATCCGGGAACATTTTCTGCATGCGGATTTCTACCGAATCGCGATGGACGTGGCAATTCGCGTGACCGTGCCTGTCGTTACGAAGGGCGAGGCTGTCGGCGTCAAGGTGGGGGGTGGAATTCTCGAGCTTGTTCTTCGCGAAATAGAAGTGGAGTGCCTGCCCGGAGACATTCCCGAGAGTCTTGAATTGGATGTCACCGACCTGGAAATCAACAAGGCGCTTCGCGTTTCCGGATTTCCGGTCAATGCAAAGGTCAAGATTCTCCAGGCTCCGGATCAGGTTGTGGTTCACGTCGTCTCGGTGAAGGAGGAAGTTGTGGCAACGGCCGCGGCGCCTGCCGCCGAGGGCGAGGTAGCCGCTGCTTCAGAGCCGGAAGTTGTGAAGAAGGGCAAGAAAGAGGACGAAGGACCCGCGGAGTAATTCGAATTGGTCTGGCTTGTTCTGGGCCTTGGCAATCCCGGGGAAGAATACGCGGGTACCTATCACAACGTGGGGTTCCGGGTAGTCGAGCGGTTGGCATCGGAATGGGGAGTCCGAATCAGGGAACGTTGCGGTCCGGCCCTTATTTCGACCGGGATCGTTTCAGGACCCGACACGGTGGTGCTGGTCGAGCCGCAGACGTACATGAATCGAAGCGGAGCAGTCCTGCCGATTCTGCTCGAACGTTTCGAAGCGACGGCCGGTTCGCTGATCGTTGTGTATGACGATTTGGCGCTTCCTCTTGGAAGAGTTCGAGTTCGCGGAAAGGGTTCGGCGGGCGGCCACAATGGGATAAAATCGCTGATTTCCGTGGCGGGCACCGACGAATTCATGAGGGTTCGAGTCGGTATTCAGCCGGAGCGGGACGTTGGCGGTGTTCGCGACTTCGTATTGTCGAAAGTGGCAAAGAGCGATCGTGACCTTTTGGAAAAGACCGAGGAGACGGCGGCCGGGGCGGTTCGGGCTCTGATGGCAGATGGCATCGAGAAGGCGATGGCCGCATACAACGGAATTGATTTGAGACCGGCACAATGAGCGGCTGCGAATACAAGCCCGACAGGGCGCAGCCATAAAGAAACGGAAAACTAAATGGCAAATTACGAAATCATGTTCATCGTCAATCCGAACACAGCCGAGGACGAGATCGACAAGATCAACACGCAGATCGAAGGCGTGATCACCTCGGGTGGTGGACAGATTCAGAAGATCGAGAAAATGGGCAAGCGCAGGCTGGCCTATGAAGTGTCGAGATTCCGGGAGGCTTTCTATATCCTTTTCGCACTCGCGGCAAATGGGGACGTCGTTCGCGAGTGTGAACGCCGGCTCCGTGTCATGGATCCGGTGTTGAAGTATCTGACGGTACGTGTGGACGAAGAAAACCGGCGACTCGACAAAATGAAAAACTATCGACAGAAACGGGCAGCCCGGCGAAGTTCCGGCGCGGCTGCCGCTACGGCAGACCAGGCCGGCGGCGAGGCAATATAAATATGGCAAGACCACGAGAGGACAAACCCGGAGGACCGGCAAAACAGTACTACCGCAGAAAGAAGGTTTGTAAATTCTGCGTTGAACGCATTGACGGAATCAATTACAAGGACGTCAAGCTGCTCTCGCAGTTCGTCCCCGAGCGGGCCAAGATCATGCCCCGCCGCATTTCCGGCGTCTGCTCACATCATCAACGTCAGTTGAACGATGCGATCAAGAAGGCGCGCAGTATCGCGTTGCTTCCGTTCGCCACAGAATAGGGGTTTTATGGAAATCATTCTTAGAGAAACCATCGAGAATCTCGGACGCGCGGGCCAGATTGTGAAAGTCGCCAATGGATATGCCCGGAATTATCTGTTGCCGAAAAAGCTTGCGTATCCGGTCACGCCCGGCAATCTCAAGGTTATCGAGTACGAACGGAATACCCTGTTGAAGAAGGAAGCCAAGCAGAAGGACGACGCGGAGAAACTGAAGGAACTGCTCGAGAAGGTCGAGATTTCGATCCGCCGCAAAGTCGGCGAGCATGCCGCCCTGTATGGTTCGGTGACCAATGCCGACGTGGCCGAGCAGCTCGATGCCAAGGGCTTCCAGATTGAAAAACGCAAGATCCACATGGACGATCACATCAAGTCGCTCGGTGAGTTTTCCATACCGATAAGGCTGTTCAAGGACGTCACAGCACACGTCAAGTTGAAAGTTGAGCCCGAAAGCGAAGGCTAGCGAAGCAATTCCGGATTTCGGATTTGGATTTCGGATTGAAGCGGCAAATATGCCTTACAATCCGAATCTCAAATTTCGAAATCCGGGATTGTTTTAATGTCTCGTCAATCTCTCGAACGCACTCTTCCTCATAACATCGACGCCGAGAAGTCCGTTTTGGGGTCGATCCTCGTCAACAACGAAAATTACTATCGCGTTATTGAAACGCTTCGTGCCGAAGACTTCTATCTCAACGGGCACAGGGTGATTTTTCGACAGATGCTCGAGCTCATGGAGAAGTCGAGAGCCATTGACTTGATAACCATCCAGGAGGAACTGCTCAGGCGGTCGCAGCTAGAAAGCGCCGGGGGCATTTCCTATCTGGCCAGCCTCCTTGATGGCATTCCACACCTGGTTAACATCGAGCATTACATCCAAATCATCAGCGAGAAATCCCTGTTTCGGCAGATGATCGATGCCACAGGCAAGATCATGGCCGAATGTTTCGACCAGGCTGAAGACGCCGAGCAAATCCTGGATAAAGCCGAACAGTCTCTATTCAGCCTGTCGGAGAAACGCATCAGGACGGGTTTCGTGTCGGTCAAGGACATGGAGTTGCCGGCGACGCGCCTGCTGGAAAAGCTCTATACCGAAAGGGAGATGATCACGGGCGTCGCGACGGGTTTTCGCGATCTCGATCGAATGACTTCGGGTTTTCAACCGTCCGATCTTGTAATTCTGGCCGCTCGCCCTTCGATGGGAAAGACGGCATTGTGCCTGAACATTGCGCAGAACGTGGCACTCCACAAGGCGCAGCCCGTTGGCATGTTCAGTCTCGAAATGTCCAAAGAGCAGTTGCTGATGCGGCTTCTGTGCGCCGAAGCGCGCGTCGACGCCCATAAGGTACGCACGGGCTATCTCGGCAAGGACGAATTCAGAAAGCTCATCGATACGCTTGGAAAGACGACGCAGTCGCCAATCTTCATCGATGATTCTTCCACTCTTACCGTCATGGAAATGCGCTCCAAGTGCCGCCGCCTTAAAGCCGAGCACGGCCTGAGCATGGTCATCGTCGATTACCTTCAATTGATGTCGGGTTACGGCAGGACCGAGAATCGCAACCAGGAGATATCAGGCATTTCGCGGGGGCTCAAGGCCCTCGCTAAGGAGCTCCAGGTGCCTGTGATCGCGCTATCACAGTTGAGCCGCGCTCCTGAACAACGGCAGGGCGATCATAAACCGCAGCTTTCGGATTTGCGCGAATCCGGTTCAATTGAGCAGGACGCCGATGTGGTGATGTTCATTTACCGCGAGGAAGTGTACAAGCCCTCTGAAGAAAATTCAGGTCTCGCCGAACTGGTCATTGCAAAGCAACGTAATGGTCCCACCGGCATTGTAAAACTCGCTTTCCTGAGGGAATTTACCCGCTTCGAAACACTGATGGATTTACAGTGATACCACTGGTCTATGAAGCTCAAGATCCAATACACCTGCCAACAGTGTGGCCACGCATCTCCAAAATGGATCGGCCGATGCCCGTCGTGCCAGCAGTGGAATACGTTCGTTGAGGAAAAAATCACCGCGGCCTCGGAAGTGCTGCCCTCCTGGGATTCCGCTCCAATCCCCTTCAGTGAGATTACCGGCGTCGAAACTCCTCGCCTTGCTACCGGATTGGCTGAATTCGATCGTGTTCTCGGCGGTGGCTTAGTAGCTGGAGCTTTGGTTCTCCTTGGCGGTGATCCCGGCGTTGGCAAGTCGACCCTGATGCTGGATGTTGCAACGCGTCTGGCGGCCACATCAACAGTTCTTTACGCCTCGGGCGAGGAGTCCCCGCAACAGATTCGGATGCGCGGAGAGCGCCTCAACGTGCAGGCGAGCCGGTTGCACGTATATGCCGAGATGTCGATCGAGAAAATTCTCGCCGCGGCGGAGAACCTGAACGCCAGGGCGGTAATAATTGACTCCATACAGACCACGTTCAGCGAAAAACTCGAGATGGCGCCCGGCAGCATCGGGCAGGTGCGAGAGGTCGCTTCCCGGCTACTTTTCTGGACAAAAAAAAATCACGTGCCTGTGTTTCTGATTGGGCACATCACGAAAGACGGCTCCATCGCCGGCCCTAAGGCGCTCGAGCACATCGTGGACACAGTGCTCTATTTCGAGGGTCCAAGGCAGCACCCCCACCGCATTGTTCGTACGATCAAGAACCGTTTCGGTCCTGCCAACGAGCTGGGTATTTTCGAAATGGTGTCGTCCGGCCTTCGAGCTGTCGAGAAGGCCTCGGGCCTGTTTCTTTCCCACTCTGAGACGATGAGTCCCGGTTCAGCCGTGCTCTGTTGCATGGAGGGTTCCCGCCCGCTTCTTGTTGAGGTCCAGGCGCTGGTGTCCCGCACCCATTTTGGAACCCCGCGCCGATTGGCCACTGGTGTGGATCCCCAGAGGCTTTCGTTACTTTGTGCCGTTCTGGAGAAGCGCCTGGGCGTCAATCTATGGGACCAGGACATTTACTTGAACGTCGTAGGCGGCCTGCAGGTGGAGGAGCCGGCGGCTGACTTGGGAATCGTGGGCGCCATCCTGTCCAGCTTGTTCAACCGCCCCATCGCTCCATCTACGCTGCTATTTGGCGAAGTGGGTCTGGGTGGAGAGGTCAGACCGGCGATGTTTCCGGAAATCCGCCTCAAGGAAGCCCACGCCCTTGGGTTCAAGCGAGGCGTCATTCCCATGCAGCCGCTTTCTGACGATGTGCCTTCAGGGATGGAGACGGTACAGGTTCGGAATCTGCAGGAAGCGCAGGCAGGCTTCTTTGAAGGCTGATCCCATCCAACCGTAGATTCCCATATATTTATTGATATCAGTTATTTATAATCTGCGCCGAAAGGTAGAACTGTCGGTTTTTTGAGACAGTCGAGTTCTAGCCAGGTGGGCCATGAGAGGAAAAGACACGAAAACAGCGCCTCCGGCACGGGTATCTACGGAGGTCACGGGTAAGGAGCAGGATTACTTACTCGACATTGTCGTTGTTCGGTTGATTTTTGCCATCACGCTGACGCTTGCCGCGTATTTCATTCGCCCCTTCGGATTTCAGGGAATCTATACAGTCATATTGGGGCTCGCCAGCGCCATAGGCATCATCTATTTCGAGCATCGATTGAAGCGAGCCACGCTGAAACGCCTGATAGGCGCGGCGATCGGCTCGATACTGGGAATTGTAGGGGCCAGCCTCATCAGCGACCTTCTCACCGACACCGCATTCGACACAAGCTCGCTCTCATTCATCAAGCTCTTCATTCTGTTTCTCATGACGTACGTCGGTCTGGTAGTTGGCGCAAATAAGGGCGAGTTGCTGAATTTGTCGGCGCTGGGCGGCATTTTCGGAGGAGAGCGCCCGGCGAAGAAGTCCTATGAGATTCTCGATACGAGCGTAATCATCGACGGGCGCATTGCGGATATCTGTGAAACCGGTTTCATCGACGGCATTCTTGTCATTCCGCATTTCGTACTGCGTGAACTCCAGCAGGTAGCCGACTCGGCCGACACGCTGAAACGCAATCGCGGTCGCCGGGGGCTGGATATTCTCCAGCGCATCCAGAAGATGTCCGACCTGACCGTGCAGTTTGTCGAGAATGATTACCCTCAGGTTCGGGAAGTCGACATGAAACTGATCGAGCTTGCGAAGGAGATGGACGCCAAGATCGTGACCAACGATTTCAACCTTAATAAGGTGGCGCAGCTTCGCGGCGTCGAAGTATTGAACATCAATGAACTCGCGAATGCCCTGAAGCCTGTATACCTGCCCGGAGAGGTGATGAAGGTATTTATTCTCAAAGAGGGCAAGGAATTCAATCAGGGGATTGCCTACCTCGACGACGGCACAATGGTTGTTGTGGACAACGCGCGCAAGATGATCGGCAAGACTGTCGAATCTTCAGTCACAAGCGTGCTTCAGACTACGGCCGGAAAGATGATCTTCGGCCGGTACGAGGAGAAACGCGGCGACACGGCCCATGCGCAGGCGCGTGACGAACGAAACAGCGCTGAAGCGCGTCCCGAGCGCCAGGCGCCTACCGAGGTATCGCACTAGATCTCAAGAGCCGCGGCCCGGAAGGTCAAGGCGGAGGAAAAACCTGAAGTTCAAGGTCCTTCTTCCGGCTGGAATCTTCCAGTCCGCGGCTAAAATTTTCTTATGAAAGTCGGAGCCATCATTGCCGCAGCCGGAGCCGGACGACGCATGAAAGCGGATCGGCCCAAACAACTTCTCACCCTGGACGAGACGCCGATCGTCATTCACACCATACGAAAATTCGACGCATCCGGCGTGATCGACCACATCGTCGTTATCGCGCCTCGAGAATCGGTGGACGAAGTCCGCGCTCTGGTTGCCGCCGCGGGATTTCGAAAATCCGTGGTTGTTGTCGAGGGCGGTGAGCGGCGCCAGGATTCTGTTGCCATCGGGCTGAAACATCTGCGTCCGGACACGACCATTGTCGCAGTCCACGATGCGGTCCGTCCCTTTGTCAGTCTCGAAGAAATCGAGAGCGTCGTTCTCGAAGCGGAGCGCCGGGGTGCTGCTATTCTCGCGATACCCATCGTGGATACGGTGAAGCAGGTCGAGAGAGAACTCATCGAATTGACTCTGACCCGGGAACACCTCGTTCTGGCCCAGACGCCACAAGTGTTCCGCCTCGAAGTCTTGAAGAAGGCGTTCGAGTCGGCACGAAAAGACGAATACTATGGGACGGACGAATCGAGTCTGGTCGAGAGGATGGGACATCCGGTTTCGATTGTTCGAGGATCCGAACGCAACATCAAGATCACTCGTCCTTCTGATTTGACGCTTGCCCGCGCGTTTCTTGACGAAGAAAAGCTGGGAGCACGTCAGTGAAATTCAGGATTGGCATTGGATACGACCTGCATCGCCTGGGACCAGCCACCTCTCTGATACTCGGAGGCATCGAGATTCCGCACGAGAAGGGGCTCATCGGCCATTCGGATGGTGATGTGCTGAGCCATGCAATCACAGACGCTTTGCTGGGCGCCTGCGGTCTCGGCAATATCGGTCAAATGTTCCCGGACACGGATGATCGTCTCAAGGGCGCTTCAAGCATGCAGTTCCTGCAGAAGACCGCCGAATTCATCCGGAAAAAAGGCTACGAGATCGGAAATATCGATTCGAATATTCTCGCGGAAAGACCAAAACTGCTTCCGCACTTTCCCGCAATGCAGGCCAGAATCGCAGAGGTGCTCGGGATTCCGGCAGATAACGTCCACGTCAAAGCCAAGACGATGGAACATCTGGGAATAGTGGGGAGTGAGGAAGCCATCGCTGCGGAAGCAGTTGCGTTGGTATTCTTAGGGTAATGCCACGAGTTCGCTTTTCCCCCACCGCTCCAGGGAGCCGTCCGCCGGAATCCAGGCAGCCTGACAACCTGATACGTGGTGTTCACGCCGTTTATGAAGCGCTGGCTTCCGATAACCAGCCAATCGAGCGCATTCACGTCTCACGCGCCGTTCATTCCGGTAAGCTCAAGGAGATTGTCTCTATTGCGCGAGAGCGCGGCGTTCCGGTACGCATTGAAGACCGCACCGCGCTTGACAGGATGGCTTCCGGCGAAATCCATCAGGGCGTGATCGCAGTCGCTGGAAAAATTGAGTACGCTCCATTTGAGATTCTCTTCAAGTCCGACAGGCCCCTCGTTGTAGTACTCGACGGTGTTGAAGATCCGCACAATCTCGGCGCTGTAATCCGCACCGCGGAAGCATGCGGTGTCGCAGGCGTCGTGGTTCCGGAGAGGCATTCGGCGCCGCTCAGCGCCGCTGTCATCAAGGCTTCAGCGGGAGCGTCCGCATATGTTCCTGTAGTACGCGTGAAGAATCTGGTAACTGCTATAGATCAACTGAAGGAACGGAAGTTGTGGGTCATAGGTGTCGATGCCGCGGGCACTCGTGACTGGACGGATTATGACTATAAGGGGCCAGTGGCGCTGGTTTTCGGTGGGGAGCATGACGGCTTGCGGCGATTGGTTCGCGAGCACTGTGACGTGCTTGTCCGCCTTCCGATGCTGGGCAGGATTGCTTCCTTGAACATCTCCGTTGCGGCCGGTGTACTGTTGTATGAGGCTGTGCGGCAGCGTTCAGTGCACTAATTTTTTACAGGTCAACGTGTTGAAACGGCTCTGTTGTATATGCTAGAGTTTAACGTTTGTCGACGCTGGCGTAGCTCAGTTGGTAGAGCAGCTGATTTGTAATCAGCAGGTCGGGGGTTCAAGTCCCTTCGCCAGCTCCTGAATTACAGCAGGGGGCACGCTACCGGGAGCGAGCAAAACGGGGACAGGTGGCCGAGTGGTTAATGGCAGCAGACTGTAAATCTGCCGCTCCTTGCGGGCTACGGAGGTTCGAATCCTCCCCTGTCCATTGCAACGCGGAACAGGGTGAGCATTAAAAAGCGGACAAGACGTCGGCCCACGTAGCTCAGTTGGCAGAGCGCGTCCTTGGTAAGGACGAGGTCACCAGTTCAATCCTGGTCGTGGGCTCCATTGAAAAGCGGGAGTAACTCAGTGGCTAGAGTCACGGCCTTCCAAGCCGTTGGTCGCGGGTTCGAATCCCGTCTCCCGCTCCTCAACAGATTGCTTGGCTATAGAGATCCGGACGGAGAACTGACTTATGTCGAAAGAGAAATTTGACAGGACGAAACCGCACGTGAACGTGGGGACGATCGGACATATCGATCATGGGAAGACGACGTTGACGGCGGTGATCACGAAGGTATTGTCGAAGCACAATCCGAAGAACAAGTATCGGTCGTTTGACTC
>CAMBFR010000131.1 GCA_945865815.1 Candidatus Sulfopaludibacter sp. SbA3
TGTTCCTCTCCCAGTCTCAACAGGTTCATGCCCAGCAGGCCCATCGACTTGAAATCGCGCGGATTCAAGCGAATAGCCTCGCGAGCAAATGCCACAGCCTCTTTGTAGAGGCGAAGCGAAACAGAGCTATCCGCAAGCGTGTAATAGAGGTTGCTGTAAAGAGGGTTCGTGCCGAGCACCTGCTGGACCGTCCGGTCAAACTCTTCCCTGTTGCTGCGCACGAAATGAATCGTCGCAGCCAGGCTGAAAGCCTCCGCGGACTGCGGGTTTATTGCGAGCGCTTTTGACAGCGACTCCTGGGCGCGTTCGTACTGCTCCGATTCGATCTGCTGGCTGGCTATGAACAAGTGTCCGTCAAAGTAGTTCGGATTGACCTCCATGGCCAACTGCAGCGCCTGCGCGCTCTTTTCAGGATCGGTCAAGGAAAGCTGTTTCGCGAGACCCAGGTTCGCTTCCGGCATCTTCGGATCAATCTCCAGGGCATCCTGGTAGCTGGCGATCGACTCGGGCTCATTGTACTTTTCCGCCAGAAGATTGCCCCACGCGACAAACGCCTCGGCATTGCGCGGATTGTTTTTCGTAATGAACTTGAAAACGTCGTTGGCGTCGTAGAAGTATTCCGTCGCCTGCATGGCGCCTGCGACAAGTACAAGGTCATCGTTGTTTCGGATACGATCGGCCTGAAAGTCCCGGATGAGCCTGCCATAAATGGCTTCAGCGTCCGCACGTTTTCCAGTGTCCGCCAGCGCGCGAGCCTTTTCGTAATTGGCTGCCACGCCAACAACCGGATTATTCAAAATCGAATCGAAGTGGGTGAGAGCGCGGGCGTAGTTCCCGGTCAGGTAGTTCACCCGCCCCGCCGCAAGACGCAGAGGGCCGGCAGCCGGAGTGGTTGCAGACCACGCTTCGAATCGCTCGCGGGCCTTCACGTATTCGCCTTGCCGTATCCAGGAATGGTAGAGAGCTTCAACCACCGTTGGATCGATATTTCCACCAGCCACCACCGGCTCGAGAGCGGACGCGGCCGCGCTGTATTCACCGGTGCGCGCCTGCCCGACGGCACGCTCAGCATCGGATTGCCACAGGGCGCCGCAACTCAGGAGAAGGAGGGGGAGCAACAGCAAAAGGAACTTCGAATCTCGAATTGCGAAATGTGAATTGCGGAGCTCGAAATGTTTTCTCATCTCTGGCCCTCCTGTGCCCGAATCCGCTGGTTTTGCATTGCCAGGTCTACGAGAAGGTCTTCCATCTGCCGCTCGTAATCGGCTTCGGGCATCGCTCCCCTGAGAAGCCGCAACGCCTCAATCTTTTGCTCGATTTCGCGCTTCTGGTTCAAGAGGGCCTGCAGGCGCGGATCCGCTACTACGACCGGGCGGTCGACAACGAAGCTCGTCGTTCGTGCCAGCTGAGGCACGGCTTGAACTGCGGCCCCTGTCTTGGCGCCTCCACTATCCGATATCTGAGGATGTTCCGTGGCAAGCCGGCCTTCTTCCTTATAGAAGCGCTCGACGCCGGCGTTGGCATACTTGAACGCTTCCCAGACGGAAGTCTTCTGGTCCTTGTCTTCGTCGCTGGCAGCGTTCTGGAGAGCATCAAGGAAATGCTCATAGAAAATGGTTTCGTTGCCTTCGCTCCCGCTGCGAGTGGCCGTAATGATCACTCGGTTCTTTGCCGCAAGCGTCTCTATGGCGCCACCGCTCGCGCTTGTAGCGTTGATTACGACGATCCGGCCCACGTTCAGGCCCGACAGGAGCTCGTTGTATTCCGCCGCCGTCAGATCACGGCCAAAGATATTGAATTTGTAATCCGTGTCGAAGCTTCCGTGTCCAATCAGGAAAAAGAAAAGCGTATCCAGGGGCTTGAGCTGTTGCTTGAGAGTGGCGAACGCCTTTTGGATCTCCGCGGCCCCGGTAGCCCGCTCCGACAGAACGACGACACGATCGGCCGTAAAACCGAGCTTCTCGGTCAGCACCTTCCGTGTGGTATCGGTCCAGGTCTTGAACTTTTCGGCGTGTTCGGGCGAACCCGCCACGCCGCTAAGTATGAGAGCGGACGAATCCGCCAGCGCACTGGCGGGCAGCAGAAGAATGACAGCCAGGATCCAGCGTGCAATCATGCCATGCTCCTTCGCTTTCTCCAGAACCACTCGGCGGCAAGCGTCGCGCAAAGCAGCATGAAGAGGAAGGGCACGTCCCACAGCTCTTTCTGCTCAACGAAGGAACTCTCGCCTTCGACATAAACCGCGTCATCGGGCACACTGCCGAGTTGTGCGAGTGGATAGTACTGTCCCCCCGTCTGCTGCGCCACGGACTGCAGAGCCCGAGCGTCCAGTGCAGCATTGTAGAACTCGACCGGGCGGTCCTGAACCTGGAATGAATGACGGTAGGTGCCCAGCGTTTCAGTGCCCTGGGTCGCCACAAGCTCGACGTTGTAGATGCCGGGCTCGGTCGCGTTGATTTCCGCCTGATACGTGCCGTCCTGCGCGCCGCTCCACTCCATTGAGAGAGTCTCACTCGCACCGGAGGGAGTCGTCACCCGGGCAATCGCCCGTGCGTTATTCATCCGGCTGAACGCCTTATTGGAAACATCCCCGGTAAGCCTCACAGCTTCACCTGGAAGGTAAGTGTCTTTGTCGGAGGTGATCATGACGGGATCGGGCGACGAGTTCACGAGCCAGCGCAGGACCTGCTTCCAGAAAAGCTCGTAGGTCATGTCGTCGTGCGGCATTTCCATCTGCCAACGCCAACTGCTGCCGCTCATGAAGGCCATTGTGCGCCCGCGGCCGTACCTTTGATATGCAAGCAGGACGGGCTCTTCACGCGCGCCGCTTTCAAGGTCGCCCCGCGCGAGAACGATGCCGCCGACTTTTTCGCCAAGCGTCCTGTTGAAGTCGTTCAGGGGCGGCAGATCCGCCCATTGCTTCATGTTGGCGGCGGCATCGGGATTCAACTTCATCAGCGTATGCGTCTGCCCATATGGAGTGACCATGAGCTTGAGGCGCTCGAGCACGGGCGTGCTGTCGGGAGCCAGCTGAACCGGGAGGATGTCGGCGATCGGACTATTCTGGTACTTGCCGCCTGAGAACGAGTTCTTCCCTCCCATCATCATGAATCCGCCGCCACGCGTGCTTACAAAGTCGACAACCATCTGAAGTTGTTCTTGCGTGAAGAACGTCGATTCGATGCTTCCGAAGATCAGGCCCTTGTATTGAAAGAGCTCGTCGCGCGTCGTGGGAAATCCTGCGGCAAGCATCTCTTCGTTGTCGATTCCCTGCCGGTAAAACTTGTTTTGGGAGGAACGCAGCAGTGTCACGAGCCGAAGGTTCGTGTCGTCCTGAACCGCGCGGCGCAGGAACTTGAATTCCCATCGCGGCTCGCCTTCGATATAGAGAATCTGCGGCTTGTCGTTCTTGATCTCGATCAGCGAATCGAGCGTGTTGTTTTCGGGAATGCGGTCGCCATCAGCCTGAACCGTGAATGAGAAGAGCCGGGAGCCTTCGGTCTTTACGGGCAAATCGACGGTCTTTTCGATGATCTCACCATCGCTGGGCAGCGTGAGCTCTTCCGTCTTCAGAAGGACTCCGTTCTCGCGCACGGAAAGAGTGCCCCGCCGGCCGGCGAACCCCTGACTTCGAACGGACACGTCCACCACAGCGGTGGATTCCTTCAGCATTTCGCGTGGGGCTGAAACCTTGATGATTTCCGCATCGCGCGTGATCTCCTCCGAGCCGACTCCAACCGTGTAGAACGGAATGCGGCGAGACTCCAGGCGCGCCAGTGAATCGGTAAACTGCTGGGAGGCGTTGTCTACGCCATCACTGATCAGCACGACGCCCGACAGCGGCACGGTACCCAGTTCCTGTTGCAGGAGATCGGTGGCCGCCTCCATGCGTGTGCGCTTGCCGTTGTAGGTCATTCGCTCCGGGCCTTCGATGCGTTCTGCCTCACGATCGAAGCGGTAAACGCGAACCTTGAACTTGTCGGACAGCCTTTTGAAGAAGTCCGTCGACTGCAGTTGAGCCTGGAGCAGCTCCGCGCGCGACTGCGCGCCGTCGTCCTTGATGTTCATGCTCTCCGAGTTATCAATTACGACAGCAACGTAGCTCTCCTGCGGCAATACCGTCGAAATATTCAGAACCGGGCGCAGAACGATAAACGCCAGTATCGCAAATGTCGTAGCTCGCAAGGCGATCAGCCCCACACTCGCGCGATCGGTCGCAACCTTCTTATATGCGTAATAGGCGCCGATGACGGCAGCTATCGCAAACAGGATGAACCAGTAAGGTGAGCCAACCAGTTGGAAGGCCAGCCGGCCTCTCTCGTATACGATCGGCGTGTATTTGAAAAAGAACTCAAAAATAGTCATGAGTCTGTGGTTGGACCTGTCCTTTTTGTTCAGGGATCGAAACGGCCATCATTCTATCTGTAAAACCGCCCAAACTTCCATACGAGAAAACGAGAATTCGGATACTCCGCAAGTGGATCTAATTTCTTGTCTTTACTTGATCGCTGCGCCCTGTCGGGCTTGCATTCGCAACCGCTCATTACTTGATCGCTGCGCCCTGTCGGGCTTGCATTCGCAGCCGCTCATTACTTGATCGCTGCGCCCTGTCGGGCTTGCATTCGCAGCCGCTCATTACTTGATCGCTGCGCCCTGTCGGGCTTGCATTCGCAGCCGCTCATTCAAAACGTAAGGGCCTTTCGGAGCTCCTCCAGAATGTCGCCTGGTTCCTCAATTCCGACCGACATGCGCAGCAACGTATCCGAAATGCCGGCGTCCTTTCTCTGCTCCGGCGTGAGGCCTCGGTGGGACGTCTTGGCGGGATGCGACAGCGTCGTCGTAACGCCGCCGAAGCTTGGCGCGAGGCGGATCATATTCAGCCGCCTGACGAACTCGTCCACTGCTTGCGCCGCGTTTCCTTCGCCATGGACCTCAAACGACATCATGCCGCCGCCCAGGCCTTTCATGGTCCGGCGGACAATGGCGTTCTGTGCGTGCGATTCCAGTCCGGGGTAGTAAACCCGGCGGATTTTCGGATGGCCTTCGAGAAACCTGGCAACCTGGATGGCATTCGAACAGATCCGTTCCATGCGCAGCGCGAATGTCTTGATCCCGCGAACGGTCATCCAGGCATCGAAAGGCGCCAGATATGCCCCCGTTCTGATGGCAACCTCACGGGCGCGGGACACGAATTCCATGTCGCCAAGGAGTATGCCGGCTGTCACATCGTGATGACCGCCGAGGTATTTCGTTGCGCTGTGAACCACGACATCCGCACCGAGCGTCAACGGACAGATCAGGTAGGGAGTGGCGACCGTATTGTCGACCAGCAACTTCACGTCTTTTCGATGGCAGAGTTCAGCCATCTGCGCGACGTCGATGACGTTCCAGAGCGGATTCGAGATCGTTTCGACCAGTAGAACCTTCGTCGCCGGAGATAATGCCGCGTCAATTGCTGAAAGATTTGAGACGGGCGCAAATCGGGTTGCGATGCCGAGGCGGGAAAAATCGCGCGCTGCGAGGTTCATTGTGCCGCCATAAGAGTCATTGGCGACGACAAGTTCGTCGCCGCTCGCGAGCAGCGTCCATAATGCCGCGACAATCGCGCCCATGCCCGAAGCCACGGCAATCGCGCCCTCCGCCTTTTCCAGTTTTGCGGTGATGGTTTCCAGCGCGAGGTGATTGGGCAGACCGTACCGCCCGTAGATAAACCCTGGCCGGCGGCCCGACGATGCGTCGTCTACAGCATCCAGATCGGGAAAATTGAACACCGAGGTCTGGTAAATCGGCATTACCGAAGGCGTACTGACCGATTCCGGCTGTTCTTCCCCGGCGTGGGCGCAGTCGGTGGAAAGGTGTGTATTCGGCGCCGGGTCGCTCATTGTTCATCCTCGACGTCGACACCAACGTCCCGAAGCGCAAGAATCAAGTCCTTCTCGGAAACAAACTGGTGGGCATTCATCCCCAAAGCGCGGGCAGCAAGGACGTT
This sequence comes from Candidatus Sulfopaludibacter sp. SbA3, assembly GCA_945865815.1. GTDB lineage: Bacteria > Acidobacteriota > Terriglobia > 20CM-2-55-15 > 20CM-2-55-15 > CAMBFR01. The sequence continues at coordinate 5,990 of CAMBFR010000131.1, forward strand.
TTCCTCACGATCATCGATAAAGAACAACTCTTCGGCCGGCAGGTTCGCCGCGGCGATGGCGCGATGGAAGATCCGGGCGTCCGGTTTCAGTGAGCCGACTTCATAAGAAAGGATGTGATGATCGAAGTACTCAAAGATCGGATAGTTCTGCCTGACGTATTCGGCGTGAGCGGCATTCGTATTTGAGACAAGAATCAGCGGGTAGTTTTGCCCAAGCGCCGCCAGCACCTGCTCGCGCACAAGCATGTCCGGAGCAAAAATCCCGGACCAGGTGCGGCAAAATTCCGAAAGTTCCATCGCGAGATTTGCGGTCCGGCAAAGATAGGCGTGGAATTCCTCAGTGGAAATTTCGCCGCGTTCATAACTGCGTATCCACGCCTTGTCCCAAAGAATTTCCTCGAAATCCTTCCTTGGAACAGAGCAACGGGCGAACAGGTTGCGAACCCCTGAATCCATGTCGAAGTCGACGAGAACCTTGCCGAGGTCGAACAGAATCGCTTCAATCTTCACACTTGAATCTTAACATTGGAATGTCGATACTGCGGGCATGGCAATACGAGCACCGCATGAATTCACGAGCAGACGCGAGCGGCGGCAATCCGCGCCGGAGACGACTTTCCGCGAGATCGAATACATCGACCGGCTTTCAAAGAGCAAGACTCCAGTAGTGGTAAAACTCACCGACGGGGAAGAAATTCGAGGCTGGATCGAGTACTACGACAAGGACATCATCCGCATTACCCGCGACACACAACCAAACCTGTTTATCTACAAGAGCCGCGTCAAATACCTGTACGAGGATCCCCAGACCGGACATCGTCGCAACCGCGATACCAGGTCCTGAAAAGTCCGAACACGTAAGGATCCATGGCCGTCCGATGGAACTGTTCCAGTTGAAAAGCGCACAGCGCATTCCTGAAGTCAAAGGCCAATCAGACGGCAAGCCCTGCCGAGTCAAAACTAAACAGACCGTGGAAATGTTCTACCAAATCGGTGGAAGAGAATTTTGATCATCCTACGTAAGTGTTGATCCTGCACGGCGTCCTGAAGTGGCATCAGGCGTGCGAGTTTAAGGATGCGGTTATTCTTCAGGAGGAAGGCACATATGCGTCGATTAGTGTTCCCGTCTTTGATTGTTCTCGCGTTGGTTGCTGGTGTTTTGGCACAGGGTCCCCCGTCGGGTACTGGTGGCGGACCGCCGCCAGGGACTCCCGCTGGAGGACGTCCAGATGACCATAACGATAACAGTCAAACCCAGAGTGGATATGCCGTAGTCACTCCTGTCGGCGCTACGACCAGCGGCCTGCTTGTGTTTGAAACATTTGGGCTGAAATCAGGGCAAGAAACGACTCAAGCGGGCGTACTGCCGCCGGACATGACGACCAATGCAGTGATGTTTGTCAATTCCAGCGGACGGCTTTCTAGAAATCTCGGCGTGGCCATCGCGAATCCTTCCAGCTCAGGTGCTGACGTGACAATGACGCTGCGCAAGGATGACGGTTCGGTTCTCGGAACTGCTACCGTCGCTGTTGCAGCGCGGCAACAGACCGCAAAATTTGTCACCGAATTGTTTTCCGGCCAGTCTTCGGTTCCGACCGATGTGACCGGGATGCTGAGCATCACGTCAGTCACACCTGTTTCTGTGATTGGTCTCCGATTCCGCGGCAAAAACTTCAGCGCGATACCGGTAACAAATCTCTCAGCGCCGGCTGCCGTTCCAGTAATCTCGGCCGGAGTAGGGGGTGCGGGAGCGCTTCTGTTGCCACAGTTTGCGACGGGCGGCGGATGGGCAACCGAAATTGTAATGGCAAACACCGGCACGTCAAGCCTGACGGTGCGCGTCGACCTGTTCAGGCAGGATGGCACGGCCCTGACCGCGACCCTGAATGGTACCTCGGCGAACAGCTTCACGAATATTTCAATTCCGGCGGGCGGCGTCGTCACACTTGCGCCGCGGGACGACAACGGCGACAGCCGATTCTAGGGTTGATGACGACAGTATCCAGGATTCCGGTTCGAGCCGTTGCGATCGCGGCAGTGCTGGCTTCGTTCGGAGTTCATCGAATTCCGCTACTTCCACCGGCATACACGTCGGTTCTCTAGTCCGTAAGAATAGACCGTAACAGGAGGTTCCATATGAAATCAGTCACATGTTCAATCGTGCTCATCGCATCTCTCAGCGTGGGACATTCTGTATTCGCCCAGGGCCGAGGGCGAACCGGCGGACCGCCTGTAGGCCAATCCCATCCTGGCCCGGCTGCTGCGGATCATGGTTCCGGCAGGCCTTCGGGCGTGGGCGCCGCGAATCGCCCAGGCCACGCAACGGACCACGATGCCAACGCTAACGCAAATACCCAAAATGGTCAGGCGCCGAACAATCGCGGCAAACGGATCAGCGATCATCCGGCGCTGGCTTCGAATCTGCAGGGATTGTTGCCGAATGGAACGAACATGGACACGGCATCGAGCGGTTTCAAAAACATGGGACAGTTTGTCGCCGCCGTTCACGTTTCCAATAATCTGGATATCCCGTTCGATCAATTGAAGACCAAAATGGTGACCGACCGCATGCCGCTTGGCGAAGCCATTCGTTCACTAAAGCCAGACATGAGTAAGAGTGCAGCGAGTACTGAAGCAAGAAAGGCGGAAGGCCAGGCGAAGAAGGACACGAACAGCAAATCCTGATCACACGCCTGAGCTGATCGTTTCGGCATTCAACCGATCCCGGCCGTGAGCCGGGCGCTGGCCCCCATGTTCCTTGGTAATCCACAGTGGTAATCCACAGTCCGGCGCTCGAACCAATAATTGCGCTCCACCTTTCAAGAAGTTGCGCAACCGGCGAAACCGTATGTGGACCGAGCCCACCCCAGGGCTAATACTCCCGATAGGAAATTATGGTGTACGGAAACGACTGGTTGGCGGATTCGATTGCGGTCGTGTTGTATTGGATACCATTGCCGCCTCCACCGTTGAAATCCGCGATGACAGGACCGCGGCTGGCGCGGAGCGTACCGATGGGATTGCTGACGCTCCGATCGTTATCATTTCGCGTGGATGCGAGGAACATGCCCCCATTGATCGAGCCGTTTCCACCACCGTTCCAGTAGAGCTTCCCCTGACCGATCACGACAATCAGCCCGGTCCATGAGAAGTTGCCGCTGAAGGTCAGGTCGCCGCGTACGATCAAGGTACCGTAGCCTGTGCCTCCATAGGTTAGGTTCCCATTCACGACCACCACTCTGTAGTCTGAGCTCGAACCCATATTCCCAAGATTTGTTGAAGCGTTATACGCCGGATTATACGTGTCGGTTGCAGCAGCCGCCATGCTGGCGACAATGCTTTCCAAACCGGAGACGGTAGTCAGTCGAGCGTCCATTTCGCCGCTGATATTGGCGGTATCCGGAGTTGTGCCGCCCGATCCCGTGTAACCGCTGCTCCGATCCGGCGGACCCGCTATGTCGGCAGCGATGTTCGCTGTGTCTGTGGCGTTAATTGTCCCGATCGCATTCTCGTTCACAGGCGAAGACCCGGCGTCGTTTCCATCGAGCTCAAATAGGTTCGAGTTTGACGCATCGAAGGTAACTGGACTTCCATTCAGCGTAAGGGCAGCCGGCATCTTCGGGAATTGACCCTTCTTGACCGTTGTCTCGATCACCTTGCGGCCGTTTCCAATTGTTGCGACAACGAGCAGGTTGAGGACATTGTTGGTGTCCGTCAGTGTCGTCATGACTTCCGCGATGTCGTTGCGTAACCAGACGTGATAGTTCCCCACGGTTTGTCCGGTACCGTCGGTCAATGGCTGCCCGGCAGTCCGTAGACTGTTGTTGCTTGGTATCAGTGGCTGATCGTCGCTGGCCAGAAGAGTCGTCAGATCCCTGGAGGTAGATATGACGTTATCGGTACCTGCCGCGGTATCCAACAGTTGGCTTATCGTACTGACCGAAGCCCTAAGAGTTTCTCTGGCCTGGTCGATCCCCGCTTCCGCAAGGTAGAGCGTCTGCGCTCCGGTCTTATAGTTGTCGCTGATCCATACGTCGATGGTCGAGGTCGTCAGCAACGCGCCACCGAGAATCGTCAGAAACGATAGAAACATCAGCGCGATGATGAGAGCTGCGCCTTTCTGGGATTTCATTCCTTGCCCCCTTTTACCGGTCTCTCACCATAAACCGGTGACGTGACTTATGGCAAGAACACGAAATACTGTCGGTAGCAAGTAGAAATGTCCGGTTTTTGTAGCAAGTGATCTGTCCGGTTTTGTTGTTTTAAGTTCATCGCCGCCGTGCCTGTGGAAATGTGCGAAACCCAGCAGGGTTTTGCACATTTCCATCAGGCTGCCTTCTTCTTTCTT
>CAMBFR010000132.1 GCA_945865815.1 Candidatus Sulfopaludibacter sp. SbA3
AATTCACCCGTCAGACCCCGAATTATCCGGTACCCGCATTCTCTATGTCTCTTCTCGAATCTCTTCAATCCAGCGGCCGCTTGTTCCTCAACGTCGAGATGTGTCCGCCTCGCACGGACGTGCCCATCGAGGAAAGCGTCGAAGCATGGATCGACAGCAATCGTTTGATGCGCAAGATCAGCGGGCTTGGCCGTTATATCTTCATGACCGATGGCGCGATCGGCAGGCGCGAAGAACCGAACCTGCGCCACGTGACGATCAATCTGGGCCCGGAATCGGATCGGTCCCATATCGTTCCGATCCTCACTACCAAGCACTCTCTCGATTATTGCCTCGAATTTGCGGAGCGTTCTTATGAGCTGGGCTTCACTGCTCTTGTGGTCCTCGGGGGCGACAAATCGGATAACGAGCCGCGATGCGTCGAGCACGCATACGATTTGCGCCGCCTGATTCGGCAGCGTGTTCCGGGTCTGACGCTGGGCGGCTGGGCCACCCCCCATGGGGGCGTCCGCCAGGTCGAGTACATCCTCGATCCCGGCTACTCCGCGGATTTCTATTTGGCGCAGATAACATCCCACCATCAGCCTGCAGTTATCGATGAGTTCCTGAATGAAGCGGCTCGCCGTGGCGTCGCGATCCCGGGCGTGTTCGGCGTGTTCTTTTACCGCAGCGCGAATGCAAGAACGATGGGAATGCTCTCGAAGTTCATTCCGATTCCGATTGAAGGCCTGAAGGCCGATTTTGAATCGGGAGCGGCGCCGGAGGAAATATGTGCGAGGAGCGTTCACGCGTTGCTGCGGCGCGGCGTCAGGAACGTTTATATCAGCAACCTTCCGCTGGCCACGGCAACGCAGAAGTTCTCCCGAATCGAGTCGAGGGTCGAAGAAATGCTTGTGGTATCGTAGGAAACCCATGTGGCACGAGAACATTCTTGGAGTGATCGGCAATACGCCGATGGTGCGTCTGAGCCGCGTCGGGCGCGGTTTACGGCCGACGATACTGGGGAAGCTCGAGTATCTGAATCCCGGCGGCAGCATCAAGGACCGGATCGGCCTGGCGATGATCGAGGCGGCGGAGAAGGCAGGCCTGATCAAGCCGGGCGGCACGATCATCGAGGGCACATCCGGCAATACGGGAATGGGCCTGGCGCTGGCGGCCGCGATAAAAGGCTACCAATGCATTTTCACGATGCCCGACAAAATGAGCCAGGAGAAGATCGACTCTCTTCGCGCCCTGGGCGCCGAGGTCATTGTGACTCCCACGCAGGTGGATCACAACGATCCGCGCAGTTATCATTCCGTTGCGCTCCGGCTCAGCCGTGAAATTCCGAACAGCGTCTTCCCCAACCAGTACGAAAACCCCGCCAACACCCAGGCGCACTACGAGACCACGGGGCCTGAGATATGGGAACAGACAGAGGGCAAGGTCACCCACGTTGTGATCGGCGTCGGCACGGGGGGGACGATTACGGGGATCGCCCGGTATCTTAAGGAAAAGAACCCCGCCATCCAGATCATCGGCGTGGATCCGCAGGGCTCGATCTTCGCGGAGATGTTTCGAACCGGGCGCAAGCCGCTTGCGCAACCCTACAAGGTGGAAGGGATCGGTCAGGACGAGAAGCCGGGAAACGTGGATTTTTCCGTAATCGATGAGATTCACACCGTCAGCGACAGGGATTCATTCCTCCGCACCCGGCTTCTGGCGCGCTCCGAAGGAGTGTTTGCCGGAGGTTCGTCAGGATCGGTCCTTCACATCGCGTTGAAGATCGCCGAGACACTAAGCGATCAGGACATCATCGTCGTTATCATTCCGGATTCCGGGACCCGGTACCTCAGCAAGGTCTACAACGACAATTGGATGCGGGAGAACCAGTTTCTCGAGCCGCGGGTCAACGTGCGCGTCGGGCAGGTCGTACGCGATAAGGTCCGCCGCGCCGATAAGCTGGTGTCGATTCCGCTCGGTGTCACGGTTGAGGATGCCGTCAACCTGATGCGTGAGCACTCCATTTCCCAGGTGCCCGTCATCGAAGACGGTGAAGTCGTCGGCAGCATGAGTGAAACACGAATCCTCGAGATCCTTGTGGCCGATCCTCTGGCGAAACGCAAACCGGTTGCGGAGTATATGGAAGGGCCATTCCCCGTGATTGAGGAGGATGCGGCGCTGACCGAACTCGCCCAGCACATGGACGCCCGGACGCCGGCAATTCTTGTCAAAGGCGCCGCCGGTTACGACATCGTGACCAAATCCGACCTGATCTTCTTTCTTACCAAACAGACCGGCGACGGCGCTCAGCGCTGACCGGCGGCCGTGGCCAGCGATTTCAGAGGTATTCACACGTATTTCGTCAAGTGGCAACCAAAGTCGGAACCATGTTCTTCCCAGACATCCGACTCAGGAATTGAGATCCGTAAACACGGCGGCGTTAGGTAGGACTCACATTTCCACGAAGCGTTGTCGCTTTCCAGTTTGCCGCTCGATCTCGGCCGCGCTGAAGTTTCTCTTGACCGTCCCATCTGTGCACTGTACTAATAGAGCATACACTTTATGGTTTTGAGATTAAATCCGGCTTCAGGCGTTCCTCTTTACCTCCAACTCATCGAACAGGTGAAGCATGCGATCGAAACCGGCGCGATCGAAACTGGCGAGCAGCTTCCCAGTGTCCGCAAGATGGCGGAAGATCTGCTCATCAACCCCAACACGGTGGCGCGCGCCTATCGCGATCTGGAGCAGGAGGGAATCATCGAATTGAAACACGGGTCGGGCGCCTTCATCACGGACTCCGTCACGGCCAGAGCAAAGATAATGACCAAGGCTCAGACCATCGTCCAGTCCGCGCTGGATCGCCTGGCTTTATTCGATCTGACTGAAGAAGAAATCCGACGGCTCGTCGAAACCGAACTATCCAGCCGGCGCGCCGCCAAGTCCCCAAGGAAAAAATATGCCTGAATCCGTCGTTGCAATTACGAATCTGTCTCGAAGATTTGGCGCCAAGGCCGCGCTAAACGACGTTTCGCTGGATGTGCCCCGCGGCAGCGTCTTTGGCCTGGTGGGCGAAAACGGCGCCGGCAAATCCACGTTGATCAAACACATTCTCGGTCTATGGCGCGCCGAAACCGGCGCGATACGTGTGTTCGGCGTGGATCCGGTCGCGGATCCGGTTTCGGTGCTGAGCCGCGTCGGTTATCTCTCCGAGCAACCCGACCTACCGGAATGGATGACCGTCATCGAATTCATGCGGTATATGCAGGCGTTCTATCCCAAGTGGGATCCGCTCTACGCCGAAGAGTTGCGACGGCAGTTCGGTCTCGATCGAGACAAACGCATCCGCGTTCTTTCGAAAGGCCAGCGCGCGAAACTCGGGTTGCTCGGCGCGCAGGCGCATCGTCCCGATCTGCTCTTGCTGGACGAGCCCAGCTCGGGGCTGGACCCCATCGTGCGCAGCGACATTCTTGCCGCAGTCATCCGCACGGTGAGCGAAGAAGGCCGCACCGTGTTTTTCTCATCACACCTGCTTGAAGAGATTGAGCGCGTTTCAGACCACATCGCCATGCTGCATCAGGGAAAGCTGGTGCTGTGTGGACCGCTGGATGAAATCAAGGCGCAATACCGGCGCATGACTCTTCGTTTTGAAACGCAGCAATCTACGGCGCCGGCCGTTCCCGGCGCAGTCTCGGTGAGGGGTGCAGGCCGGGAATGGACAATCATCTGCAATCAGGCGATCAAGCCGATCGACGGCTCCCATGTTATCGATGATCAGGCGGCTTCGCTCAACGACATCTTCATCGGAATTGCGGGTGGGGTGCATTCCCTTGCGTAACTTGGCGCTCATTCGGGACATTTGGTGGCGGCATCGGACTCTGGTTTGTCTGTTGATCGGCGTCACCGTATTCACCTCCCTGCTGAATGTGGCGTTGCCGGAGAGCGTTAGCATGAGCGCAGACAACCCCTCTGGCTTCGATGCGCGCGATGCAGTGGAGCTGCTGAACTTCCACTTGATCATTGCGGCGCTTCTCCTCTTTCTCGCCATCTGCGGCTACACGGAATTCAACGCGCAGAAAGGCTCAATCGGATTTCCCCATCGTTTGTTTACGCTGCCACTGTCGTCGTTCGAACTCGTCGCCTTGCCGATGTTTCTTGGCGTTGCCGCCGCCGAACTCCTTGGCCTGGTATGGAGGACGCTCATCTTTGGCGCGAATCTGAACGTCTGGGGAACGATGCTGATCGGCGTCTATGTAGTGGTGTATCAAGCCGTGCTTTGGACGCTGCCTGCATTGGGATCGCTGCGCATGCTCATCCACGGCGTGGTCGGCATGGTTTTCATAATCGCCCTCGGCTTGCCTTCGTTTCCCCAGGAGACTTTGCCGTGGTGGCTCAGAGAAGGTTTTTTGATGGTTTGGCTTCTCGTCGTGGCGCTCTCGGCTTTCTTTGGCTGCTGGAGCTTTGTCGCGCAGCAAAGATCGGGCGGCGGATTGAGACGAGACTGGATCAGAAGCGTGGTCGAACGGGCGTCCGATGTGGCGCCACGGCGAAGGAAAGATTTCAACTCGGCGGCGGCCGCTCACTTTTGGTTTGAGTGGCGGCGATCCGGGTTCATGCTTCCGCTGCTAGTGGGAGCGATGCTCGTGGCTGTGATCGGGCCCCTGTCCTTGGGGGATGACGGCGGGGGCACTGTGCGAATCCTGATTGCCGTTTTGGCCATGCCGATGGTCCTGGCATTCCCGGTTGGCAAGGCGTTTTCGAAGCCGGATTTGTGGTCAAGCGACATGTCGGTTCCTTCGTTCGTCGCAGTAAGGCCAATCTCGACAGACGATCTGGTTGAAACCAAAATGAAAGTCGCCGCGGTCAGTGCGGCTGTTTCCTGGTTGCTGGTCTGCGCCTTTATCGCTTTGTGGTTCGGATTGTGGGCAAGCCTTGATGGGTTGAACATGATTCGCCTGCTGTTGTGGGCGGTGTACGGGCACTCGATGTATCCGCAGTATGCCCTTGTCATTCTGTCACTCGCCGCGGCCATGCTGATGACCTGGCGATTCCTGGTTTCGAGCTTGTGGCTCGGACTCTCCGGAAACCGGGCTTTATTTGCAACGACAGCCATACCCTACTCTCTTGCCCCAATTTTCGTGTTGGCGTTCGCCATCCTCATTCCAGGAAACGAAGACTCGATCCTGAGCTGGATGTACCGCGGTTTTGGCAGCGTGCTTCCAACGCTGGTGCGGATCGCCGCGATCGCGGTGACGTCCAAATTGTGGATAGCGGCGTGGTCATGGCGCGACATTAACAGGGTCCGCGTCCGGCAGTATCTGTTCCTTTGGATCTGCGGCACGCTGGTTTTGGTCGCATTTGCGCTTGTGTCGTGGGCTGGGCTGCGGTACATCGTGCCGTCGGACAGCGATCAACTACGGAGCCTCCTTGTCCTCTGCGCGCTCCTCGTCATTCCATTCGCGCGGCTCGGCCTAGCGCCGGGTTCGCTGGCGAGAAACCGCCATCGATTATGATCAACAAACTAATCGCAGGAATTGCCGCAGTCTTAAGCCTGCTTGCCGTTCTCCTCGCAACCGACAAGCAGGACTTCATCCGCGTGGATGCAAACGGGCCGAAGGTTCGAATGCAGATTATGGGAAGCGGCAGTCCGACCATTGTGTTTGAAAACGGCGGAGGCGGCTTCCTGGAGCTCTGGGGCAGCGTTCCCGCACGCGTCAGCCGGTTCACCAAGGTCGTCGCGTACGATCGTGCCGGGGACGGACTATCGGACGACGGGATCGGCCCACGCCACGGACGAAACATTGCCGCTGAACTCCATGCCGCACTCCAGAACGCAAATGCTCCCCCTCCATATATTCTCGTTGGACATTCGCTGGGCGGCTCCTACGCGAGAATCTTCGCTGATATGTATCCGGCAGAAGTTGCGGGTATGGTGCTGGTCGATCCGACGCAGGAGGAGATGATCGCGTGGAATGACGAGAACGGTTTCAGCCGCGCCTCCGACTGGTCGGATATGTGGTTCGTGACTCTCGGCCAGGCGCGCGAAAGCAAGGTTCCTCCGAATATTCCAGTGTTCCTGATCCACGTGATGCGCCCCTGGCCGCACGGTCCATTCAACTCTAAGGACTTGGAAGAAATCGAGGCGAGAGAGGCGCCGCGAGTCCCGCTGCGTCTGAAGTTTCACAAGGAGTGGGTGGAACAGATTCCGGGAGGGCAACTCGTCATCACGGAAAACAGCAGCCATGGCGGAATCAATTTCGAGGAGCCGGAGTTGGTCATCAATACGATCCGGCAGGTGATCGAGAAGATTGGAAAAAATTAGGAATCAGGAGCGCTGCCACGGCCACAGGGCGGACAAAAGAAGGGGATGTTGCCGGGGCGAATTGCGAAGCGGGAAAGTGAGATCCCGAGTGTTTCAGGGCAGACGAGCCCTCTGAGGGCGCTCAGAATTCTTCAAATCCGCGGCGAGTTACATTGCGCCTCGGACAGATGGAACAGCGAATAGAGACCCATATGTCGCCAAGGGTTTAGGAATCGTGTCAATCCGCGTCCATTGGTAGTCACTGGACGTGCCCGGCATCCCAATCGCTGGACAACGCGAGATCAGTTCCGGAATCATGGCCCATCAAGCCGCGTGATGGGAGTTGTGGACTGATAACTCAGTTGAATCTGACTTTCCTAGAACCGATCGTAATTGTACGCCCATGTATCGCAACCTCGCATTTCTACGGCCGTTTGTGATAATTTCGCGGCATGAATCATGGGTTTCAAGATTCGGTGAGTCTTGAGTTGGCACGCCGGGTTGCAGCCGGTTTGCCTCATCATCCCGAATGGCTCGACCTCGCTTGCGCGAACCTTGAAAGGTGGACGCGACAGAATAGCAATGCGCCGTCGTTGCTCCGTTGTTACGACGAATGGCGGGAATTGCTGGCACTGCCGGTATCTGAAATCTGCGCCAAACTCACCGCCGAAACGGACGACAGCCAGCGAATCCGCCAGAACTCACCATTTGCAGGTGTGCTGCCACCCAGCGAGGTTTGGGAAATCAAGGCGCGTTTCCGCGATGCAACGCCCGCAGCTTGAGCACATCATTCGTGCTGCCGCCGGTATAACTGGCGCCGACCGGTTTGTCATCATCGGCAGCCAGGCGCTGCTCGGTCAGTTTCCCGATTCGCCAGCGGAGTTACTCGTTTCAATCGAAGCCGATTTATTTACACTCCGCAGCCCCGAAGATGCGAGCCTGATCGACGGCAGTATTGGCGAAGCCTCTCCATTTCACCAGACCTTCGGTTACTACGCACACGGTGTTGGAGAGGAAACCGCTGTGCTGCCAGATGGATGGAAGGAGAGGCTCGTTGAAATACACAATGAGAATACAGGCGGCAGCACGGGTCTTTGCATCGAAGTCCACGACCTTGCGGTATCCAAACTCGTTGCGGGCCGCGAGAAGGATTTGAGTTTTGTTGCCGGGCTACTCCGCCATCGCCTCGCCACGCTTGAACTCGTCCGTGACCGCCTTGAGACTACGCGCATTACTCAGGACCAGCGGGAGATTTGCATAGCGCGTTTGGAAAGATTGGCGAAGAGCGATCAAAACCGAGGGTAGTGAACCGTTACCAAACAGAGCGGCGACGGCGCTCAGCGCTGACCACCGGCAACATCAAGCCATTCATTTCGAGCTGTTTTATGCGACTATTGTCGGCTTATGCCCGAGACTCAACTCTTAAGCTTCCCGCTTTGGAGCATCATCCCGTTTGTGGCCATGTTGCTGTCGATAGCGATATTGCCCCTGGCAATACCGGCCTGGTGGGACAGCAATCGAAATAAGGCACTTCTGAGCGCGCTTCTTTCGGCTCCGGTTCTAGCGCTCGTCCTTTACAACAGTCCCGCTCTTCTTGGCCATACCTTGCTGGAGTACTTCGCGTTCATTGTGTTGCTGGGTTCGCTGTTCGTCATATCGGGCGGTATCTATGTGAAGGGCGAATTTGCCGGGACGCCGCTGGTGAATACCGGGTTTCTGGCGATGGGGGCGGTTCTGGCGAATCTGATCGGAACGACCGGCGCCTCCATGCTGCTGATCAGACCATACCTGCGAGCGAATCACGTCCGTAGAGCGAAGTCGCATCTTGTCATTTTTTTCATCTTCATAGTCAGCAACACCGCGGGTCTTTTGACGCCGCTCGGCGATCCGCCGCTGTTTCTTGGATTCCTGCGCGGGGTGCCGTTCCTCTGGACGTTGTCTCTCGTTCCACAATGGGCCTTCGTGGTTGGTCTACTGCTCGTGGTTTTCAACCTGTACGACCAATACATTTTCGTGAAAGAGGATGTCGCGACGCCGGGCGAACTTCCCAGTCAGGTTCAGCCCATGCACCGGCTGCGTATCGAAGGCTCATTGAACTTCCTCTATTTGATGGGCATCGTCGCGGCGGCGGGATTGAGCGGCGCCTTTGGATGGGCCACCGGCATTCGGGAAGCGCTGATGATTTCGCTGGCCGCACTTTCGTGGTACACCACGCCACGATCCGTTCACCAGGCCAATCATTTTCATTTTCATCCGATCGCCGAAGTCGCCGCGCTGTTCATTGGAATTTTTGTGACGATGATTCCGGCATTGGAGATTCTGAACCAGCGCGCAGTCGCCTTGAACCTGCGCGAGCCCTGGCAGTACTTCTGGATGTCGGGAGTGTTGTCCAGCTTTCTGGACAACGCGCCGACGTATCTGGCGTTCTCGGCCATGGCCAGCGGCCTGGTTGGAGGCGGGGCGGAAAATCTAAGTATTCTGCTGAACTCGGGGCTCGGCGAGTCATTGCTTACCGCGGTGTCCTGCGGATCCGTTTTCATGGGAGCCAACACTTATATCGGGAACGGTCCGAATTTCATGGTGAAGAGTATTGCGGAGAGCTCCGGCGTTACAATGCCCTCCTTTGGTGGATACATGCTTTATTCCGGCGCGATCCTGACCCCAATTTTCGTTCTTGTGACGCTGGTGTTTTTCCGATAGCGAGGACGTGTTATATTTTCGACATTCATGACCGATCGACCGATCTGCAGATCCACAGATCACCTGTTTGTTCCCATTCTCGAAGTTTCCATTCCGCTGCTGCGTTGCGTCCACTGCGACGTCTTTGCGTACCACGATACCGTCAAGCAGCTCGCCAAGAACCGCAGCTACCGGGACGAAGAGCCGCGCATGGCTGAAACTGTTCCTTACTGGCGCCGCATTTGGCGCAGCTTCCGCCAGGTATTCGGACCGACAGGCGGCCTGACAGGCTCCGTGCTATGAATCCATTTGCCACAATTCCTGTTGAAGAACGGTACAGGGAATTCCACGAGCGATATCCGGCGCTCAACCTGATTGGGAATACCCGCATGGTTGAGGTTCGTTGTTTCAAGGACGAACTGCCCGAGGTAACCGTCTACGTCAAGGCCGAGTACTCCAATCCCGGCGGCAGTCTTAAAGACCGGCCCGTCCGGCGAATGCTGCTCGAGGCGTTGATTGAAGGGAAGGCGGGCAGGGGACAGATTGTCCTGGATTCCAGTTCCGGCAACGCAGGTATCGCGTACGCGATGCTCGGGGCGATGATGAATCTGCCGATCCAGATCGTCGTGCCGGGAAATGCCAGCAGAGAACGCAAGCTGCGCATCAAGGCCCATGGGGCCACGCTGGTTCAGACCGACCCCATGGAAGGTTACGACGAAGCATTGCGTGAAGGACATCGCATTGCCGAGCGCGAGCCGGATCGCTATTTTCACTGCGATCAGTACGCCAATGAGAATAACTGGCTGGCACACTATCACACGACCGCGGCGGAGATCCTGGCTCAGACCGAAGGCAGGCTCACGCATTTCGTTTCCGGAATTGGAACGGGCGGAACCATAACGGGAGTGGGAAGGCGTTTGAAGAAGGAAATCCCGGGCATCGAAATCGTCCAGATCGTTCCCGAAGACTTTCCCGGAATCGAGGGTCTGAAGCCGCTCGAGAATCCCGGCGATATTATTCCAAAGATCCTGGATTCATCCGTCATTGACCGGAAGGTTCGCGTATCCAGCATGGATGCGGCGCGCACGTGCGCCCTGCTGGCAAGGCACGGAATCTGGGCGGGCCAATCCTCCGGCGCGTATATGCACGGCGTTTACGAGACCGCAAAACGGATCCGGAAAGGCGTAATCGTGACACTTCTCAACGATATCGGCGAGCGCTACATGAGTACGGGGCTTTGGGAGTCAGCAGATGAGAAATGAGAATTGAACAATGAACATTGATCAATCGGCCGATTTTTCAATGTT
>CAMBFR010000133.1 GCA_945865815.1 Candidatus Sulfopaludibacter sp. SbA3
GCGCGACCGTTTCCCCTCAATCGTGTCGATCCGCGGCGTGGGGTCGGGCGACTTCGTTGGAAACCGGACGGCGTACTACGGCTTCGTGCAGGACAACTGGAAGGTTCATCCTCGCGTCACGCTCGACTACGGTATCCGTTATGAGTTTACCGAGACCGGCCGGGACCAGAGCCTTCAGGACCTGAATGGAATCGCAAATCTTGTTTCCGTGCGGGACGAGGTCTATACGACGGATCTTGTGGCCGCCAATTCACCACTGCTGGGACGGAAGATTTTTGACACGCTTTCCGCGCAGCATCAGCAGGCGATCCTGTTCCACGTCGGAGAGCAACTGTTGTTCAAAAGGCCTAATGCGGACAGGAACAACTTCGCGCCCCGGCTGGGTCTGGCCTGGGACATTTTCGGTGACGGTAAAACGTCGCTTCGCGCTGGTGTGGGTATTGCACACGACGTGTACTACGGTAATCTGTCTCTCCTGCAACTTCCTCCCCAACGTCAGGCGGAAAACCGCGAAAGCAACGCCTGCGTGTTGGTTCCGGCGCCGGCCTGGTGTTCGATGGTTCCTGCGGGGACAAACCCCCGAACGGCGGATATTCGCCATTCGACCCGTGGTTTCCTGGCAAACGGAGGCCTGCTGCGGGCATTGCCTCCCGGAACCCTGATCAATCGATACACGGCTCGAGCATCTTCAGGGAACTATGTCCCGGATGAGGTAAGTCCGGAAACCTACACGTGGAGCCTCTCCATTCAGAGAGAACAGTTTGAGGATTGGATGTTCGAAGTGCGGTACGTCGGCAACCATTCGATCCACTTGCCGGTGCAGCGTTGGAAGAATCCTGCAGCTCCGAATCCAGTGAGGCTGCCAGTTTTCACAAATTCGGCCGCTGCGTTGGGCGCCAATTTCGCGGGAGCCCCAACGCTGGCTGCTTTCAACACAAACGTGGTTCGCCTGCTTGCGCCATACGGCTTTTCGGGCGTATTGACCATGTTCGATCCAGCTGGACACTCCTGGTACCACGGCGCATCAGTGATCGCACAAAGACGTCTGTCTCGGGGCCTTACGCTGGACACCAGCTACACCTGGAGCAAGACGATGGATCTCATCGAGAACGATCTCTTTACGAGCTTCCTGAATCCTCGCAGACCGAAGGATATGTACAACTTGTTCAGTAACAAGGCGCTCTCGGGACTCCACCACGCGCACAAGTTTGTGGCGTCATGGGTCTACAATTTGCCGGCCTATGGCGGGACTGGAGCGGTCTCCAAACTGCTGAACGGCTGGCAGCTTAATGGCACGTACATGGCTGAATCCGGACAGCCGATAACCGTCCTGGCTCAACGCGATGTCAACGGTGATGGTGATACGGCTGGCGATACCGCGTTCTTCAATCCCAGCGGAACGAAGAATGTGGGATCCGACGTCAACTTCGTATGCTGGAATGGAACGGCCACCAGCATTGGAGCGAGCGCGGCGGCATGCGGTGGAAACGGCAACGTCGTGGGTTACGCTTCCCAGAATCCGAATGCCATGTACATTCGGCCCGGCGTCGGCGGTGAATCCAATCTGGGACGAAACACGTTCATCACTCCCGGGATCAACAACTGGAATCTGGCTCTGCTCAAGAACACGCCGTTCTGGGGCGAAGGACGGGAACTCCAGTTCAGAGTCGAAATGCTGAATGCCTTCAACCACCCGAGCTATACGCTCGGAAAGGGCGGCACAAGCCAGTTCACCGGTTCGGCGCAAAATTTGCCGGGCTACGGTACACCCGGCTCTCCTCAGTTCCTGGACAAGACCAACATCAGCGGCGCCTTCGCGGGCCTCTCAACTACCTCCGCGACGGCCTTCCAGCGCGTCATTCAGTTTGGCGCGAAGCTGATATTTTGATCTAGAATCGGGGTCAGACGAAATATGGGGACAGACTCCGAATTCCTTGTAGTACAGGAATTCGGAGTCTGTCCCCATATTTCTTTCCCTGCCCTTCACATCTTCAGGCTCAGTCCCCCGTCAACCGTCAGCACCTGGCCCGTTGTGTAGTTGTCGGGCTCCAGGAAGAAAAGAATCGCACGCGCAACATCCTCCGGCCGGCCGAATCGCGGAATAACCTTCTTCTCAATGAATGAATCGTATTTTCCGCTGCGAATGCTCTGCTGCGCCATGCCGGCGTCGTTCACGCCCGGCGCCACGACGTTGACGCGAATCTTCCATTGTTTTGCAAGAATCCTGGCAGTGTGAATAAGTGCTGCTTTCGGCGCGGCGTAAACCGTGCTGCCCGGAAACACGCCGATACCCTGCATCGTGGCGATAAATACCACGGCGCCTTCACCCTCGCCGACAGCAGCCGCGAAATCGCGAGCCAGCAGGACGGGACCGGCAAAGTTCGCTTTGAACGAACCAAGAAGATCATCTTCGGTTGCGTTCTCTATTGGAACGCGGGCTGGATCTCCCACGAGCGGAACCACTCCATATAGATCGCCGGCCTTACGGGATTCCTCAATCAGGCGTTGCCTCGTCTCAGCTTCAAGAATGTCACCGGCAACTACCGGAGCCGCGATGCCGTATTTCGCGAGAAGGGCGCGCGCAAGCCGATCGGCGCGGTCCCGATTCCCGCGGCAGCCGACAACGGGGATGCCGCCTCGCGACGCGATGGCTTCAGCGGCAGCCGAGCCCAAACCGCCCGACCCGCCTGCAAGAATGATGGATTTACCTTTCATTGCTCCTTCACCGAAAGGATAATTGCACACAAAGGAACCATATGAACACCCTGGCGATCTTTCTTTTGATGCAGTACGTCATTTCAACCAGGGCCGGCCTGGTGAACCACGTCGAAGGCACTGCAAATGTCGCGGTCATGCAGAGCGTCGAAGAGGGCAGCCCCGTTAAGACCGGCGCGGACGGCCGCATTGAAGTGCTGCTGAATCCCGGCTCGTTCCTGCGCATCGATGACAATTCGGAGATCGTCCTGGACTCGGTGGATCTGACGGCCATCGCCGTGCGCGTGGTCTCCGGCTCCGCGATCATCGAGGCATCCGGAGTCGGCAAGAAGAACCCCATCAAAGTTACAACCCGGGAACTGACGACGGAAATCGTAGACGACGGGCTCTACGTGTTCGGCGATGGCGTGGCGACGATCCGCACCGGCAAGCTTCGAAGCGCAGAGCCGCCGAATGTGTTCAAGAAGGGCTGGCAGCTTGCGCAAAATGAAAGCGGCTTCCAGGCGGGGAAACTCAAGAAGAACGGCCCCTTCGCGAATGTGGAGTCATGGAGCCGGAGCCGCTCGGATGTGATTGCGCGGGCGAACGCAAACGCCTATACAAGTCTTCTGGAAACGCGGCCGAACCGGCGCCGCAACCGCTCTGAATTCGCTAATGTCTGGATGTTCGCGCCCAACCTGGGCTTTTACACCTTCATGCCGCGCAACCCGTATCGCTCGCCTTATGGAAATCGCTACTACTCGGCCTCGCAGCCGGCTGAGTTTGACAACAGGTTTGGGAATGCGAGCCGTTCGAATTCCGGATCCGGCGCAACCCAGGGCGGTGGCGATGCGTCGAGCAGTCCGTTTGAGAACGTGGGCGGAGGCGGCAATGCTTTGCCGGACGGCCCGGGTCCTGTCAATGCACCGCCTCCACCGGTTGGCGGAAGCCGCCCGACGGAAGCGGAGCAGTAACCAGTAACTAGAGGACGACCTCGACACTCCCTATGAAGCGGGGATCGACTTTGGCTCCGGCGAGAGGGGTTAGTTCCTCGCGCAACTCTTTCCACCATCGTTCTGCAAAAGGCTGAAGCGCGGCAGGCACTTCCATTGCGGGCAAAGCGAATCCACCGGCCAGAAATCGTTCCAACTCCTTCGCTGAAAGCGCCACGGGCTCGAACTTTCCGTCAATCGCAAAGCGGACGCTGGCGGTATTGAAGGTCTTCATGAAGCTTCCCTGAACTTCGGGAAACGTCGTCATGAAAGTCTCGACCATGCGTCTCAGTGTATCCAGCCTCGCCCGGGCGTTTTCCACGTCGCCTGTATTTTGAAAATTGCGATATCGTCCTTCGTCGCTCAATAAGGGCTTGAAACGCTTCACGCCTTCGAGGAAATCCACATCCTGCTGATCGAGACTCGTGAGGTGAAAACCCCTGATCGCTGCGATGCTGCCCGCCAGGTCGCGAAGGCGGGCCACCCGGTCGAAACCGATCTTGAAGATCGTCTGAATGTAGTTTTTCCGGAGCGCGGCCGGGGCTTCGTCGGCGCGATTTCCCGTCAGGTGTTCGAGGCCGATCGTCAGAAAGTCGCGCATCTCTTCGAGCGCAGGCCGGACTCCCTCGAGTTCTCCGAGATTCACAAGATTCGCCGACAGGATGCGGTTTCCGAGCGCGGTCAGCTCATGCGCGCAGCGATCCGACTCTCCGGGATCGGTCACATGCCGGAATGCCTGGAGCAGGAACTGGCCGCCAAGGATCGAATCCGCAAAAACCGCCGGAAGATTCCCCATGGTCTCTTCGCCGGGAATGGCTTCGAGTTCATCTTCCCTGTCCGGTACGCCCTGCCTTTCGCCTGCGGTCCCTGAATAGATCGACAGGGCATCGTAGTAATCCACAAAGCCTTGCTGCTCGAGGCGGCCGGTTCTGTTCGCAAAAGCCGTTTCCTCCAGCTCAATGCGGGTCGTGTAGCGTACGAGCGAAAGAATCAAAGAGCCCTGCCGGGGATTGTATTTGAATAGTGCGTCGAGAATCAGCGTCCCGATCGTTGCCGGCTCACCCTGCTCGATAGGCTCCACGGCAAAACGGCTGTCGGGCGTAAAGATCAGATCCGGACCTTCAGGCGGATCGTCGCGCTCGACTTCATACACGCGAATGATGTCCTTCATGAACAGCGCCATAACGGTTTCATCGATACCGCTGAGAGCCCGCACGGTATCCTCGGGGCCGAGTTGAATGAAGGCGGCAATCCACTCCATGAAGGGCTTTCGGACAAACGTGTCCTTGCGCCAGCAATCGAGATCGATGAAGCCGCGGATCTGCTTCACGGTAACCAGGGGCAATAAATCGAGACAGTCGGCAAGACCGATGTGCTTGACGGTGAAAAATACTTCCTCGAACGAAGCGGCCCTTACAACGTCCCGGGCATCCGCGCGGGAGAGAAACTCGCCGAGCTGCTCCCCATCTTCAACGCGAAGCGTGGATCCGGCTAATGGACTCAAGATTTCATCTGACATAATGGAGATTCGATTCTCTCATGTTTCTGACAGGCAAAATCATTGAGTTCCTCGACACCGATCAAATACGCATGGGATACGTCCGCAAACAGGAGAGAGACCGCCTCCAGGTGATCGACCCCCGCGGCCGGAATGTCAGCGTCAACAATGACCATGTCGTGATCGTGCACCAGGCGGTTCCCGAAACCGAGTTTCCTTCCGCAGCCCGGACCCTTTCGGACGCCATCGCCGGCCGGCAATCGGAAGTTGACGTCGAGCTGCTCTGGCAATCGCTTGGCGGCACACAGCGTGAGATCCAGGCCGCCGAACTCGCCCAGCTCTTCTTTGCCGAAGAGAGTCCGGGCGCCGCCTCGGCCATATTCCACGCCCTGGTCGACGATAACCTTTTCTTCAAACGCAAGGGCGCGCAGTTCCTGCCAAAAACGGGCGATCAGGTCGCATCCGAGATCACGCGGAGGCAGCGGCAGCGTGAGCATGAGGAATTTCACGGGCGCGCGGTTCGGACTATCACGGACCTGTCGAAAAAGCACCCGGTGGAGCAGACTGCCGAAACCAAACTGCTTCTCGAACGGATGCACACATGGCTGCGGCAGAAGAACGGAGACGAGGTCGGCGCGATTCTCGAAGAGATCGCCGGCGCGTCAAAGGCGCGCGACGTCGCTTACGACATCCTCGTGCGCGCCGGGCTTGTGGACGGCTCGGCAGACCGCTTTCTCGTCCTCGCGGGTATCGATCCGGTTTTCCCGCGCCATCTGATCGAGGCTGCGGAATCGCTGGCGCCGTATTCTCCCGTCTCATCGCGGATCGACTACCAGGAAGCCGCCGCATTTACCATCGACGACGAGGACACTCGCGAGGTTGATGATGCATTGACAGTAACAAGGGACGGCGGCGAGATCGTCGCCGGAATTCATATTGCCGACGTATCGGCCTTCGTCGGCAAAGGCGACCTGCTCGACGTGGAGGCGGCGCGGCGTTCGTCGACCATCTATCTCCCTGCGGCCAGGGTCCTGATGTTTCCGGAAAGACTCTCGACCGATCTTGCCAGCCTTCGAGAGGATATTCCGCGCCCCACGTTCACCGTGGAAGTCCGCTTTGACGGCCAGGGGAACCGCCTGGCCTATCGCATCGTCCTCGGCACGATTCGCGTTCGGAGGAGGCTCTCCTACGACGAGGCCGATCGGGCGCTGGCGTCGGGAGACGATGGGCTTCAGGCGCTGCATGGCCTTGCGGTTCATCTCCAGCGGGCCCGCGCGGAACGCGGGGCAATAACCTTTCGGCGGCCCGAATTGAAGGTTCTTGTCAAAGGCGATGAAATATCGATCAAGAAGATCGACCCGAACTCTCCGTCCCGGTTGCTCGTCAGCGAAATGATGATTCTCGCCAACGGCATCGCCGCAGATTTTGCTTCACTCAACAGTCTGCCGGTGATCTTCCGGACACAGGAGCCGCGGGAGACGCTCGCGGCGGAGGCCACGCCCGTCGTCGAGGCACTGGCGTTCGAAAGACTGCGAAAGACATTCAAGCGATCACGGCTGTCATTAACGCCCGGACTGCATTCCGGATTGGGATTGACGGCTTATACGCAGGCTTCATCGCCCATTCGCCGATACGCGGACCTGGTAACCCAGCGGCAGTTCACAGCCCATCTCAGCAATAAGACCGTACCCTATAACCGCGAGGAGCTGCTCCAGGTGCTGGCCACGGCAGAAACCGCGGAGCAGGAAGGTCGAGTACTCGAGGAGCGGTCCACGACGTACTGGTTGCTGGAATATCTGGCGCGCGAAAAGAAGGATCAGAATCTTGCGGCCGTCATTCTCGATGCAAAGGGCAATATCGAATTGGAAAACTACTATGTTCGCGGAAAGATCGGAGGCCTCGGCCTGCAGAAACCCGGGGATATCGCTGAAGTCCGGATCGAATCGATTGATTCGGTTCGCGGTGAAGTGCGGTTCCGGCTGGCTTGAGCGATAACCATGGACAAAAAGAATCCTCTCGAAGCGTTTGACTATCGTGTTCACCCCGACGACTTCATCCTGTACGAGCTTGGACGCCTCATTGAAGAAGACCGCGCCGACCTCGACGACGAGGACTTCCGCCGCCTGATCGATGAAGGCATCCACGAACATATCGAGCTGCGGCCGGAAATCCGGAACCGGATCGCAGCCGCTCTCAAGGCGGCAGGCGAAAGGCCCGCGTCCAGGATCATGCGCATGGTCGGCGAACCTTCGGCGCCGTTAGGTGGACTTGGCCCAATCGTCCATAGCTATACGGCATACCTTTTTCGGAGGCTGGAAGAAACTCCGGCTGCCACCTCCCCGGCCGAAGAAGAAGCGCGCGAGCTGATCGAACGCTGGAAACGTGGAGAGATTCTTCGCGAGCAGCTAACCCAGCGCCTCGTGGAGATCGGCGTGGCCGCAGTGGCGCCTGTGGCGGACCTGTTGTTTGATACGCCCGAGGATCGAACTGCGGCGCTCGCGGCACTGGAGGTCCTGGGTGCAATCCCGTCGCTGATCAGCGCCAGAGTGCTCGCACATGCGATCTCCGAACCCATGCTGGAGGAGGAACTCGAACTGAAGGCATATGGCAGCGTCAGGGACATGTGGCCGTTGCCGCGCCTGTTCGTGATGTATTCGATGCGGCCGCACACGCATGAGGATCTGCCGTTCCGATGGTTTCAGCTATTGGTTGAAATGGAGGAACCGGATGCCGTGGACCGGATCATCGAAGAGCTGGTGGCGCACGCGGAGAATCCTAATTTCCAGGAAGACCTCCGCGCGCTTCTCGAGTTGATCGGCCAGTCGAAGGATCCGGCCAGGGAAGACAAGATCCTTCATGTATTGAACAGCGAGGAGGCCCCGCGAAGCGTGGTGAAGTTGCTGGAGGAGTTCCTGAGGAACTCCTCCTGATAAAGATTACCGTTCGCCCTGCATTTTCAGGTTTTCGAATCGCTCCAGGAACCGGTTGTTTTCCTGGCAAACGTATTCCTTGATTTCGCCTTCCGGATCGAACTGTACGTTGTGCCGGATGGTCCAGGGCCGGGTGTAGGCGCCGGGATCGTCGATGGTGGCTTCGTACTGCATGGTGTTGTAGTCGAACCGCGTGAATCTCTCAATCACGTGGTGGAGGCTGGTGCGCGGGCTGCCGCCCATGTCGGTCCAGTGTCCTTCGTTATAGCCCACCGTATCGATGACAAGCGTGTCGCCGTCCCAGCTGCCGATCGCATGACCGGTCCAGGTCGGGAAGTCCATGACATCGGCGGGATGCGGACGGCCATCCATATAAACGATACGCCAGATGTGGGCTCCGCCTTCATAGATCATGATGATGCGCTTCAGTTCGGGCTGATGAATGAACTCCATGGGAAATGGGGTCGTCATGGCCCGCGCTCCGCCTGGCGGAAGGCAATAGCCCTCAGGATCGTCCTTCGAGATCAGAACGTTGCGCCGGTAGTCTTTCAACGCCTTGGCCCAGGGCTGATACGGGATCCCCTCCCTGGGTTCCACGAGGATCTCGGTGTACTCCTGGTGCTGGTGCAGGTCCCAGAAGCCCTTGTTGGGTGTGGTCGTTCCGAAATTCGGTTTACCGTCGGACAACCGCGGTGTTGGAGGCGAGTTCGGCTTGCGGGCATGATTATCGGTACGCTGAGCCGGGGCGTAAGGCACCATAAGAACGCTTAAGAACATCAAGACTGTGGCAATCGTCAGAAATCTGGAAAGCGAAACGTTTCGCATGCACTCCCCCTTCAAATACGCTGAGTTCGCATATATTACGGCGGATTTCCGGCCAGTCAAAGAATGAAACGAACGGGGCCGGACCGGGGAGCGCGGCGTTTAGTAGTCGCTGCAGGATTTGAAGTAGGAGCAGTTGGGGCACTTGAGCTCGCATTTCTGCTCGCTCAGGCGTGCCCCGCAATTCGGGCAGGTTCGTTCTATTTTTTCGAGATCCGGGATGGTCATTTCCTTGATGGCCGCGCCCGGTCACATATGCCGGTCGTCTTGCGGCTTATCGTCCTGTTGTTCTTTGCCGAAATACTCGGCGAGGTGACCGAGAATGGTTGCCACATCTGCGGGCCTTCCCTCGAAAGTGGTGACGCATCGCGACCGGCGCCAGCCGTTCCCGCGCTTCACTCCAATCATGATGTACTCATCAAAGAAGCCACTCTCTTTCAAAAACCGGACAGCGGATTCGGGCGTGAACTCATTCGATCGAAATTCGCAGACGCTGATCAGATCGCGGAGGCGCTCGGTTTGCTCGGGTTCCGCCAGATCCAGAAACGGATCCAGCCCGTGCACTTCACATCGTGGAGGCGGTTCGCCGTTTTTTGACAAGGCCTCGAGTTGAGCTTTGACGAACTCACCCAAAGCGCAATCCTCAAAGCCTTCGATAACGGGCCCGGTACGCAGAACCGACTGATTAAAAACTCCACGGCGCGGAATTACACGGCCCACTTCATCCACCTCGCCCAGCAACGCTGCCTCTTCCACCGACGGGAAGAACAGGGAAAGCGGACGGATTATGGGCCGGCGCGCGGGAGTCTGCGCGTTGAACGCGTTGTTCCGGATTCGAAACTTCAATTCGACCATGGGGCATGCCTCCTTCTTCGTGCATCCCGCGAAGACCTTGCTCTCATTGTCTTTATCACGCGACCCGCGGACAGATGTGGTCCATTGCCCACCATTTCACTAAACTCGTAAGCCATGAAAACGTTCAGTGATCGCGAACTCAAGCTCATCCACAAACTGAAAGACCGGGCGCCGCAGACGATTCTTCGAATCTCAGAAGCGTGTCCGCTTCACTCCGTCTGCATGCCGCTGCCGTTATTTCGTGTTTATAAGATCGACGACGCTTCTTTCGAAGCCGAATGGAACGAACATCACCGCGGAGGAGTCAAGCAGGTCTTCAGATTCGAAGAGGCGGGTAGTTAATTCGGGGACAGACGTATAAATCACCCAATTACGCGCGCGGAATTGGGTGATTTATACGTCTGTCCCCGAATTAACTAACCCCGGTATCCGGT
>CAMBFR010000134.1 GCA_945865815.1 Candidatus Sulfopaludibacter sp. SbA3
ATCTCTTGATCCAGCCATCCCGTCCGGGCCCGCGCCATTTCTGCGCTGTGAGAGTTCCACCGGCGTTCGCTCGAGCAGAACGGCCTATTCAGGCCCGTTTTCCGCTGATTTTACCCCCGGAAATCCTGCCGGCCGCCATCGTACGTTTACTTGGATTCGTTGCGCGTTGACGCAGGTTCTTCGGGCGTGCACGTTGGATATCCAGCTTCAGGCCGAGCCGATCCGCGTAGGTAAGCAGCTTCTCAATACTCATTTGAGAGATCTTTCCACGAAGCAGGTTGCTGACGACGGGCTGATGTTCGTCAAGCAACTCGACGACCTTCGCCTGGGAATATTTCTTGATGCGTACCTCATCAAGAATCGCTGTAATGATCTTGGCCTTAAACATCAAAGCCAACGCCTCCTCCGGCGGGAACCCGAGATCTTCAAATACATTTCCACTGCCTGCGTGGACCTTAGTATGTGCGGAGGCGTTTCGCATCTTTCTTCTCCTCATTAATACGTTTGCGCACTATCGAAAGTCGTTCTTTCGCGACTCTGAGGTCGCGTTTGTCCGTCTTCCGGCTGTCCTTTTCAAAACAGTGCAATACGTGAATCACATCGCCGATCTTCGAAAGGTATCCGCAGAAGCCGAGCAGGCCATCGAGTGTTTGCTCGATATGCCGGGTGTCGCGTGAACGGGTGCGCAGGATGTCCGCAACAATCGGCTGGTACGCTTGAACGGCCCGGCACTCGAGATCGCGCATTCCGGCCACGACACTGCGGATCTCCTGCATGGTGTCGTCGCTCACGCGTTTCCCCCTGAGTGTGGCAACTGGCTTGCCGCCCGTTCCCGTGCGTGCGCAATGGCCTGGTGCAGGCGGGCGCGGAGCAGTGGCAGAGGCGGCAACTCCGTGAGGTATTCGCTGACGCGAATGGATTTGGCGTCCAGTTGGAGCAGTTCCACCTGCTCGGCGCCGGCGGAGGCGCACAGGATGAGTCCGATGGGTGCTTCCTCGCCGGGTGCACGTTCGTGTTTGTCCAGCCAGCGCAGGTACAGCTCCATTTGTCCGACGTGCGCAGGCTGGAAAGACTCCAGTTTCAATTCGACCGCAATCAGCCTGCGCAGATGGCGATGGAAGAAGAGCAGGTCGAGGTGAAAATCATCCTTGCCCACAGTGATGCGTTTCTGGCGGGCGACGAAGGCGAATCCCGCGCCCAGTTCCAGCAACACACCCTCGATCTCGCGCAGGATGGCGCTTTCGAGATCGCGCTCGTTGTAGACCCCCTTCAGTCCGAGCAGATCGAGCAGATAAGGATCGCGGAACACGAGGTCGGGGCTCATGTGTCCATCGCGCAGCTTGCCGATCTCCGCCGAGATCACGGCCTTCGGCTTTTTCGAAAGCGCCGTACGCTGGAACAACATACTGCCGATCTTCTGGCGGAGAGTGCGTACATCCCAGCGTTCGACGCGGCACATTTCCGCGTAAAACTCGCGGGCGAGCGGATCCTTGATCGGCAACAGCGCATGCACATGGGACCAACTCAATTGTTGTGACAGTGTCACAACAATTGCTTCGTCCGGGAACAACTGCGCGAACTGAATCATGCGGGTGATCTCGGGATGGCTGAAGCCGCGCCCATACTCCGCCGTCAATTCTCGTGAGACCGTCACGAGAATCTGTTGTCCATACGCGGCCCGGCTGCCTTGTAGATTCTCGGTCAAGAGGCGCCGGCCCATGTGCCAACAAAGCAACGTCTGAGTGGAATAGGAGACTGTCGCAATCCGCTGACGCGCCG
Organism: Candidatus Sulfopaludibacter sp. SbA3; assembly: GCA_945865815.1. Lineage (GTDB taxonomy): Bacteria > Acidobacteriota > Terriglobia > 20CM-2-55-15 > 20CM-2-55-15 > CAMBFR01. Next base: position 1,780 of record CAMBFR010000134.1, read on the forward strand.
ACTGAATCAGGCTGCGCAAGTCCGAAAGGAGTCCCGCCGCGTCGACAACCGCGGGCGCTTTCACCCCAACGGCCAGATCGCGTTGCTTCTGCTCCTTTGGCTGTAGCGCAGGCCTGGCTTTTTGGGGTGCGTGGCCGGCCTTTTTCTTCACGACGTTCCCCCTTTCAACAGCCCATCCAGCAGCCCATCGGCTTCTTTCTCGATGGCGAGTATATCGGCGCTAATTTCTTCGAGAGTGCGCAGCGGCTGCGGCTTATAGAAGTGGCGCGTGAAACTGATCTCGTAACCTATCTTCGTGGAGTCCTCCTTGATCCACGCGTCGGGCGTGTAGGGCAGCACCTCGCGGCGGATGAAGGTCTCGACGCCGCCGTCTTCCAGGAGCGGCACCTGCTCGGTGTCGCGCAGGTCGGAGTCGGGCTCGTACTCGACGACCGCGGGCTTGCCGTTCACCGTTGCATGGAAAAGACCGCGCAGGGGGTCGGCCTTGGTCTTGCCGGGCTTGTGGACTTTTGCGATGACAGGCGGACCAGTCTCGACGCGCCAGCTCACGGCCTTGAGGATTTGCTTTAAGTCGGCGGCGGCGAGCTTGATGTCCGCCTTCTTGAGCGCGGCACGCTGTTCGGTGATTCGGGCCTCGTCGAGCATCTTCTTCGTGTTGAGGACCGCCGGTTTGGTCGGTTCCAGCACGGCGTCCATGCGGCGGATAACGCACATGGGCAGGATGACGTCCGGGTATTTGCCGCGCTTGAACAGGTCGCGGAGGACATCGTCGGCGATGCCCCAGATGAAGGAGACGATCTTATTGTGCGTAGCCTGGTCCACTATTGTTCCCGACGGGGCAGTCCACTGCCGCGATCAAACCAGATTTCCGAAGAACTGGAACTCTGTCAGGCTCAATCGTTCTTGTCAAAGGCAATTGCCGGAGTTAATTGTTGATGGCGAATTGTATTTCCTGGGTGGAAGAAACCACTCTTGAAGCGTCGAGAATTTCAAATCGTACGATTGCGCCATCGTACCCGAAGTCGGCAATCACACCCGGTCGACCTCATCAGTTTCCTTGACTCGCTCATCTCGGAACGTGATGGTCATGGAGTCGGTTTCGCGGTCGTATGTGATCTTCATCGTGGTGTTCCCCGGAGCCTACAATAGCAAAGGCCGCGTTTCCGCGGCCTTTAAAATTGCGGGGGAAGGATTTGAACCTCCGACCTTTGGGTTATGAGGAGAATTTAACAATTGCCCGTGCTGTCTTTTCAACCGTTTACGTTTCCATGGATAGCCGGTTTTAGGTGGTTTTTGGCGGGTGTTGCCCACCAAATGCCCACCAAATGAAAAACCCAACGGAGCCCAACAGGAACCCAACATGAGGCCCATGGAATCCTCAAACTGTTCAATTCACCGCCGCGCCATCGGTGTCGCTGGCATCCTGACCCGATATACCGCTCGGCCCTGGTCGTCGTTCAACTCGAAAATTCCTCCCACGCTCGGGGATGTTCCTTGGCCGCCGAGAAACGTGAGCGACGGACAACTCACTGTCCCCGACCTGGTACGGCCTCCGATGTCAGCGCGGTATGTTCCAGACGTGAATACGGCCGGCGGTCCAAGATGCAAAGCAAAATCAATCTCGACGGTGTCGCGGCCGTTCGAGAAGCGCGCTTCCGCCATGACGGATTCGCCGTCGCGCCCGCCGTAAAGCGAATCAAACCGCAACGGGAGCGTCGTTGCATTTCCGTCCTCAATCTGCTCGACGCGATACTCGGTCGTACTGCAACCGCCGATGAGCGCACCTATGAAGAGAGCGGAAATCCATTTCATCGGCCGTTAGTATCCGCAAAATTGCATCCCAAGCACAATGCTGACCCTCGGAGCAGGGAAGGAATGGCAGGTTCGGGCTCTCGCGGTTCGGTAAGATCGCGAAGATAAATTTATCGAGACCAGTTCTGGAATGGGTGGACCGGTTCAATAACCGCCGGTTGATAAAGCCCATCGGTAACATGCCACCGGTGGAATTTGAAACACCGTATTATCGCCAGCATGAAGAGTCAGCCACGGTGGTCTGACTCAACGCACACGGTCTCCGGTAAACCCGGGGCGGTTCAGTCTGTGAGGGAGGCGGTCACGATGTGGTTACGGTGGACCTAACCGGGCACGAAGCTGGAAACGGCGGACACAGCCAAGGAACACCTGCGGACTCCACCGTGGCTTCCTCTACTCGGAAAGACCACGCTATGGGCCGGGACTTCCCGGAAGAGGAGTTCCGCAGCGATCTATAAGCCCGATTATGTCGACCAGCGGAGGGAGGCCATCTTTCGCAGGCCCGGAGTACCTGGTCCTGGTCGGCCGAAGGCCGTCGGCCCAGTTTTTGAGCCGCCTTGTAACCAAAAGAAAAAGGCCGCTTGGAAGCGACCCTTAAATTGCGGGGGGAGGATTTGAACCTCCGACCTTTGGGTTATGAGTTCGGTATATTAACTGGCCGTCTTTGTCTTTGGATGACTTGGAGTGATGGTGCTGTCCGACGTTCCATGCTGTTCGCCGGTATTCTGTTCCCGAATTGTTCCTCGACTTGTTCCTCGAATCGCCCACGGACCGGTGTAAATCAATTGTTGATGGCGAACTGTATTTCCTGAGTTGAGGAGACCACTTTTGAGGCGTCCAGAATTTCAAAACGAACGATCGCACCGTCATATCCGAAATCGGCTATTACTCCTGGACGAACCTCGTCGCTTTCTTTGATGCGGTCATCGCGGAGAGTAATGGTCATGGAATCTGTTTCTCTATCGTAAGTGATCTTCATTGCTGGGTCCCTTCCAGGTATTTCTTGGTCTGGGAAGTCTTGAACAGAGTTACGACTATTCTCTCTGTTTCGGTTTCTTCAAGCAGGAGGCAAAGCGCCATTTCCTGTTGAAGCCGCGCATCGTTGTACCGACGGATCAGCAACTCTCGTGGCGGCCGTGCTGAAATGATTCTGTCCGGCGCGTCCAAGGTCTTTTCCGCTTCAAGACGATCTATCTCGCGGTATTCAAGGTTCTTCAACGCATGAGGCGACCATCGAATGGGTTTCAACCGTCTTCGCTCCTCGCACGCCTACAATAACAAAGGCCGCTCATTGAGCGGCCTTTAAAATTGCGGGGGGAGGATTTGAACCTCCGACCTTTGGGTTATGAGCCCAACGAGCTACCACTGCTCCACCCCGCGATACGATCATTCAATATATAGGTCGGCGAGGCGATTGGTCAATGGGCGCGATCAGTTCGCCCAGACTATTTTCACGTCGTAGGCTTCGAACTGACGGTCGGCGGTGACGATCGGGATGCCTTCGATCTGCGCCTGCGCGATGATCACGCGGTCAAACGGATCGGAATGATGGAAGGGAAGTTCGGCAAGCCTCAATGCGTGGCTGTGCTGCATTGCCATCGGATACGTTCGCGTTACCGACAGCAGGCGTGGGACATACAGCGATGGCGGTTCAGGCAACGGCAATTTTCCCAGGCCGTACTTTATCGAGATTTCGAGCGCGCTGATCGCCGAAAGCACCCGCTCGTTGCGCTCCGCCAGCAAATGCCTTTTGGCATGCCTGGACAATTTTTCGGGGGAATTCGTCAGCCACAGCCAGACGTGGGTATCGAGCAGGAGTCTCACTTATAGAAGAGTTCCAATACTTCTTTCGGCAGCGGCGCATCGAAATCTTTGGGGATCTCGAAGCGGCCCTTCTCCGTGCCAAACCGCGGCCTGGAGGATGTTTCCGACACGGATACCAGGCGGGCGACCGGTGTGCCCGCTTTGGCAATCACCACTTCTTCACCCGCCGCTACAAGTTCCAGGAGTTTCGACAGGGTTGTCTTGGCTTCATGAATATTGACGGTCTTCATGGGGGCCATCTTAGCTAACGGGGTGGACTAACTCAAGAAGTTTCCCAGCCCTGGCCCAGCTGCGCGTAGCGGGCTCGGGCGATCTGCGTGACCTGCTCGCGAATGTCCGGGAAGCGATTGAGAATTGCCGTGAAGTTTTCGCGGCGGAGCGAAAGGCAGATACATGGCATTGTTGCGCGCACGGTTGCGGTGCGGGGAGTGTCCTTGAGAAGGGCGATCTCTCCGAAGAAGTCGCCGTCCTGAAGAACGCCGAGCACGTCGGGATTATCGCCGTCGCGATGCGCCTTGCTCACGGTTGCGGCGCCGCGAACAATGACATAGAACCGGTCTCCCGGATCGCCTTCATGCACGATGACGCGGCCGGCAGGGTAGTGCTCTGTATCGAATTGCGACTGCAGTTCCGTCAGAAGCGACTGATCGAAGCTCGACAGGATAGGCAGCGAGCGCAGCCGCGCGATGTCAATCTCCACGCGATCCCCATGGTCGTGCAGCGTGAAGCCGGTCTGCTTGTTCCACAGCCGGGAGTATAGTCCGGCGGCCGGCAGAAGCATGGAGTGCCTGCCGTGTTCCACGACAGAGCCTTTGTCCAAAACAAAAATCATGTCGGCGCCCGCGGTCGATGCCAATCGATGCGTCGCCGAAATGACGGTGCGGCCCTGCCCGAGCCGATGGATGGTCGCGTTCAAAGCCTGTTCGGTCGGTGGATCCAGCGCCGACGTCGCTTCATCGAGCAGCAGGATTGCAGGATTCCGCACGAGCGCCCGGGCGATCGCGATGCGTTGCCTCTCCCCGGCAGACAACTGGCTGCCTCCCTCGCCCGCAAGGGTCGAGTAGCCAGCGGGCAACGAGCAGATCACATCATGGATCTCGGCGGCGCGCGCAGCTTCAACAACCTCGTCATCGGTTGCATCCAGCCGGCCGAGCCGGATGTTTTCACGGACAGTCATGTTAAAGAGGAAGCTGTCTTGAAAGACGATACCCATGTGCCGGCGCAGCGTATCGTTGGCCACGGTTCGCAGATCGTGGCCGTCGATCGATACTGTCCCTGCCTGCGGATCGTAAAAGCGCATGAGCAGAGTCAGCAGCGTCGACTTTCCAGATCCGCTCGGGCCGACCACGGCGACCGAGGCGCCATGCGGAACAGTCAGGTTCACGTCATAGATATTGGGATGCGAGGGGTTGTAGCCGAACGTGACATGGCTAAACTCAATCGATTTGTTCGGCCGCGGAAGTTCGACGACGCCGGGAACATCCGCCAGCCGCGACGATTCGCCAAGCAGGTCGTTGATGCGCTTCATTCCAAATGTGGCCGGACCCAGGTTCGACAGGTACTGCGTGACGTAGAGCAGGGAGTAGCTGAGCGTGAGAAAGAGCGCCTGGAATGCCACCAGAGTGCCGATCGTGATGTTGCCGGCGTAGGCAAAACGGGCCCCGGCCGACATCGTCACGACCAGCAGCAAGAGCACCCCGACAACCGTCGACCGCTCCAGGAGCGCGCTGAGGAGTTCAGCCCGATTGCTCGATCGCTTCAAGTCCGCGTTACGGTCAAGAAACGACGACGTCGAGAACTGCTCGAGCGAGAATGCTTTTACAACCGGCTGGGCTGCAACATTCTCCTGCAGTGCGATCATGATCTTCTCGTCCCTGGTTTTTCTCTCATAACTGGCATCGGAGACTTTCGGAACCAGGGATCGCGGCACCAGCAGAAACCAGGGCCAGATGAAGAGAGCGATCACTGAAAGACGCCAGTCGAGCGCGATCAGGATGATTGTGGCGACGATACAGTTGAGCGCGGGCAAAATGCCTCGTTGCGCCGCCGCCGTCACGGCGTTTTCAACCGAGGCGAGGTCGCTGGAAAAACGCGACAGGATTTCGCCGGTTCGCGTGCGCGCGTAGAAGGCCGGAGAGAGCTGCTGAAGATGCTTGAACATCCCCGAGCGGATGTCGCTCAGCATGCCGGCCTGCAGCCTTGCGAGCACGTAATCCCGGAACAACCCTCCTGCCGTGATGATAATTCCGGCTCCCGCCAGGACTCCGAGCGCCACCGCCAGCGTGCGCTGGTCTCTCTCGATAAGACCCGAATCGATGATGGCCCTCAGGCTGAGGGGAATGAGGGCAACCAGCAGGCTTTCAAGAACCAGCAGCGATCCGACGAGCAGGGACTGGCTGCGATAGGGACGCAGGTAGCCGAGGATGCCCCGAATGAAAACGGAAATGCCGGGTGTGGGTGCGCTCATCGGGCGACATTCTACACTGTCGGTTGGAATCTTCGTACGGCGTAATCCCGTCGGGGACGAACCTTTAAAGCTCTATTGAGGTGTTACCAAAACGACTTCGCCCGGCTTAACGAGCTTGAGTTCCTCGCGGGCCAGTTTTTCGATGGTTCCGGGATCGGTGCGGAGGGCCCTGATCTCGCTGGTCAGTTGCAGGTTTTCGGATTCGATCGCCAAGAGTTCAGACTCGATAGCGGAGAGTGTCTGCGATTTGCCGTGAACCTGAAGAGCGCCTTTGTCGTTGAAGAGGGCCAGGAGCAGCGTGGCGGCCGTCAGGAGTCCGAAGACGCCGACGGCGATTCGTACCAGCAGTCCCTGCATCAGATTTCGGTGATCCACTTTCTTCCGTACTCCAGCAGCGTGTCCAGATCCGACGTTGTCGTGGACTCCGCATAATATCGGACAACCGGTTCGGTGCCCGACGGTCTCATCAGCACCCAGCTTCCGTCGTCGAACAGAAGCTTCAATCCGTCCACTCGATTCTGCTGAACCACCCGCCGGCCGTGGAAGTCTCGCACGTCCGATGCGATCTTTTCTTTCACTCTGGCGCTGATCGCAGGATCGAGCTTGATATTCAGGCGGCGATTATACACCGCACCTACACGAGAAAAAAGAGCAGATAGTTGATTTTTCAGTGATTTTCCGCGGGTCGCCACCATCTCGGCGATGAGCAGGCATGCGAGGATGCCGTCCTTTTCCGGAACATGTCCGCGGACGGACAACCCGGCGCTCTCTTCGCCTCCGAGAATAATCCGGCCTTCCTTTATGTATTCGCCGATGTACTTGAAGCCCACAGGCGTTTCGAGCAACTCCAGCCCGTGAAGTTTTGCGACGCGGTCTATGAGATGCGTTGTCGCGACGGAGCGGGCCACGCCGCCCGTCCAGTGGCGGCTTTCAACCAGGTAATCGACGAGCATTGCGATCAGCTCGTTGGGATAAACGAAGTCGCCGCCTTCGTCGAGAACGCCAAAGCGGTCCGCATCGCCGTCGGTGGCGAGTCCGAGCTGGAGCCTGTTTTCCTTCATGACGATCTTCATTTCACCCAGTTGCTCGTCTGCCGGCTCCGGATGGCGGCCGCCGAAGAAGACGTCGCGGTTGGTGTGCAGAGTCACTACCGGAATGTCGTGCTCTCGAAGCAGCCGGTCCAGATAGCCCGAGCCGGAGCCGTGCAACGCGTCGTATGCGAGCTTGAGCCCGGCGCCGCGTATCTTTTTCAAATCGACTTTCGTTGCAAGATCGCGAAGATATGCCGGACCGATGTCGACGCTCTGGATCAGGCCGTCGTTCGGCGGTGCCGTGAAGAGCCAGTTCGAAGCCTGAAGGCTTTCGATTTCTTTTTCGATTTCACTCGTCACTTCAGGCAGCGCTGGCGCGCCGTCGGAGGTGGAAAATTTCAGCCCGTTGTATTCGCCGGGATTATGGCTGGCCGTAATGTTGATTGCTCCATCCAGCTTTTCGTTGACGACGGTGAACGCGACGCCCGGCGTCGGCACGGCTTGTGAGCACAGCCGCGCCCGAATATTCCGGGATGACAGTACGCGCGCAACCTCGAGGCCAAAATGTTCGGAAGCAAAACGCGTGTCGTAGCCCACCAGAAGAACGGGTGAAGGGTTGCGGCGCTTTACGTACCGGCCAATGGCTTCGGTTGCCAGACGCACGTTGGTATATGTGAACTCGTCGGCGATAATGGCACGCCATCCCGATGTGCCGAATTTGATCTTTACGTCCATCGAGACATCTTAAAAGCTATGACTGACAAAATCATTGTGTTTGTGACGTGCGAGACGAAAGAACAGGCCGAAAAAATTGCCGACGCCGTTGTAACGGACAAACTCGCCGCGTGCGTGAATACGCTGCCGGGCGTGAGGTCGTGCTACGTGTGGAAAGGGAAGCTCACGTGGTCCGACGAGGTGCTGCTGTTGATCAAGACGACGCATGGCCGGTTCGACCAACTGAAGGAAAGGGTGAAGGCGATGCACAGCTACGAGGTGCCGGAAATCGTTGCCGTTCGTATCGACGATGCGGATGCGAAGTACGCCGGCTGGATCGATCAGGCGGTGAGCTGACTGTCTTGAATTCCCCTCCTGTCTCAGGAGGGGTGGCTGCACCGTAGGCGCAGACGGGGTGGTACGGAATGTCGCGAAGCCACCTTTTGAATCGGTGCGCTTCGCGACTATCTATTCGGTGGCTTCGCAACATCGATTTACACCACCCCGCCGTTCGCTGGAAAACGCGCGAACTACGAGCCTGCGCGCATTGGCGGTATTCGAAAAATGAGTCCGCTACTAA
>CAMBFR010000135.1 GCA_945865815.1 Candidatus Sulfopaludibacter sp. SbA3
AAGCTCGGGCCGGATATAACGCCATCCGCTCTTAACCTCCAGTGCGGATGTGACGTTACGTCGACCCTGCCCTTCAGACCGGACATTTCATTTGCTACAGGCACCGGACAGATCATGTGCTACCGACACACGAATATTCTGCGGTAGTATGCTGCCGCCACTCTCTGTTATGTTCACGTTCGGGTGAGCGGACCCACGGCGCGTTCAATGAGGGATGCGCCGAAACGCGGGTCATCCGATTCGGAGTTCAACAACCCAGCTCCGGACCGATCCGCGACTAACAAGCTTGGCTAGCGACGAAGGAACTCGAGCTAAAGAATGGCGTGACGGCCGCGAGCGAGCCGTCACTCGCAAGCCGGACGGAATGCTCCGGTTTCTGAAGAGAATCAGTGGGAAGCGTTCCATGTTTCATGGTTGGAGGAGACTCGTGAAAAAACACATATTGACCGTAGCGTTTGTGGTGCTCTCGTCCGTGACCGGTTACGCCCAGACGGCGACCGTGGGCGGAACAGCGGGCGATGCGACAGGAGCCGTGATTCCCGGCGTCGAGGTGACGGCGCGGAACGTAAACACCGGGATTGAAACGTTGCAATTGACCAATGAGACCGGAAGTTACAATTTTCCCGGTCTCCAGCCTGGAGATTACACGTTCAGCGCCTCATTGCCGGGCTTTCAAACCCAGACCTTCCAGAACATCACGCTGAGCCAGGGCCAGCAGATCCGGTTGAATTTCGCGATGCAGGTCGCCTCGGTAGGGCAGGTCGTCGAGGTTGTCACGGATGCCAATGTGAGCCTGGCGACGACGTCGGCCTCGGTCGGCGATGTGCTTCCCGAGATCGAAGTCCGAAGCCTGCCGCTGGCCGTCCGCGACGTTCTTCAACTGATCTCGTCGACGCCCGGCACCGGTCCGGACCGAAGCTTCGCGGGCCAGGGGATACGCGCGGTGAACTTCAGCCGGGACGGCGTCGTCATTAACGATACGCGGTATGGCGTCGGCAGCGACTTCCAGGGACAGAATGCCACGTTCGTCAGTTCCGACCTCGTGGAAGAGGTTCAGATCGTGACCGCGGCGGCCGATGCGGAAGCCGCCAACGGTTCCGCGCAGGTCCGTCTTCAGACCCGGTCCGGAACCAACGAGTTCCACGGCGCTGCCTTTTATTCCAACAACAACTCCGCCCTGAATGCGAGGGACTGGTTCGACAAACTCCGGGGAACCCAGGAGTCTTATGTGAACCGGAACCAGTTCGGTGGACGCGTGGGCGGTCCGATTGTTCGGAACAAGGCTTTCTTTTTCGTGCTCGTCGACAACCAGGAATACCTGACGAAGCAGAGCTTCGTCACCAACGTGTTTACCGACACGGCGCGGCAGGGCATTTTCAGGTACTCCCCCGGACAGCGCAACTCGCCCGCCCAGGCGGCGCGCCCCAGCGTCGATCTGGCCGGCAACCCGACCGTTCCGATCACGAGTTTCAATCTTTTTTCGGACGTGAGAGATCCGTTTCGCACCGGTATGACGACGGTTCCTTACTGGCGTGACCTCCTGACGAAACACCAGCCGCCCGCAAATGACTTCACGGTGGGCGACGGCCTGAACATCGCCGGCCATCGGTGGAACCGGCGCATCAGCGGCAACCCCGGAGGCAACAGCGTCGGCAACGACAATAACAGGCAGCAACTGAACGCGCGTGTCGATTATCAGATCAGCACAGACAACAAGGTATCGTTCGCGATGAGCCGGGAAGAAGACCAGGCGGTACAGATCAGGCTGTGGCCCAGTGGAATTGACGGAACGTCGGCATATTTCCCGCACGTCTACACGACGCAGTGGACCTCGGTCATTTCACCGACAGTGCTGAATGAGTTCCGTGTCGGGCGCATCCAGAGCGGTTTCCACCAGCGGTCTCCGTTTCAGTTGGGATGTTGCAACGGCGAGACCTCCTCGGATCGTTCTCCCGAAGCGCAGAAGCTGATGGACACGCTGCCGCAGATTAACGGCTTCCCGTTGTACATCACGACGGCCGCGACAAACGCGGGCTTCCCGGGGCGGAACACTTTAGATCCGGCGGCCTACATTAGTGAGGGGTTCGCCTCGACTCGCGGCAACTTCAATCCCTCATGGCAGATTGGCGATACGCTGAGCTGGATCCGCGGCAAGCATGCTTTCAAGGTAGGCGGTGAGGCATTGTTCTACTGGTCCAACGGTTGGAATACGACGCTCGAACAATTCCCCAAAGCCGTGATTGGCGATGGCCCCACGCCGGCGTCGATTACCAGCGCGCGGTTTCCGGGACTGGATGCGAATGACGGCACTATTGCCCGGGAGATCCTGAACGACCTGTCGGGTTCAATCCGCGGGTTTACGCAAGGCTTTATCATCAACAAATCGGATCAGACCAAGTGGTTCGACTTTTCGACGGAGTCCCGCCGGATGCGGTGGCTGTCACAAAACGACTGGTCCGGCTACTTCAAGGATACCTGGAACGCGACGACCAACCTGACGCTGAACCTCGGAGTGCGCTACGACAAGTTCGGCGTTCTGTACGAAGCCAATGGCCTTCTCCCGAATGCGGTCGGCGGTCAGGCGGGAGCTTTCGGAATATCCGGAACCGGCTACAACTCCATGTGGAGTCCTGGCGCGGCCGGCGGCAAGATCACAGAGATCGAACTCGTCGGCAAGCACTCGCCTCACCCGGGGGCATTCTATCCCCACGACTGGAACAACATCGCGCCTGCAGTCGGTTTCAGCTACAAGGTGCCGTGGCTCACTCGGACCACGGTTATTCGCGGCGGTTACGGCGTCAACTATGCCGGCAAACCGATCTTCCTGGACTACGAACTGGCGTTTCTGAACACGCCCGGATCCGTGGATCGCGAAGCGCAGCAGTTGTCGGCGCTGGGGTTCAATTACCTGAATCTCGAGTCGGCAATCACGCAGAAGGTGTTGCCGCTCCGGCCGGCCTTCCAGCCGAATCCGACGAGCTCGATAACCGTTCCCCTGACGGACCGCAGCCAGTTCATCCATTTCATGGGTGAGAAGCGGCCCACGCCGTATGTACAGACTTTCAACCTGTCGATACAGCGGGAGTTGATGAGGGGAATGACGATGGAAGTCTCCTACGTCGGCACCAAGGGAACGAAGCTCTACCACAACGTGGAATTGAACGAGACCAACATCTTCGAGAACCAGTTTCTGGACGCCTTCAACGTCACTCGGGCCGGCGGAAACCATCCTCTGTTTGATCGGATGCTCATGAACCTCAACGTGCCCGGCGCGGGCGTGGTGAATGGGACGACGCTGACGGGCTCGCAGGCGGCGCGGCTATATACAAGCACGAGAAACTTTATTGCCGATGGAAATGTGGGCGCCCTGGCCGATTTTTTCAATCGGTCGGCGAACATCACGCGAGTGCCCGGCGGTTTCCTGCGGAACGGCGGATTGCCGGAAAATTTCTTTGTCGTGAGTCCGCAATTCCGCGGCGTCGAACTCTGGCAGGCCGACGGGAACTCGATTTACCACGCGCTGCAGGCGCAGGTCCGCCAGTCGTTCTCACGGGGTTTTTCGGGCCAGTTCACCTACAACTGGTCTAAATCCCTGGGTGACGGCATCAACGGGGCCGTTCGAGAGAACACTCTGGTGATCGATCCCCGAAACCGGTCGCGCAACAGGAGCCGGCTGAGCTTCGACCGCACGCACACTGTTAATTCTCACGGCACATGGGAACTGCCGTTCGGTCCGGGCAAGACGTTCCTGGCCGGAGCTCCCTCCTTTGTCCAGCGGACCGTTGAAGGCTGGACGTTGTCGTCGATCATTTCCTATACGTCGGGTGCGCCAATGAACCTGACGAACTCCGTCCTGACCATGGGCGGCGCCCGCATCACCAGCGTCCCGGATGCCGTCGGGACTATTTCCAAGGACTTGGGCAAAGTCGAAAAGGGCAACGGGTTCGTTCAATACTTCCAGGGCCTTTCCGCGGCGCCTGCCCCGTTGCCGAATTTCGGAACTGATCCAGGCAACCTGAGATCGGTTTATTCCAACCGCGTCATTGTGGATAGCTCGGGCCAGACGCTGCTGGCGAATGCCCAGCCGGGCAAGGTCGGCACGCTCGGATTGCGCTATCTGCAAGGCCCCAGCCACTTCCTGCTGAACCTGGGATTGTCCAAGAGGACACAGATTCGCGAAAACACGACGTTCACGATTCGAGCCGACATCATCAACGCCTTGAACCTGCCGCAGTGGGGCGACCCGAACGTCGACATCAACTCCACCTCTTTCGGGCGTATCAACTGCAGCGTCACCACTTCACCCGGCAACTGCAGCGCCGGACAGACCACCGCCCGGACGATCACGATCAATGCCCGGATTGATTTCTAATCCGGCTTGACTCTGCCTCTTGAGGAATCGCGCCGATGGGAAAGACTCATCGGCGCGATTTCTTGACAGCCCGGAACCCCGTCTGTATCGTCACGCAATGATTTCACAACAACTTAATCCTGAAACGCCTGGGCTGCCGCCCGGCAAGCGTCTTAGTCTGCGGTTCAGGGAACGAGTACAAACGCGGTGATCGATTTCACGGGGAGAGTGCATATGCGTTCGCGTCTATTTTTGATGTTTTGTTTCCTGATGATCTCGACAACGGCGTTGGCTCAGACTGGCACCCTCACGGGCGCGGTATCGGATGCGACGGGAGCCGTTCTGCCCGGAGTGAGCCTCATCGCGACGAACACCCAAACCGGAGCAAACTACGAGACGATCAGCACGGAGACGGGTAATTACGTGCTCACGGCCATGCCGCCCGGCGTGTATCAGGTGGTTGCAGAACTGCCGGGATTCAAGAGATATGTACGGCAAGGCATCACGGTGCTTGTCGCTCAGACGCTGCGCATCGATGTTGCGCTGGAAGTAGGCGCTGCCACGGAAGAAGTCACTGTCACCGCCGACGCTCCCCTGCTTCGGACCGAAAGCAGCGATGTCAGCACAATTGTGACGGGGCAGCGATTGACCGAACTTCCGCTGTTGGGGATTGGTCAAGCCGCGGCAGGAAACGCGGGAATTCGGAATCCATGGGGCCTCGTCGCACTGGTTCCGGGCGCAAGCTATAAAGCCAATGATTACAGGCAAGTCAACGGCCTGCCGGCCAACACAGAGAGGATCCGTATAGAAGGCCAGGACGGCTCCACCAACATATTCCAGTTCTATACGGCTTGGAATCAGCCCAGTCCGGATGAGATCCAGGAGGTCACTGTTCTCACAAGCAACTTTGCCGCCGAATTCGGATCGACGGGAGGCGGGTTGATCAACGTCACAATGAAAAGTGGAACGAACCAGTACCACGGAACCGTCTACGATCACTTCGTCAACGAGTTTCTGAACGCTGGCACGCCCTACCTGCCACTGGCCGCCAACGGAAAAAACCCCCGGGACAGATCCCGGCGACAGGATTTTGGCGGAAATTTCGGCGGTCCTGTCGTAATTCCCAGAGTTTACGATGGCCACAACAGAACGTTCTTCTTTACCAATGCGGAAGGATACCGCGAGAGAAAGCGGGTCAACAATGTCCTGTTTACCACGCCGACGCAGGCCTATCGCGACGGCAATTTCAGCGGGCTGTTGACTGGACGCAACCTGGGAACGGACCCTTTGGGCCGTCCGATTATGGAAGGCACGATCTACGATCCCGCCACAGAACGAGTCGTCAATGGCCAGGTGGTTCGGGATCCGTTCCCAGGCAACAGGATTCCGTTGAACCGGATGGATCCGGTGGCGTTAAAGATTCAGTCCTTCATGTCGCCGCAGACACATCCGGGTGTGAACAGTAACTTTCTAACCGATTATCCCGGTGGGAGGGACACCTACACGTGGTCGTTCAAGGTCGATCACAATCTGAGCACGAACCACAAGTTGTCCTTCTACTACAGCAAATTCAGCACGTACGCCGAGTACGGATCCACCACTGCAACGCCCAGCTTTCCCGTTGAGATTTCTTCGGTCCGGGCCTCGGATTCCGGCGGGCATACCGAACGCCTGAACTACGACTGGACGATATCACCGACGATGCTGCTGCATCTGGGCCTGGGTTACCAACAATCTTACAATTTCAATCCAGGGCGAACCGTTAACGAGAAGTCCGAAGAAGGGCGAAAGAGGAACGGATTTGACGCCCTGGCTACATTTGGCTTGCCGGGACAAACCGCCAGACTGTTTCCTCCACTCCTAAGCGGACTATTGACTGCCAACGGCGGAGTCGAAAATCTGGGCCAGAACCAGTACTACCTTCCTCATCTGCAGAAGCCTACTGGAATTTTGACCATGACCTGGGTCAAGAACAACCATACCTATAAGTTCGGTGGGGAAGGCCGCAAGGACATCACAGAGTACTGGAGCGCGAAGAATTCGTCCGGCGAATACGCGTTCAGCGCGGATCAAACGGGGCTGGGCCGCCTTCAGACTCTCGGCGGCGGTTTTGTCGGGTTTCCCTATGCCAGCTTCCTGCTGGGTCAGGTCAGTAGTGGAAGCGTTGCCCACCCGTCCGACCCACGAGTGGACCGGTATGTGATGGCGCTCTTCGCGCAGGACACCTGGAAAGTAAGACCGACGTTCACCTTGGATTACGGTCTGCGATGGGATTATTCGGGGTATCCCCGGGAGCGTTTTGGCCGCGTCGAAGCTTTCTCGCCTACCGTGATCAACCCGCTGACGGGCACGCCGGGAGCCGTTATGTTCGAGGGCGACGGGCCGGGACGTTGTGGTTGCGACATGGCGGAAAATTATCTGCTGGCGTTCGGTCCCCGGCTGGGAGCGGCCTGGCAGGCGCTGCCGAAGACCGTCGTACGCGCCGGCCTGGGCATCGCATACGCCCAGGCCGTTGCCGAGCAGTATCGTATTATCTCCGATACATTTCAACCGGGAGTGTCTACCTTCGTCTCGCCGGCCGTTGGCCAGCCGGCATTCTTACTGAAGAACGGGGTTCCGGCGCCGCGGCCCTGGCCGACATACGCTCCGGGACTCTACCCCAGTCCGAACAGTATCGATTTCAAAGGACCCTCGGTCGATCCAAATGGCGGCCGTCCGGCGCGGCGGGTGGAGTGGACATTGGCGATCCAGCGGGAAATCACCGCAAACTTTGCCGTTGAAGTCGCGTATGTCGGAAACCGGGGAGTCTGGTGGGAAGCCAACGGGCTTCGAAATGTGAACGCGAACACGCCGGAGCGGCTGTCCTCCTTTGGACTCAATGTGGCCAACGCCACGGACTTCGCGCTCCTGAGATCGCGCGTCGATTCTACAACCGCGATCAACCGCGGCTTCGGCCCGGCGTCGAGGTTCATGCCGTATCCCGGTTTCCCAGTGTCGTCCACTGTGGCACAGATGTTGCGGCCATTTCCGCAGTTTCCAAACATCACTTCACTGTGGACGCCGCAGGGCAAGAACTGGTACGACGCCCTCCAGGTGAAAGCAACCAAGCGGCTGTCTTACAATCTGGACTTCAGCACTTCGTTTGCCTGGCAGAAAGAGCTCCAGCTTGGCGCGGATTACAGGGGCACGGCCGTAAACAACATATTCAACTACGCGTCCAACAAGACACTGACCCCAACCTCCAAGCCGCTGTCTCTTACTTTTGCAGGCAACTACCACGTGCCCGTCCTGAATATTCACCGCGCACTATCCCTGGCGCTGCGGGATTGGGAGATCGGCGCCGTACTGCAGTACGCAACCGGAGAACCGATCCTGGCTCCGGCCGCGCAGACCCAACTCGGTACTGTTCTTTTCGCGGGCAACTCCTATGCGAATCGAGTCCCGGGGGAGCCGCTATTCACAAAGGATTTGAACTGTCACTGCTTTGATCCGTTAAAGACGTTCGTGCTGAACCCAAAGGCATGGGTGAATCCGCCGACGGGTGAATTCAGCACGGGCGCAGCCTACTACGGCGATTACCGAAAGCAGAGGCGCCCAAGCGAGTCCATGAGCGTGGGCCGTGTATTTCCGATTCGCGAAGGCGTGGAATTCAGCGTTCGCGCTGAGTTCAGCGACGTGTTCAACCGCAGACCGATTAATGACCCGACTTCGACGAACGCCGGGCAAACGCAGCAGCTCGACCCACAAACCGGCAAGACGCTCGCCGGCTTCGGACGCATCGGTCCGGACTTAAACCTGCAGACCACAACGCGAACCGGCACCATCGTGGCAAGGCTTCGGTTCTAACAGTCCATCCCCGCCGTCGTGAGTTCGGCGGCGGGGACAATGTTTCATTCTGTGTACCCGCGGCCGGGAATTTCTCGCAACAACCTTCTCCTGCCGGTGATGTAAAATAGCCCGCAAGTTCAAATGGATTCCAAGAAGCGCGTTCGGCAAATAGTGGTGGGTTCCCTGGCCGTCGTTATCCCCGTTGTAGCGCTGGCCATGTTTCAGCGTCCGGGCCTGAACCGTCAGGCCGTAACCACACAGGCGCCGCAGCCCGCGCCGACGGCCACGCCAACAGAGGCGATTGGCGTACTTGAACAGCGGATCAAGAGCGGAAACATCAAACTGGAATATGAGGACGGGACCGGCTATCTCCGCTCATTATTGAACACTCTTAATATTCCGGTGTCGTCACAGGCCTTCGTTTTCGGTCGAAACAGCTTTCAGCTCGATCTGATTTCTCCGAGCATGCCGCGCGCCGTCTATTTCAACGACGACGTCTATGTCGGTTTTGTCCAAGGCGGCCAGTATATCGAGATCGCGTCGATCGATCCGAAGGTGGGCCCGGTCTTTTTCACTCTCGAGCAGGAAGGGGGCGCCCGGCCTGTTTTCGTGAAAGAGACCAGCAATTGCCTCGTCTGTCATGACTCGGCGGGAAATGGGATTCCGCGTCTGCTCGTGCTGTCGACGATCCCGGATGCCATGGGTACTGCCATGGGAGAAACGGTTTATTCAACGACCGATCAGAGCCCAATGAAAGAGCGATTTGGCGGCTGGTACGTCACGGGCACTCACGGTGATCAACGGCACATGGGGAATGTGTTCGCTCCACAACGGGCCAGGGCGATTCCGGACGTGAAGACGTATATCGAACGGATGGATATGGGCGCGGGCGCCAATGTGATTGACCTGAAGGGGCGTTTCGACACGAAGCCTTATTTGAGCGCGCACAGCGACATCGTTGCGCAGATGGTTCTCGCTCATCAAACTCACGTGCACAACTTGATCAGCCGCGCGGCCCATATGTATAACGAAGCGATCACCGGGCGCCGCCCACCGGACGAAATGAAGCGGGTCATCGAGAACAATTCCGAACCGATCGTCCAGGCGATGCTCTTCTCGGGAGCGCAACCGCTCACCGCGCCGATTGCCGGAACAACCGGTTTCGCTGCCGAATTCACAGCGGCAGGCCGTCGCGACAGTCAGGGCCGTTCCTTGAAAGACCTGGATCTCGGGAAGCGGCTTTTTAAATACCCGATGAGTTACCTGATCTACACGGACTCGTTCAACAACATGCCCGTGCCAGTGAAAGAATATGTCAACCGCAGGTTCCGGGAAATCCTGACTGGCGAGGACACCACCAAAGACTACGCCCACCTCTCCGCTTCCGACCGTCAGGCGATTGCCGAAATTCTGAAAGAGACTCAGGAATAGAGTCAGGAGGATAAACGATGATGAAACCATTCGCAGGTGCTCTCGCACTCATGTTCGTGTCTTCACTGTTCGCTCAGGCGCCCACGCCGACCGCCACCGATATCTCGGCCGCAACGATTCGAACGCTCATGGAAAAGGGCTCCGGCGATGAAATCATCCGGATGGTGAATGCCGGGGTGATGAATGTGGGCGTAGCGGTTCTCCAATATCCGAAGGGCGACCGTGCAACCGCCGGGGGAATATCCCATAACGATATTGCCGAGATCTATTACGTTCTGCGCGGCGAAGCAACAATGTATACAGGCGGCACGCTCGAAAACCCGACTCCCATGACCGGCAATGCTGCCCAGGTCGCGGGGCCCGGCAATAACGGACGGATGCAAGGGAATGTCG
>CAMBFR010000136.1 GCA_945865815.1 Candidatus Sulfopaludibacter sp. SbA3
CCCCCCCCCCCCCCCACAGGTTGGACGGAAAGCTTACTTCTTGGTCGGAGTGAGCAGCGGCTGTCCGAAGTCATCTGTCAGATCGATCATGTACTGATTGTTTTCCTGACAGATGTATTCCTGCATTTCGCCGTTAGGTCTCCACGGAATGTCCCAGGCCACCGTCCACGGCTTGGTGTAGGCGCCCGGATCGTCGATGGTGGCTTCGTAGTGAAGCGTATTCTTGTTGGGTCTTGTCCACCTTTCGACCACATGGAGTTGATCGGTGTGGGGATGACCGAAATAGTCGAGCCATGTCTGTTCGTTGAAACCGACCACGTCCACGACGAGCGTATCTCCTTCCCAGCGTCCGACCGAATGGCCGTTCCATGTCTGGCCCTTGATTTCGTCGCCTTTCGGATGTGGGCGGCCATCCATGTGGATGTCGCGCCAGATGTGGGCGCCGCCTTCAAAGATGATGAAGATCCGTTTGTGTTCTGGCTGCTGCACGATCTCCATCGGATAAGGAGTTCCAAATGCCCGCGGCCCGCCTGGAGGCAGGCAATATCCTTCGGGATCGTACTTCGATTCGTTGTTTGAGTTGTAGTCGTAGACGGCGGCAGACCATTTCTGGAATGGAACCCATGGCTCCGACGCTGCGCCGCCTCGCGGACCTCCGCCACCCCGTTGGGGATTGCCTGCCGGGCGGCCGACCGTAACGTTGGCAAAGTTCGTGATATAGGGCAAGCCCCATATCCCCTTCTCACCCGGGACGCGTCCCAGGTTCACCGTGCCATCGGGCAGGCGCGGCGTGGGGAGGGCAGGCGCAGCCTGCTGGCCTCCGCGGGCGCCCTGCAGTAGAGGAGCCGGGGCCGCAGCCAGTGTGGCCGCCGAGAGCAGGGCCACGAGCGACGACAGCACCAAAACAAACGCCGTCAAAAGAATGAAGCCGGCAAACCAACGATTCCGCACTTTAGCCTCCTGTAACCGTTACTACGTGCTTTACTGTTCCTGGCTCGATGCTGCCCCGAGCTTCTTGCCGTCCAAGGTTACGTTTCTGGCGTTCCCTTTGAAGCTTCCGTCTTTTGCCCGGGTTCCATCAACGGCCAGAACCATGCCGATCTTCATCGTATTCCGCGTCCAGCCCTGACCCGTGAGGCCATTCGGGCTGCCCATTTCAAAAGCCCAGTTGTTGACTTTTCCCGTCGCGTCGTCCTTCACGTCGATATAGAAATAGACGTGAGGGTTCATCCACTCGACCTTGGTCACGACGCCACTCATTTTCAGGGGCTTGTTCGCGTCGAATTCCGCGGAAAAAGAATGGTGTGCCATCGCCGGGACTGTGGAAATGAGGGCGATCACAACAGCAATGAAAACAAACATATACCGCATACAAACACCTCCAATTTTCGATATTGGGAGTATCGAGGGACGCTGAAAAACTGTCAAGGGAAAAGGCCGGTTGCGGCCGTCCGTCTCAGGTATCGGAGCACTCGCTTGAAGCCGACAAAGAAACCGAGGCCGCTGGATACGATGCAGCCGATGCTGAGCACGATGACGGCGATATCCCAGAGTGGCCGGTTGTAATACCAGAACGAAAAATCGAGACTGTGGAACCCATGGTAGATCCATCGCTCCACGCGGCCGAACCGGGTGTACAGGCCCGTGATCTGGCTCAGGTGCGGATCAATATAGAGCCAGGTATTCTCCGGATCACTGAACTTGATGCGCAAAACCGGCAATGGCCGCGCACCTTCGTTCGAATAGTAGTAGGAGTCATACTGGGAAAGGAGTTCGGATTCAGCCACGGGCACATCCGGATGAACTTCCTTCACGCGGCTCATCAATGATTCCACTGAAAACGGCTCGCGCTTTATTGCCAGCGGCTGCTCGGTCGTTTCGAAGAGATTCTCGGTAGCTTCGCCTTTTGGAGTCAACAGCAGGGGCTTCTCTTCAACTCCGCGGACGAGGTAGTACGGATCGCCCTGAACCCGCGCGAAGGCGATCTCTTTGGCCGCCCTGCCACCGAGGACAGTCTTCCATTCTTCAGCATTCATGGCCGGAAACTCTGCAAGGTCCGGCGCGCCCCCGCTCAATGCCTGCGGAATTCCTTCTGCGATGTCGTCGCCTCCCGATGCCCAATCCCATGGTTGAAGCGAAAGCATTCCACTGAATACCCACGTGAAAGTCAGGATGCCGAACACCACGCCGGTGATGTAATGCCATCGCATCCAGCCCGAATAGGGAATATAGGGACGTTTCGGGGAAAACTGGATGATGCCCAGCACAATGCCGATGAGCGCCAGCACGGCCCCCAGGCCCGCCGTCCACAGAACGACTCCGCGCCACAGCGGACCGTTGAGCCGCAATGGCGCGAAATAGAACCAATGCGGAATTGCGGCAACCCAGGCCAGCGCGCGCGTTCCCCGCGTCGTCAACACCAAAACCTCGCCGAGTGTCGGTGAGATGTAAAGCTGGGTGCGCGCGGCATCATCGACCACGATTTTGTGCAGCGGCATCTGGCCGCGTTGCGCGATGGTCCACTGATCCGGCTCGGTAAGAACGCCGGCGTGGCGCATCGTCTCCCGTGGAAGGCCCATGAAGCTGGCGGCAACGTTTACGACGCCTGCTTCACCCAGTTCGACGAGTTTTTCGCCGGTCTCTGCAAAAACCGTGGCGGTCTCTCGCCCGGCAAACCGGTAGGCAGGCCGGTCCATCACCGTCAATAACGTAACTCGTCCGGGATTGATTCCAAGGCTGGCGCCCTCGGCGGCCTGTGACGGCGTGATCCACACTCGATCCATATTCAGGGGAGGCAGGCGCTCGAGGCGCGCCTGAGGAGTCAGGCCGGGCATGTCGCGGGCGTACATCATTGCGATTCCCGAGACGAACCAGATAATGAATACCAGGCTCAGCGCAATGCCAAGGTACCGATGGACGAGAATCATCCATTTGCGAAACCCGACCATCAGTTCACTCCAGAAACAGTCCGCATGGTTGCCCGGAACAGGCGTTTAAAGCCGATGAACATTCCAATCGCGCTCGATGCGATGCTGCCGAGACTCAGCACGATGACTCCAACCTCCCAGACCGGGCTGTAATACCAGAAAGCGAATGGCTCTGGTGCACACATCCTAAGCCTGCCGTGCGTGGGACGTCCATCGGATGCCCCCTAAAGCCGCGGTCCGCTTTCTTCTTCAATGGCGATAGGTGTTCAGCGGCTTTCCGGCTATGGGAAATAGCTGTAAATCTCTTTGCGATCCAGACATCGAACGAATGTGATTTCGGCTTTGTTGAGAGTGATCCCGATACGGTAGTTTCCGAGCTTGATTCGATAGTAAGCACGTTTCGCCCTGAGTTTTTTGACATCGGGAATCGCGCGCAGGTTTTGAGCGGCCTCAACGACCGTGATCAGCTTCGCGACGGCTTCGAGAACCGCCTTGCTCTTGATGGCCTTCAGGTCCTTGGCGAAGCTGCTCTTGAATCCCGTCTTCACCGATTCTTTTGCAGAATCTTGAAAACTTCCGCCCGACTAATCGCTTTGGATCGGGAGCCAACTTCGATTGCCCTGACCAAACCGATGTCTTCGACGGCGTCAGCAAGGGCATCGCGGACCAAATCACGCCGCTCCTCCAGAACCTCGACGACAGCGGCTTTGAGGAGCATCTTCAGTTTTGCTTCGTCAGCAGTTAGCGGCATATCGTACTCCGTGCCTGCATTCTATCACCGCAAAGCGGGCTCACGCGTCGTCGTGCGCCGAACGGATTAGCGATGAGCCGCGCCGAAGCGGCAAAGCCGCGAAGGCGTCGGCTCCATCGTTTTGATGGCCGCTTTTGGGAAAGGGGTCCTCTCATCTCTGCTATTGCCATACAAAGTATATTCAAATGCCGAACGTCGGGCATCAGCCGCGGCGTGGCGGTTTCCGTGGCGCCGTCGGCTGCATGCCGTGTTAGGCGGTACATCGATTCGAGGTAAGAACCATCCGACGAAGGGTCGGCGGAGTTCCTTGGGCCTCCCAGTTGGGTCCAGCCTCGGCTCTTCCAACAACCTTGATGTTACCTTCTTGCTTGAAGCGGCACAAAGAACTCGTCTCGGTCACCGTTCGGTATCCGAAGGAACAGCTCCCTGTTTGAGCCATCGACGAATCTCAGCCGACCGAGTGAGTGAAACCTCCCAACAAGGAGTCGATACTGATCTATGAAGACGATTTCGCAGATATCAGCCCATCTCACCAACGAGGCCTTCGGATCTGACCCCGGCGGCACACCAACAGGCTCAGTAACCCAGATGCCGTCGAATGGCTGGAAGCCATTTCCTGTCGCGTAGTCACCCGCGCTTCGCACAAGAACCCGCCCTTCGGGAATTGTGACTTTGGCGGATGTTGCCTCAACGGTGATCGATGATTGTGACTGAGCCAGGCCGAGAGCGGTACCGAGAATAACGACGAAGGCTACCCCCCTGAAAACCGAAGAGCGTGAAGACGAGCGACCATATTTGTTTGTTATCCCTTCTATATAGCGGATCTTTGAGATCCGCATGCTCTGGCCCTGTCCGCCTTTGGATCTCTATCGAACGCGATACGTATAGCAGTTCCGAGAGGAAGGTCCAAGCGTGACATGCCGCCGGTGTGGGCGGCATATGCGCCTAAGATCTTATGCTTCGAGATCAGACTCCGAACGCCGCCGCCACCACGACTCAAAACGTATGACGCCGTTGACGGACGCTGCCCCCTCGCGAGATGTCCTGCGATTAAGAGAAGAGAAATCTAAAGAGTTGCGGACTTCCAGACCCTATTCTTGATGGCTGTGCGCTATCGGGCTTGTATTGGTCTTATTGGAAAGAAGCTACGGGCGATGGCGCCAATGACTCCTGAGGCAGGGTGATGCGGAACGTGCTTCCAACGCCGTTCGTCTTTTCCAGAGTGAGCTGTCCGCCATTTACTTCCACGGCCCATTTAGCAATCGACAATCCGAGTCCGGTGCCGTTGCGGCTCGTGCGGGATTCATCCACGCGATAGAAGCGGTCGAAGATCAGCGACTGTAACTCGGCGGGAATACCCGGGCCGTTGTCGCTCACGTCGATGTTCACGCCGGCGCTGGTTTCGGTCAGCGAAACCGTGATGTGTCCGCCGGCCGGGGTGTACTTGATTGCGTTATCCACAAGATTGAGCACGGCTTGTCGTAAGACCAGTTCGTCTCCGGTCCAGCGCGGAGCGGCTCCCAGCTCGATTGTCAGCGTCTGCTGTTTCTCCTCGGCCAGTACGCCCAGCTGCGCGGCAACGTCGCGAACCAGTTCGCAGAGGTCCACGTTGTCTGCCGAGAGGTTGCTTTGAGGGCTGTCGGCCCGCGAGAGCGTCAACAGCCGGTCTACCAGTTGAGACAGGCGGTCTGCCTCTTCAAGCATGCTGCCGATGATCTCGCGGTACGCGATCTCATCGCGCCTGCCTCGAAGGCCGACTTCACCGACTGTACGAATCGCCGTGAGTGGTGTTCGGAGCTCGTGCGACGCATCGAGCGTGAAGCGGCGCATCCGTTCGAACGACGATTCCAGCCTGGTAAGAGTGTCGTTGAAGACGGTTGCGAGCCGGCCAAGCTCGTCATCCGGATTGTGGACCGGCAGGCGATCCTGCAGCCGTTCGGCCGTAATCAAACGCGCGTGTTCCGCCATTCGGTCAACCGGCGCCAGCGCACGCCGCGCGAGCACGAACCCACCAAGGCCCGCGGCGATGACTCCAAGTGGTAGGCCCAGCAGAAGGACCAGCAATAAGTCCGTGAGCTCCTGGTACATTGGACCCTCGGACCGGGCCACTTGAATCACAACCGGCTGATCGCCAATTCTGGATTGACCGCTTAACACGCGTACCGGCGGAGTGGCGTCGGGAATCGAAACGATTTGGCCATCCGCCTTTGCCGCCAGCGCCTCTCCCTGTGGGACCGGTGTCAGGCGGGCGAGCATGGTTTGATAGAGAAGCGCTCCGTCGAGGCTGTAGACCTGCAACCAGGGGCTGGATGAGTTGTCGACTTCATCGTAGGGAGCAATGGAGCCGTCGGGCAGCTTGTCCAGCATTTCGGACGGCCACTGGAACTCGGATCGCAGGCGCGCGTCGAGCCCGCTCGAGACGCTGCTGCGCACGAACGCAAAAACCGCCGACGCATACAGCGCCAGTACGACCACCATCGCGGCGGTATACCAGAGCGTCAGGTGAAGACGCACGCTTTTCAGAAGACGCGAACGGATCACGGTTCCCCCTCGCGTAGCATAAATCCGATGCCCCGGATGGTGTGGATTAATTTCACGGGGTGATCCTGGTCGACCTTCCTGCGCAGGCGCGCAATGTGCACGTCGATGACATTGTTGATCGGCGTGCCGCGCGCAGATTCCTTCCAGACTTCGCGGGCCATCATGTCGCGCATGATGACCTGTCCCTGGTGCCGGAGCATGAATTCAAGGATCTCGAATTCGCGTGTGGTCACATCGATGGCTTTGCCGGATCGTGTGAGTTTCCGGGTCACGAGGTCCATGTCGAGATCCGCAATGCAGAGATGAAGGGTGTCCGCGGTTCGTCCCCGCCGGATCAGCGCACGGATCCTCGCCAGCAGTTCGGTGAAGGCGAATGGCTTGACCATGTAATCGTCGGCGCCGCTGTTCAGGCCCGCGACACGGTCTTCAACCGCGTCGCGCGCCGTCAGCAACAGAACGGGGGTGTCCACGCCGCGCTTGCGGATGGTTTTCAGTATTTCCATGCCGCTGCGCCCCGGAAGGTTCAGGTCGAGAAGGATCATGTCGAACTGCTCGGTGTTGAGGCGAAAGAACGCGTCCTCGCCGGTGTGCGCGACATCGACGTCGTAGTGCTCGCCTTCGAGGCCTTCCTTCAGAGCTTTTGCAACTTTGTGTTCGTCTTCAACAACGAGGATTCGCACCCACCAGCCCCTATTCAGTCTCCTTACTTTACGAAAACCTCCATGATGACTGCCGGAACGCTTCCCGCGTTTTTCCATCCGTGCGGCGTGTTGGCCTTGAAAAACTGCGCCTTGCCCGCGCCAACCTCGACCGGCTTTTCCGAACCAATCGCCAGCTGCACCGCTCCGCTGATCGGAACGAAGACGTGGAACTGGACATCGTTATGCATGTGAACCTGCCGCTCGCCGCCCGGCGCAATCTCAACCCGGAGAATCCGCACCTCTCCACGGTCCATCAGCGTCGTTGCGACAACTCCGGGATCCACCGTTCGGACAGTTTCCTGAGTCTGAGCCAGGACAGCCACGCTTAGTATGCTTAGTGCAAAAACCACGGATGTCACGGTCCATATGCGTTTCCAGAGAGACATTTGCGCCTCCTAACGAATCATTATTTGACGGCTACGCCCTGACGGGCTTGCATTCGCAGCCGCTCATGTCTTATCGGTAACCAGTGAATTCATCAACTCGATCACTTCTTCGTAACTTTTCGGCCCGTCCGCGCCAAAATGCTTTCGCAGACCCAGTTCCGCGCTCCACGCCTGCCGTCTTGCCGTCGCTTCGGCCATTATCGGTTCGATCCCGATCGAACGCAGGGTTTCGGATACTTCTTCCATTTCGTGCGCGCGGCGCTCGCCATGCACCACGACGCGGCCAACCATATAGTTCGCGAGTTTCTTCCAGTCGATTCCGGGGAAGCTTTCATCTAATGATGCAAAAACCCGGTCCTCGGCCCCGAAGCGGCTGGCTCCGAGGACGCACTCGACAAGCAGCGCTTCAAGACCCTTCACCACAATGCTGCGGCACATTTTTACGGCCGCCGCCGTTCCGATTTTTCCGGAAAGGACTTCGAACTTCATACCGAACGGTGCGAGCGCTTCCGCGAATTGCTCCGCCGCCTTCCCGTTCAGCAGCATCGGGACGCGATGGCCGTACGGCGGAACCGGCGCCATTACGGCGGCTTCGATGAACCCGGCCGCGCTTGTGCCAATGACCTGCGCGATCTCCCCCTTAAGCGCGGGTGACACCGAGTTGATGTCTGCATACATGTGGCTGCCGCCAAGAAAGGGAACAGCCTGCTTCGCCGCATCCAGCGCCGAGCTTGCCGTGACCGCCGAAATAAGGATCTCGGCGGATTGTGCGAGTTCCCGGGGAGAGGCGGCTAACCGGGTCTGGCTCTCTTTCGCGTGCTGCTGGATTCCGGGACCGAAATCCGGAGAGTGCGTGGCGATATCGAAGGCCAGGATGCGCTCGACGCCGGCCGAGCGCAAGCCTTGCGCGATATGCGAGCCGGCTTCACCGAACCCGATGAAGCCGACCGCGGAATTCTTGATCACGGCGTAACCTTTATATAAGGCCTACCAAAGGTCCGATCATCATCAGCAGCGCGGTCATTACGACCACCCAGACGATGCTGATCACCACGCCGGGCAGGAACATGTCGAACATCTTGTAGTAGCCCTTGCCGTAAGTCACCAGCGGCACCGCATCCAGCGGCAGGAGGAATGCGCACGAAGCCGTAAAGATTACGGGCAGCGCATAAAGGGCTGGGTTCACGCCCGCGGTGGTCGCCAGGACCATAATCGGGGGAATCATCGCGGCAACGATAACGGGATTGATCGGCAGCATCAGGTGAATCGCGACAATGAATGCGCTGATGAACGCGATGACCAGAATGATGTTCCAGTCTGCCAGTCCACTGAGCGTCGAGTCCGCCATCCACTTCGCCAGTCCCGTTCTGGATGACAACTGTCCGAGCGAGGTCACGCCGCCGATCATGAGCAGGGCGTCCCAACCCACGGCCCCTTGAACTTCCTTCCAGTTGAAGATATTCATGCCCGGAAGGAACATCACGCATGCGCCCAGGATGGCGACGAGCGTCGTATCGAAAGCCGGATACCAGGTACTCGCGATCCAGAACACGAGCATTGCGGCCATGACTACCAGCACCTTCTTTTCCGGGTTGGTCATGGAGCCTGCCTTTTGCCGTTCCTTGTGGATTTCCTCGATGTCTCCGATCGTCTTGACTTCCGGCGGATAGAACTTGCAAATGACCCACGCTGCAATAGGCAGCAGGATGATCACCATCGGAATACCGATCGCCATCCAGTGGAGGAACGGAACCCGTGCGCCGCCATTCTGTTCGATGATGTTGAGACCCAGAATATTGATCGAGCTTCCGGCAGGAGTACCGACGCCGCCAATCAGCGACGCGATTGGAATACCCATCATTACGGCCTTACCGAACGACGACTTGCCCGGCTGCAATCCGAGTTTGTCGAAGATACCGATAGCGATAGCCATGAAGATCGCCGCACTCGGAACGTCCGATACGATCGTTGAGATCAGTCCCGTCCCGAACATGAAGACGTAAACAGTGCGTTTGGAGTCAGTGCCCGCTTTCGAGATCATCCAAAGGGCAAAACGGCTTGCCAGCCCGGTCCTCACCCATGCAAACGCAATGGCGAACATCACCAGCACGAAGAAAAACGGGGGGCTCATGAAGCTCGCAAATGCTGCGCCCAGAGGACCGAGACCGAAGATCGGCTGAAGGGCCAGCACGAGAACCGATGTCATCGCGATCGGGATGGCTTCTGTCGACCACATGATTAGTGCGGCTATGAACAGTGCCGCCAGGCGGTGGCCTTCCGGAGACAGTCCCTCTGGTGTTGGCAGAAGCAGAACCACAACGATCGCAACGATCGCTGCGATCAGTCCGACGATGTCCATCCTGATTTTTGAACCAACTAAACTGGGCGGTTCGACCGCTGCTGGCTTGCTCATAGTTCTCCTTTTGTGCGGGACTGGCTGGAAACTGCCGGGAACTTATATCACGGCTGGGAGTCGCGATGCACGAGTGTTGCAGGATTTTGGAGATCCGCTGTGGGCGCGGGGG
>CAMBFR010000137.1 GCA_945865815.1 Candidatus Sulfopaludibacter sp. SbA3
ATCTTCATGGCCCGCTCCCAAGCTCGGGCCGGATATAACGCCATCCGCTCTTAACCTCCAGTGCGGATGTGACGTTACGTCGACCCTGCCCTTCAGACCGGACATTTCATTTGCTACAGGCACCGGACAGATCATGTGCTACCGACAAGAATTCAAAAAACACTTGAATGATTCTGTCTCGGTGTTACTGTCTTCTGCCAATAGGGGAAACTGAAAGGGACCAGCAATGAGACTGGCTGAGATATTGGGTATCAGGACAATCCAGCCGATAAGTCGTGGTAAGGCGATTCGGATGGTCCGAAGAGCTCCGATCTTTCGCTCCATGAGTAGCGCCGCGCTGTCCGACCTGATCGATGAATCCGCTCAAACTTTCTACGATACCGAAACGGTCATCGTTCGGCAGGGTGACCGGGCCGAAAAGGTGTACATGGTCATTTCCGGCCGCCTGCGGGTCGTGTGCGAAGAGAGCCAGAAGGAAGTCTCCGTGGCGGACCTGGGGCCCGGCGACGTCTTTGGGGAAATGGCCGTACTTGGATCGCAGCTTCGTTCCGCGAATGTGATCACGCTGGAACGGTCGAACGTCCTGGAAGTTCCAGGCCCTGTATTTATCGCCGCCTTAAAACAATCCAGACAATCTTAAGTGACGGCCCTTCGCCGTCACTCCGTGGCCTCGGGATAAAACCGGCTCGCCTATCGCATGCGCTACCCGGCTTCCCAGGCCTTCGATGGCGCATCCTCTTGGATAGAAACCGAGCGTCCCAATTCCCGTGATTGAGCCGATCGTCGTTCTGACTCCAGGAACCTTCAGAGATCTTGAAACTGGAGGGCATTAGCGCGAATAATGCTCGAACAAATTAGGAGGAAGCATGAAGGTCAGACTATTGGTTGTACTCGCGCTACTCGCGTTGACGGTTGGAACAGCCGGCGCACAGACAGTCGTTCACCAGGACGTTAGACCCGTTTTGCAGGCAGCCGCCGCGGCCATGGGCGTCAACAATGTAAAAACCATTCAGATTACCGGAAGCGGAACGACCCGGATACTGGGTCAGTCCTACGCTCCGGGCTCGAATTCCGGCAACGTGGCGGATGAAGATTTCCCGCCTCTTGACATGCCGTCCTATATACGAGTCATTGACTACGACGCGAAGTTTTCGAGAGAGGAACTCACGCGAAGGCAGGGGAACCGCCCGGCTCGCGGCGGCGGTGGAATCCCCATTCAGGGCGACCAGCGGCAGATCTTCGTCAACAGCGGCAACTACGCCTGGAATGTGAATGCGGATAACAGCATGGCTCCTCAGCCGGCCCTTGCAGATCAACGCCTGCTCGAGATCTATCTCACCCCGCACGGGTTCCTCAAGGGGGCCATGGAAGCGGAGGACACGAAGGCGGTCACGCTGATGATGGCTGCCGAGGACATGGGAAAACAAGCGGGACCGGGGGGCCGGAAGGTCACCTATATTTCCTATACCGTGTTTGGTAAATACAAAATATCGGGTTCACTCGACGATCAGAATCTCGTCGAACGCACCTTCACATGGCTTGGCAATCCCGTGATGGGCGACCTGTTCTGGCAGTGGGACTACACCCAGTATCGGGACATGGCCGGCATCAAGTTCCCGGGCCTCCTCCATGCGCACTGGGGCAACATTCGCGCCGAGCCCCATCATGGAATCGAGATTCGGGTTTCCAATATCGCATTGAACACGCCGGTCGGGCCT
This sequence comes from Candidatus Sulfopaludibacter sp. SbA3, assembly GCA_945865815.1. GTDB lineage: Bacteria > Acidobacteriota > Terriglobia > 20CM-2-55-15 > 20CM-2-55-15 > CAMBFR01. Next base: position 1,719 of record CAMBFR010000137.1, read on the forward strand.
ACCGCTGTCCCCGATAACGTGCGGAATTTTACTCCTCCACCCGTCCGCGCGGAGGGGCAGCAGTTGGCGCCCGGCGTGTGGCTTATTGGAGGAGGATCCCACAACAGCGTGGCCGTTGAATTTCGGGATCACATCGCTGTTATCGAAGCCCCGCTCAATGAGGAGCGGTCGCTGGCGGTGATCCGGGAAGTACAGAGGGTCATTCCGAACAAACCCATTCGTTATCTCGTGGTCACGCACCACCACTGGGACCACTCGGGTGGAATCCGTACCTATGTTGCCCAAGGCGCGATCCTGGTCACGCACCAGGCGAATCGGACGTTCCTCGATAGCCTGGTCCTGGACCCGTCCCCCCGAACGATCGATCCCGACATTCTGTCGACCTTCTACCCACGATTCGCTGGGGACCGGTTGCCCGTCTTCGAGACGATCAACCCACGAACGTCACAGATAAAGTCGAAATTCGTGTTGAGCGATGGAGACCGATCGATCGAGCTTCATGCCGTACCCGGATTGAATCACACCTCGGACATGCTGATCGCGTACCTGCCAAAGGAAAAGCTGCTGGTCAATGCGGATCTCTATGGACCGCCGGCTCAAGGAGCACAGCCGCCGATGCCCAACCAAAGCATGACGACTTTGCGCAACACGATCGCGCGGCTGGGGCTTGATGTCGCCCGGCACGTTCCCCTCCATGGCCAGCCCGGAACGCATGAACAATTCCTGAGCATCGTTGGCGCTGCCGGCGCGGCTGGCGGTGGCCCCGGAGGGAACCAATAGTCTGCGCCGGAGGTAGTGGTCTAATTCGGGGACAGGCCACTCAATTTCCTATTTTCGAGTGAATGCTTTCAAGGATGAAAATAGGGAATTGAGTGGCCTGTCCCCGAATTAGACCGCTGGATTCCGCCAACGATATCCTGGAGCTCGGTGATGGTCCTGCCCGAACCGCAGGCCTCTTATATCCCGCAGGCGTGACGTCGATTCGCACGGAAATGTTTTCATCGCCGATGCGGGAAATGACCGGATCCGTGCCATCCGCGCCCCGATCTCTTGACTAGCCGAAAGGCGCCCTGCGCACGACCACGGTTCTCGGAATGCCTTGCAAATCGCACCTCGTCGGCAGTTTTTCCCATCTCGAATCCATGACGCCGAGAACGCGCTCGTCCATTCCGATTCCAACTTCCATGATCAGGTATCCGCCGGGGCAAAGGCGCTCGCAGGCCCCCGCTACCAGCCGCCGGTAGATCCCGACTTCGTCATCACTGGTGATCGGAGAGAAGAGCGCCACATGCGGCTCGTGTTCCCTCACTTCGCGCTGCAGCCGCGACAGATCGCCCGGTCTCACATAGGGCGGATTGCTGACGATGAAGTCGAACTGGCTCTGCGTCGCGTCGAGTAAATCCATACACGCGAAGCGGACATCCGCGCCCAGCGTGAGGGCATTGCCCCGGGCAACCTGCAGTGCGATTTCAGATATATCGGAAGCGAAAACCTGTACGCCCTTAACCTCGAGCGCCAGAGTCACGGCAATGCATCCCGAACCGGTCCCCACATCGAGTATTCGGGCGCCATCCGCCGGTCTTAATTCGAGGACCGCTTCGACGATATGCTCCGTTTCGGGGCGGGGAATCAGGACGGCTGGACTGACATGAAAGTCGCGGCCATAGAACTCCTGCCGGCCGACAATGTACTGCAGCGGGACACCCGAAACGCGGTCATAGATCGCTTCTTCCAGGGACTGGCTTTCAGTTTCCGTCAGAACCCGATCGTCGTGGGTGTAAATGTAGGTACGGTCCGCGGAAATGCAGTGAGCAAGAAGAACCTCGGCCTGCAGCCGGGCGTTTGAGATGTGGTGAGATTCGAGGCGGCGCGTCGCTTCCAGAAGAGCTTCGCGGATGATCACGCAACCAGTTCTTTTTTGAGCCGCTCGGCCAGAAAATGTGTGGTGAGGGCGTCGAGAACTTCGCCGAGATCGCCGTTCATGACGGCGTCGAGCCGATGAAGCGTCAGGCCGATGCGGTGATCCGAGAGGCGATTCTGGGGATAGTTATACGTGCGGATCTTTTCGCTGCGGTCACCGGAGCCGATCTGCGAACGGCGTTCATCCGAAAGCGCCTTCTGCTGCTTTTCCATCTCCATTTCGTACAGCCGCGATCGCAGAACCCGCAGTCCCTTGGCCCTGTTCTTGATCTGTGATTTTTCGTCCTGGCAGGAGACCACCAGGCCCGTTGGAATATGCGTGATCCGAACCGCTGAATACGTTGTGTTGACGGACTGGCCGCCGGGGCCCGACGAGCAGAAAGTATCGATCCGCAGGTCCTTCTCGTTGATGGCGACCTCGACTTCCTCGGCTTCCGGCAAAACCGCAACCGTAATGGCGGACGTGTGAATGCGGCCACTGGCTTCGGTGGCCGGCACACGCTGCACGCGATGCACGCCGCTTTCGTATTTCAGCCGGCTGTACACGCCCTTTCCTTCGATAAGCGCGATGATTTCCTTGAATCCGCCAACTCCGGTGGGATTCGACGACAGGACTTCCACGCGCCATCGGGACGCTTCCGCGAAACGTGAGTACATGCGGAAAACATCCGCGACGAAGATTGAAGCCTCGTCGCCGCCGGTTCCGGCGCGGATTTCAAGAATCACATTGCGATCGTCGTTGGGATCTTTCGGGAGGAGCAGAACCTTCAGGTCGCTCTCGCAACTCGCCAGCCGCTGTTGAAGGCCGGCCAACTCTTCGGCGGCCATTGCCTTCAGTTCCGCGTCGGCTTCGTCTCGGAGCATCGCCTCCGTCTCCCGGATGCCGCGCTCGATGTCCTTGTACTCGCGGTACATCGAAACAATTTGCGCCAGCTCGCTCTGAGCCTTCGCGGTTTTCTGGTACCGCTTATTGTCGGCTGCCACATCGGGATCCGCCATGGTCGCATTCAGTTCTTCGTACCTGGCTTCGACGGTGCGGAGCTTTTCCAGAAGCAGGTTAGGAGCGACGTTCATACGGTCAGTGCTTCTTCAAGGGCCCGGATGGCAATTTCCAGCTGGGTATCGTCCGGCTCCTTCGTGGTGATCTTCTGGAGAAGCAGTCCGGGCAGTGTCACGATCCGCAGCAGGCTGCGGGGATGTTTTGCAGAGTAGCGGATGACTTCGTAGGAGATGCCGGCAATCAAAGGCAGCAGCGCGATACGCGACAGAAGCTTACCGGTGAACGAATCGAAGTGAAACATGGAGAACACGATAATGCTGACGACCATGACCACGAGCAGGAAACTGGTTCCGCATCGCGGATGCAACGTCGAATACTTCTTCGCATTCTCGACCCTGAGACTCTCTCGCGCTTCAAAGTTGTACACGGTCTTGTGTTCCGCGCCGTGGTATTCGAAGACGCGCCGCATGTCTTTCATCAGGGAAACCGACGAGAGGAACCCGACGAATACCAGGACCCGGAACAATCCGTCGATGGCGTTGAAGAGCATGGTGCTTTCAAACCCGATCTGGCCCTGGAGGAAACGAGTGATCACCAGCGGCAGAGCTACAAAAAGAAGAATATTCACTCCGAGCGCCACGACGAGGTTTCCGGCAATGAACCACTTTGAAACTTTCTGTGGCTCAAAGCTTGCCGCCGGGGCTTCTTGCTTCGGGCCCCCTGCAGGCGTTGAGGACTTGGCGGCTGCTTCAGCGGCATCCGCGTCAGCTATTGCTTCTTCGGCCGAGAATTGGAGGGCTCGAATGCCGAGGACCAGCGCCTGTCCAAGAACGCCGATACCTCGAAGGAAGGGGAACTTGAAGATGCGCCATTTTTCGCCAACGGTTTTCAGGACCTCTTTGATCACGCGGACGGATCCATCCTGCCGTCGAACGGCGACCGAGTAACCTTTGGGCGATCGCATCATGACGCCCTCGATGACGGCCTGGCCGCCGACCAGGATGTCGTCGCTCGAGGTGAGAGCCCACGACGTGGCGGTCAGCACAAAATGTCTGAAGTGTTTGAGAATCAAATCTGTGCCTCGGTTAGCTTTTTTTGGCGTACCTTTTCTCAAATCTTTCGACGCGGCCTGCCGTATCGACCAGTCTTTGCTTGCCGGTATAGAAAGGATGGCACTTTGAACAGATTTCGAGATGGATCTCGGATTTGGTCGAGCGCGTGTGAAACGATTCACCGCAGGCGCATTTGACGACCGCATCAACGTATTTCGGATGTATGTTGGCTTTCACTAAACCTCCAGTAAGTCTTGCTTAGGGCGCGTTGCGCTCCGACAATTATAAGGATAAACCGCTTGCTGACAAGGCAACGGTTGGAATATAGTTTCCACCGGCATTAAACCACTGTGTTCCAAGGACATCGCGTGTTCTAGTTTTTCCCTTCCGCGCTCCCCGACAGATCGCCACGATTCCCGTCTAGTGGTTGCAATGGTACATGATTTTCGATACCGTACGAAGTTTGCAATTATCCCAGGAGGAAACAAAAACAATGGTTAACGAACTCGGAAAATTGGCTGGAACCGGGTCTGCTCGACAGAAGCAGTCCGGCGCCGACCAATTTGCTCCTGTCTCAAAAGGAGCAGAGGAGGACCAGGACTACGAGCAGCTTTTAGATCAGTATGGCACCCGGCGATTTGCCCAGGGCGAGGTGATGAAGGGAACCGTCCTGAAGATCACCGACACGGATGTTGTTGTTGATATTGGATACAAATCCGAAGGAGTGATTCCTGTTACCCAGTTCATGGAGGGCGGCGGTCACTTGACCGTAAAGGTAGGCGATGTCATCGATGTTCTCCTGGAGGACACCGAAGATATTGACGGACACATCGTCCTGTCCAAGGAGAAGGCCGAGAAGGTCAAGGTTTGGGATGAAGTCGAAAAGGCGCATAACGAAAACCTGATTATCCGCGGCCGCGTGATTGAACGGATCAAGGGCGGGCTTGCCGTCGATATCGGTATTCGCGCTTTTCTGCCGGGATCGCAGATCGACGTCCGTCCCGTGAAAAACCTTGATGCGCTCAGGGGTAAGGAAATCGAATGCCGCGTCATCAAACTCAACCGCAAGCGCGGCAACATCGTTCTCTCACGCAAAATCGTGCTCGAGACCGAGCAGGTGCGCAAGAAAGCGGTGACGCTGGAGTTCCTGAAAGAGGACGCCGATGTGCGCGGCGTCGTCAAGAACATCACCGATTACGGCGTCTTCATCGACCTTGGCGGTATTGACGGACTGTTGCATGTGACCGACCTCTCCTGGGGCCGCGTCAACCATCCGGGCGAGATGTTCCAGGTCGGCGACGAAATCACCGTAAAAATCCTCAAGTACGACAAGGAAAAAGAGCGGGTATCGCTGGGATACAAGCAGCTCACCGCGGATCCGTGGACTCTCGTGAAGGCAACCTATCCGGTGGGCGCAAGGGTAACGGGAAAAGTGGTGAACCTTACCGATTACGGCGCCTTCATCGAACTGGAAGCCGGCGTCGAAGGCTTGATCCACGTTTCGGAAATGTCGTGGAGCAAGCGCGTGAAGCATCCCGCGAAGATGCTCCAGATGGGGCAGGAGATCGAAGCGGCGGTGCTTGACGTCGATCTGGAAAATCGCCGCATTTCACTCGGCATCAAGCAGACCGAGCAGGATCCCTGGACGACGCTTGCCGAGCGTTACATCGTGGGATCGGTCATCTCCGGGCGCGTCCGGAATCTGACCGACTTCGGGGCTTTCATTGAAGTCGAGGAAGGCATCGACGGGCTCGTGCATGTATCCGATATTTCACCGCGGCGCATCAAGCATCCTTCCGAAGTGCTGAAGAAGGGGGATCGCGTCGAGGCCGTTATTCTGAACATCGACGTCGACAACCATCGGCTGTCGCTCGGGATCAAACAGCTGCAACCTGACATTTGGGAACAGTTCTTCACCAATCATCAGGTCGGTTCGATGATCAAGGGACGGGTCGTGAGGCATGCGCCATTTGGCGTTTTTGTCGAACTCGATGAAGGCATCGAGGGGCTTTGCCACGTTTCCGAAGTCGACGACGCGGACCGCGTCAAGCTCGAAGAGAGCTTCAAGGTTGGCGAGGAATCCGAGTTCAAAATCATCAAACTCAGCGCCAGCGAGCGGAAGATCGGGCTCAGCCACAGGGCTCTTGCCGAAGATGCCGAGCGCAAAGAGTACGACACCTACCGCGACAGCGCCGATGGAAGCGCGACTCTCGCGGATATTTTTCACGCCAAGGACAATAGCTGAGATCGCAACAGACTATGCGAAATCGTATGCTCATATGGCTCCTCCTCGGTGGAGGAGCCTTTGTGCTTCTGGCAGTCCTGGTGTTCGCCGTGCTCGTCACGGTGGGCGAGGACGACGGAGCCGATTTTGCGTTCTCCGACCGCATGCAGGTTGTCGACATCGAAGGCGAGTTGTTTGACTCGAGGGCGATCATCGATCAGTTGAAACGCTACGAGGACAACGATTCGGTGCGGGCCATCCTGCTCAACATCGATTCACCTGGTGGCGGGGTTGCCGTTTCGCAGGAGATCTATACGGAGGTCAAGCGCCTCCGCGAAATGAAGAACAAGATCATCGTCGCCTATATGGCGTCGGTCGGGGCGTCGGGCGCGTACTACGTCGCGTGTGCGGCCAACAGTATCGTGGCGAACCCGGGCACGATAATCGGGAGCATCGGCGTTATTGCCGAATGGGTGAACTACGAGGACCTGCTCGAATGGGCAAAACTTAAGAGTGTCATCTTCAAGACCGGTGAATTCAAGGATACCGGCACGCCGACGCGCGCCCTGACGGATAACGAACGGCGTTACTTCCAGGGACTCATCGACGACATGTACGTGCAGTTCGTGGAGGCCGTGGCAACCGGCCGCAAAATGGACTTACAGGAGGTTCGGACGCTGGCCGATGGCCGCGTCTTTACTGGAAGGGATGCCAGAGAACGGAAGCTGATCGACGAGATCGGCAATTTTCAGGATGCAGTGGACGTTACCGCCAGACTTGCCGGGTTTTCCGGAAAACCGCGATTGATTCGCCTCAACAGACAACGGGTTACACTGCTGGATGTCTTGACGACCGATTTGTCGCGATTCGTGCCGTTCAGCGGGCAGACGCTTAAGTCCCAAATTCGCTTCCAGTACTTGTGGAAATAGGAGATCAAAAAAGATGACCAAAGCAGACCTGGTGGAAGAAGTAGCCCGGGTGACGGAACTGACGCGAAAAGACTCGGAAGTCATCGTCGATACCTTGTTCGAAAGCGTGATCAAGGCCCTCAGGCTGGGAGACAAACTTGAAGTGCGCGGCTTCGGCAGCTTTCGAGTGCGGCAGCGCAATGCCCGGGTGGGCCGCAATCCCAAGACCGGCGAAAAGGTGGAAGTGCCCGCCAAACGCGTGCCTTATTTCAAGCCCAGTAAGGAACTGAAAGACCTCATCAACGACGGCGCTGCAGCGGCCCCGTCTGCTCCGAGTTCGCCAGTCAGCTAGCAAACGATGGACTTTATCTGGAGTCCGTGGCGCTACGATTACGTCACCTCCGGCGGGAAGAGACAGGGTTCCTGCGTTTTCTGTCTCGATAAAGACCCGGCCGGCGATCCGGATCGCCTGGTCCTGTTTCGCGGCGCGCATAACTTCGTAATCCTGAACCTGTTTCCATACACCTCGGGCCACCTGATGGTGGCCCCCTACGCCCACATCGCGGCACTGACCGACGCCACGCCCGACCAGACCGCCGAAATGATGACGCTCGCTCAACGCGGCGTGAGGGCGCTCGAGCACCTGTACAAACCCGAAGGATTCAACGTGGGACTGAACCTTGGCCATGCGGCGGGGGCCGGTGTGCGGGACCACATGCATCTGCATGTGGTAGCGAGATGGGTGGGGGACACGAACTTCATGTCGGTTTTGGCGGAAACTCGGGTCTTGCCGGAAGAATTGAGTACGACGTATTCGAGGCTGAAGGCGGTTTTTTAAAATGAGAATTGAGAATTGGGCATTGAACATTGGGAATTGACACATAAGAATTGGGCCAATTTCTA
>CAMBFR010000138.1 GCA_945865815.1 Candidatus Sulfopaludibacter sp. SbA3
TCTGTGGGCGCGGGGCTTCAGCTTCAGCCCCGCGCCCACAGATAGAACGAAAAGCGGCTTCTGAAGGACGTATTAAGTGGAGCGGCCGGATTGGGGGCCGTTGCCGCGGATGTGGTCGACGGGGACGGTGTGTCCCAGGATGTAGTTGGCCAGAGGTTTCATATTACGCGCTGACTTCTCCCATCTCCGTTGCGGGTTTGGCGCGCCACGTCCGCAGGCGCTCCATGTAGAGGTAAAACACCGGGGTGATGTAGAGGGTCAGGAACTGCGAAACCAGCAGCCCTCCCACCACGGCCAGGCCCAGCGGTTGGCGCGCATCGGCGCCTTCGCCGTAACCGAGGGCGATGGGCAGCGTGCCGAGCAGCGCGGCCATTGTCGTCATCATGATGGGGCGGAATCGCAGAATGCAGCCCTGGTATATCGCTTCTTCGGGACTCTTGCCTTCGCGCTGCGCTTCGAGGGCGAAGTCGATCATCATGATTGCGTTCTTCTTCACGACTCCGAAAAGCATGATCAGTCCGACAAACGCGTACAGGTCGAGCTGTTTTCCGAACAGGGTCAGCGTGAGCAACGCGCCGAAGACCGCGGATGGCAGGCCCGACAGAATCGTGATCGGATGAATGAAGCTTTCGTACAGAACCCCCAGGACGATGTAAATCACGAGAATCGCGACGATCAGCAGGATGGTCATTCCCTGAAACGACTCCTGGAACTCCTTGACCGTTCCCTGGAAGCTCGTCGTGACGCTGGCCGGAATTCGCAGGTCTCGAACAACCTGCTCCACGGCGGCGGCTCCCTGGCCCAATGAAACTCCGGGCTGCAGGTTGAACGAAATCGTTGCGGCCGGAAGCTGTCCGAAGTGATTCACGCTGAGCGGGCCGACAGTTCTCCTCGTGGTGGTGATCTGCTCGAGCGGTATGAGCGCGCCGGTCGAGGACCGGATGGTAATCCGCGAGAGCGCATCCGGCGTGTTCTGATACTCCGGCTTAACTTCAAGAATCACCGAATATTGGTTCGCGGGCGCATAGATATTGGAAATCTGCCGGTCGCCATACGACGTGTACAGGGCGTCCTGAATCTGCTCAGGTGTTACGCCCAGCGCGAAGGCGCGGTCGCGGTCGATATCGACGGTTACCTGCGGGCTGGCTATCTGCACGTCGCTGTTCACATCCAGAAATCCGGGAAGCGTCCGGATCTTGCCGGTGAGCTGCGGCACCCATGTGTAAATCTCCTGGAGATTCACGCTCTGGACCACCATTTGATAAATGCTGCTCGTGAACTGGCCGTTGATCGTGATCGGCGGCGGATTCTGCAGGAACGTCATCATGCCGGGGACGGCTCCCAGTTTCGGACGCAGCGCCCCGATGGTTTCATCCACCGAAAGCGCGCGCTCGGCGCGCGGCTTCAGTTTTGAAAAGAGAAATGACGAATTGCTCTGTCCAACGAACGTAATCGCGTTTTCGATGTTCGGGTCCGCCTTAACGATATCCGCGACAGCTTGCTGTTTCTCCGCCATCGATTCAAACGACACGTCCTGCCCGGCCATGGTGACGCCGAAAAGGAATCCCTGGTCCTGGCTTGGAATGAAACCGGTGGGCATCGTCATGAAGAGGTAGAACGTACCCACAAGCATGGCCAGCGCCACCGTCATCGTTATGATCCGGTGATGCATTGTCTTCCGGAGCGTGTAGTCGTAAGCGGAGGCGAGCAGATTGAAGCCGCCTTCAAGGGTGCGATACAGCCTTCCATGCTTTCGGTTGTGGGGCGGCAGGAACCGGCTGCCGAGCATCGGCGTGAACGTCAGCGAGACGAATCCGGAGATCAGGATGGCCACGATGATCGTGACGGAGAATTCGTGCAGGACGCGGCCGACCATTCCACGCATGAAGAGGACCGGTATGAAAACGGCCACCAGCGACACGGTCATGGACACGATCGTGAATCCGATTTCCTTCGACGCCAGCATGGCCGCCTCGTACCGGCCCTTGCCCATTTCCATGTACCGCACGATGTTTTCAAGCATGACGATCGCGTCGTCCACCACGAAACCGACAGAGAGCGTCAGCGCCATCAGCGAGAGCGTGTTCAGGCTGTAGTCGAACAGGTACATCATGGCGAATGTACCGATGATGGACAGCACGACAGCGGATCCTGGAATCAGCGTCGAAGACAGGTTGCGCAGGAACAGGAAAATGACCATGACAACCAGGGCGATCGTCAATATGAGCGTGAACTCGACGTCGCCGATCGATCCGCGAACGCTTTCGGAGCCGTCAAAGGCAACGACAAGCTTGACGCTTGGTGGAAGAGCGGCCTGCAGCTCGGGCATCAGCGCCTGGACGCGATCGACGATCTCGACCGTGTTTGTGCCCGGCTGGCGGGAGACTGCCAGGAACATGGCGCGTTCGCCGTTAAACCAGGCGATTGTCTTGTCGTCCTCGACGCTGTCGATGACGTTGGCCAGCTGTTCCAGCCGAAGCGGCATTCCGTTGCGCCATTCCACGATCAGCGGCCGGTACGCCGCCGCGGTCGTCAACTGGCCGGTGGACTGAACCGTGAACGCCTGCCTGTCGCCATAGAGCCTTCCCGTGGGCAGGTTCACATTGGCCTGCTGCACGGCGCGCTGCACCTCGTCGATGCCGACATTGTGGGCCAATAGCAGGTCAGGATCGGCTTCGATGCGGACGGCGTACTTCTGCGGGCCGAAGATCTGCACGCGGGATACGCCGCTGACGGTCGACATCCGCTGGGCCAGCATCGTCTCCGCGTATTCGTTGACCGTGGACATGGGCAAGGTATCCGAAGTCAGCGAGAAAAAGAGGATGGGGAACTCGGATGGATTCGCCTTCACATACGAGGGCGGGCGGGGCATTGGCGGCAGCTGGGCCTGGGCAATGGCTGCCTGGATATCCTGCGCGGCGGCGTCGATATCGCGATCCAGACCGAATTGGATCGTGATCGTCGTCGCTCCCTGGTTGTTCGAGGAACTCATCGACTGGACGCCCGCAATCGTCGAGAACACGCGCTCGAGCGGCGTCGCAATCGATGAAGCCATCGTTTCAGGACTGGCGCCGGGCTGGAATGCCTGCACCTGTATTGTGGGATAGTCGATGCTCGGCAGCGCGGCAATCGGCAAAACACGGTACGCCACGATGCCGAACAGGAGAATCGCGAACGTGACCAGAGTGGTCATGACCGGACGTTCAATGAAGGGGCGTGAGAAATGCATGACTAACTGCCCTGTTCGCTTTGAGGCTGAATCTTCGCGCCGGGGAACAGTCGTGACTGCCCGTCGGTAACCACGGTTTCGCCGGCGGCGATGCCGCTTTCAATGATGACTTTGCCCGAGTAGGTCTGTCCTGTCGTTACCGGCCGCGGCTCGACCGTTTGATCCGCCTTGACGACATACACAAATGAGCCCTGCTGGCCGGCCTGTACGGATTCCGCGGGAATCACGATGGCGGTCTGCCGGTCTAGCGTCAGAACGACGTTCACGAATTGTCCGGGCCAGAGCCGGCCGTCGGCGTTGTTGAAAACCGCCTTCAGGCGAATGGTTCCCGTATTCGGAGCCACCGTGTTGTCGATGACGCTGAGCGTTCCGGTTGAACTTTGATCGGCTGCGCTGCCGGTGGAGCCGGCGGAATCAATCGAAGCCCGAACGGCGAGTTTCCGGCCTGAGTTCTTCTGCGCAATTGTTGCGAGGTACCGTTCCGGCACGCCGAAAGTGGCGAAGATCGGACTGATCTGATTGATGACGACCAGCGGATTGTCGCCGTTTGCCTGTACCAGGTTTCCCGGATGGACCAGCACGTTGCCTGCCCGGCCGGAGATCGGCGAACGGATTTCGCAGTAACTGAGCTCGAGCTCGGCGCGGGCCACGGTGGCTCGCGAACTTTCAAGCGCAGCGCGAATACTTTCGATTTCGGCTTCATCGGCGCGAACCGCCTGTACGGCGACCTCGGCCGCGGTCCGGATCTGGGCTTCCTGCATGCGCGGCGCCAGGCCCTGTGCCGCGAGCTGCTGGAACCGTTCGGCGTCCGCCTGCGCGTTTCTCAACTGGGCCTGGTCGCGGGCGAGGCGCGCTTCAGCCTGCCGCAGTTGCGCCTGGTCCCTGGTGATATCCGCTTCAGCGCGCCGAAGGGCATCGCGATACGGCCTGGAATCGATCTCGAACAGGAGATCGTCCTTGCGCACGTTTGCGCCCTCCGTGAAGCGCACGCTCATCAGCGGTCCGGCCACCTGCGATTTCACTTCGACCGATGCCTGCGGCTCCACCGTACCGACGGCCCTCAGCTCGATGGGGACAGACTCTTCCGCGGCCTGCGCAATTCTTACCGGAGTCGGCGGAAATGTCATACCTCCCGGAGGTCCCGCCTCAGGCGAACCGCATGCTGCCAGAAGAAAACAGGCGAATAAGGCGGGAAAGATGAAATTTCGTGTATTCATGGCGTCGGTAAGTTTACCACCAGCTTCGCAAAGGGTAATCCCCTCGTAGGACACTACCAAGTGAAGTGACTCACTCGATTGACAGTTCCAGGGGTCGGCGGTAGTATCGCTCCGGACTAGCAAGGATTCGGAGTGAGATGAGACGCGCTGGAACTCTTCTATTCATTGCTCTCTATGTCGCCGCAACAGCAGGCGCCGCCAAAGAGCGCGCTATCTGGGTTGCCGACAGGTTCGTCCACGCAACCGGGCCACAAGAGCCGAAAGTTGAGTCTTCGAAGACTGATTCCCTCATCGGCCTGCCCAAGTTCAGTCATGCGAAAAGAATAGATACCGAGGCCGCGTTACCGGTCGCCCTCGTCGAGGCTGGAGATCCACTCCTCTCTTTCCGAAATTTTCAGGACCCGGCGTTCATCGATTATTCCGCGCTAGACTACGATACCAGCCCGGCCCGGGCTCCTCCCATTACGGCCATCACGGCATAGCTGCCCGTTTTTCGGATCGGAACACCCGCGGATTGCTTTCTCGCTTGGATCGAGAGTTCTTCCGCAGTTTCGGTCTCTGACCGGACGCCGTTTTAAACCCAAATTACAAACAATATATTCACAGGGTTTCGGCGCCACTTTAAGCATCGGAGAGGGTCCAGGAAGGACCATAATGCGCCCTTTTCTCTTGAACTCTTTTCACGAGTCCGCGCTAATCGTGTGCTCCATCGCCGCAATCAGCGTGATCGCGTACCTGCCCGCCGTGGACAATTTTTTCATTTCCGACGACTTTACGTTGCTGGCCGTTATCAAGGCCCTGGATCAGAACCCAATGTATATCTTCGACGCGACTTCGGAGTTCTTCCGGGTCGTAAGCTATGTGTACTTCTGGGTATGTTTCAAGACTTTCGGTCTAATGCCCGAACTTTATTACTGGGCAGGCATCGGTTTGCACGCCGTCGTTTCGTTGCTCGTATATCTGCTCGTGAAGAGGCTCACAGGGGACTCGCTCGCCGGGTGGGCGGCAGCGGTGTTTTTTGCGGCCTACGAACGTCATCAGGAAGCCGTGATGTGGATCAGCGCAGCCAATTCGACGATCCTGACATTGAACTGCCTGGTCTTTCTGATTCTCTGGGAGCGCGTTTTGGCCCGGCGGACAACGGCAAGGGTCATCACGGCCCTCCTTATGTTTGTGGTGGCGCTCTTCTCCAAGGAGTCCGCCGTCATTCTGGTTCCTGTGGTCATGGTTGGCATGCTCCTCCGTGGACACACGTTTCGGGACACTTTTCGGAAGTCCTTACCTCTGTTATTGATGCTTGCCGCATTCGCCGCGTTGTGGCTTTCGCAAGCGGACCGGAATTTTTTTGTTTACGATGGGCATTACGCCGTCGGGCTGCACGCGATTCCGGTCTCCGCGCGTGCCGTTACCCGCCTGCTTTCGCAAACGCTGCCGTTTCTCATTGCGATGTTCGCGATTACGCGCGGCTTCAGGTTGTCGTGGAACGTTCCAGTTCTGTTTTTTGCCGCTCTGCTTGTATTTGCGGTCGTACCGACTTCGTTCCTGACCTACGCGGACCAGATTTCCAGCCGGCACACATACCTCCCTTCGGTGGGGCTGGCCGGACTCAACGGGATTTTCTTTGCGGCGTTATACCGCCAGAGAACGTCGGCCCGGTTCAGGGCCGCGTGTATGTCGTTTCTATTGGTAGTCGTTGCCGGCAACGTCTCCTACATCTGGCTAAAGAAGGAACCTCAGTTTCGCGAGCGCTCGGCGCCGACTCGTGAGCTGATCAGTGTCCTGAACGGACTCGATTTCGATTCGCGGCCGATCCCCGTGCATGTTTGTGGCTTTCCGCTGCACTCCTGGATCGGGGAGACAACGGTCGTCAACTTTACAAAGTTTGATCGCGCTGACGTGATCTTCTCGGCCACCTGCTCCGGGGTTCGTCAAGGTACCGAGTTGCGCTGGGACGAGGATCATGGACGATACATAGAACGTTTTTAGCACCTCGGAAACGATAAAGATTGCATCTTGCGGTTGAGCCATTAAACTACCTACGTTTCGCCCACCCCCCAAAAGAAGATCAAGCCATAACTCGAAAGCATTGCCGTCGTGCCGCGGGTTGCCGCGGCAGACACCGGAGGAAATCCATGAGAACAGTCTGCGTTGCTTTACTGCTCACCCTGCTCGCAGCGCCTGGCCTATTTGCCGATACCCAGGACACTGCGGTCTTTCGTACTCGAATGGTTCCGCAGAATGAAAACCCGCCGATTATTGCGACAGACAACAGCCTGGGCACGATTACCATCCGCGTGACTCGCGATGGCCGGGGCAACGTGAATGCGGCGGCCGTGGTGTTTGATATCGACTACACCGTTGCGTCGGCCCAGACATTCACCGGGCTGCATATTCACAACGCGGTGTCCGGCGTGAACGGACCAGTCGTGATCAATACGGGCATTTCGGGAACGAGCCCGGTCGTCGTGGATGGCGGATCCGGTCGAATTTCAAGAACCGTGAACTACGCGGCAACCGACACTGCGGGTTTGCGGTGGGTAACCGGGGTCCTGGCGACGCCTGAGAACTACTACGTCAATATCCATACAACGACCAATCCTGGTGGATACATGCGCGGGCAGTTAATGGCTTATAAAGCCTCGTTCCGTCCGATCATGAGTCCGCTCTCTGAAAATCCGGCGCTCCCGGCCCTGGATGCCATCGGCGCGGCGCTTGTGGAAGTGGAAGTGAACCGCGATCCGGCGACGGGAAATATCACGTCCGGCACCGTGACCTTCGATGTGGACTTCCGATTTCCCGGGAACACGACGTTCACGGGCCTGCACCTGCACAACGGGGCATCGGGCGTGAACGGGCCGGTCGTGATCGATAGCGGCATCAACGGGACGACTCGATCCGTCACACTCCCAAGCGGCACGGGCAACATCTTCCGGATTGCCGAAATCGACAGCACGAATACGACGGGCCTTGCCGCACTGACCGGGATCATGGCAGATCCGGCGCAGTACTACATCAATCTCCACACCACGGTGAATACCGGAGGCGCTATTCGCGGGCAGCTCAACCGGAATGGATTTGTGTTTTATAACCTGATGACCGGAGGCGAGGAAGTGCCGGCGGTGAGCGCGACGGGAAACGCGGAATCGCTGACTTACGTGCGCGTCGATCGTGATGCGACCGGAAACGTCGTCAGCGGCGCAGTCGGTTTCAATGTCTGGTATAGCCTGGGTTCCGGCGCCTTTCAGTTTACGGGCATGCACATTCACAACGGCAGGCAGGGCGCGAACGGCGGCGTGGTCATCGATAGCGGGATCAGCGCCGCCAATTCCGTATCCGACAATGACGGAATCGGCTACATCGGCCGCGTGGTCGACATCACATCGGCGAACGCCACAGCCCTGGACTCGCTGCGGGGGCTCGCCGACAATGCCGAAGCCTACTACGTTAATCTGCACACCACGACCAACACGGCGGGTTACGTCCGTTCACAACTCTCGCGCGAGACGTATCACTTCAAGACAAATATGAGCACGGCCAACGAAGTGCCTCCGGTGGTATCGAGCGCTTCGGGTACCGGATGGGTGACCGCGCGCATCAGCCGGGACACGGCCGGCGCGATCAATGGCGCCACGGTGATTTTTGACATCAATCACGTGAACAACGAAGCGATGACGATAACCGGTCTGCACATTCATCATCCCGGATCGGCGGGCATCAATGCAGGCGTGACCATCAATACAGGCATTGCCGCGGGTGCGAGCGCGGTGGAGAGCGCGACAGGAACCGGGAACGTGTATCGAACCGTCAACGTGGACTCGACAAGCGCGACAGGCCTGGCGACGCTTAACACGCTGGTCAGCAATCCGGAAGGCGCGTACGTGAACCTGCACACGGCGGCTTCGCCGGGCGGGCTCATTCGCTCGCAATTGTTGGCCGTGGTGAACACGGTGGCGCAGACGGCGGGCGGCGGCGACTGGATGACGTCGATCACGGTGCGGAATCCGTCGGCCACCGTTTCCGTGCAGGGAACTGTGAACAGTTTTCAGGGCAACGGCTCCGCGATGCCCGAGAGCCTTGCCGATCCGGTGAGCGCATTCCTGATTCCGCCGTCGGGATCCACGACGTTTAACGTGCACAACAAGGGCACGCTCACTTCCGGGTTTGCCCGCGTCTTCTCCAGCGGCCCCGTGAACGTCGAGGCGCGATATTCGCATCCCGTATATACGTCCGGCACTGCCGGATCCACAACGGTGACTTCGCGGTCCGTTTCCATTCCAGTAGCGGTCGGCGCCACACCGAGCCAGAACACCGGCGTCGCGATGGTTCCAGGCGCGACCGGCGACCTGACGCTTTCGCTGCGTGATTCGGCGGGAGTTGCAATCGCGGGTGGGAGCCGGACGCTGAGTGTTACGGCGAACCAGCAGGTTGTGGGATTTGTGAAGGATCTGTTGCCCTCGGTGACGTTAAATCAGTTCACCGGGACGCTGACGGCAACGGCCAGCGCCGGGCAGATTTCCACGATCGCTCTGCGGTTCAACGGCGCCATCGCGCCGGTAACAGTGACACCGCTGCCTTGAGAAATAATTCCGGGGACAGACTCCGAATTCCTTGTACTGCGGGAATTCGGAGTCTGTCCCCGGAATTATTAGAACTTTGATGTTCGAATCCAGGTATCGGATCGCGACCAGCTGGCCTCCCAATCCGCATCGACTTGGGGTGAGGGCTTGCCTTGCGCGTCGAGCGCGGTCTTGAGTCCGAGAAGCGACCATCCGTTGCGCGGGTGGTCTTCGAGTTCATCGCGATAGACGCGTTCCGCGTCCGAATACCGGCGGGCTTCGAGGAGCGCTGCGCCAAGCCAGTGGCGGGCGGCAAACGGCAGCGGCTCGGGCTCGTCATAGATCATCTGGTCTTCCAGCGAAGCGGCGCGCTCGAAAGCGGCGACGGCTCCGTTAAGGTTGCCTTCCTGCCACAGGATCTCGCCCTCCAGGATTCCGCCGACCGTCCCAAGCAAATGCGTGGCGGAGTGGTTGCGGAACGACCCCTCCATTTTTGCGCCGGCCAGAACACGGTTCAGGAACGCGCGCGCGAAGTCGATCTCGCCCGATCGCAGCCGTGCATAACCCTGGGCGAAGTCCCATATGCCGGCATCGATGACGGGCTTGGGCCGCTCGGTGATCGCCGGGATCTCGTCGAAGCGGCCGAAGCGAACCAACGTGAGAACGTGGTACATGTTCGTA
>CAMBFR010000139.1 GCA_945865815.1 Candidatus Sulfopaludibacter sp. SbA3
GCCCCGCGCCCACAGGCAAGATGGTCAGGAGTGCGCAGGCAGTTTGTGCAATTCAAACGCGTCATGAATGAGTTGCACGGATCGAGCAGCGTCCTTTTGTTTAACAACCAGCGACAGGTTCAGTTCGGATGATCCCTGCGCAATCATCAATATGTTCACGCTCGCCTTGCCTAACACGCCAAACGTGCGCGCGGCAATGCCGGGAACACCCTTCATGCCTTCCCCGACGAGCGCGATGATCGATATGTCGGAGATGCTCGATATCTGGTCGATGCGCCGGCGTTCGATCTCGAGCTGAAACTCCCGCCGCAGCGCCTTCACCGTGTTATCGCCATCCTGCTTGCTGACGACAATCGAAATGTGCTGCTCGGAAGATCCCTGAGAAAACATCAGGACGCTGATTCGATTCTGCGCCGTCGTCGTAAACACGCGTCCCGCAACGCCCGGCACTCCGATCATGCCGCGGCCCGCAACGGAAACCAGCGTGACACCCGTAATGGACGTCACCGTCTTTACCGTGTATTCGTGTTGCCGCGTGTCGGTGGCGATGATCGTGCCGGGCTTTTCCGGATCAAATGTATTTTTGATCCGAATCGGAATGCCGGCGTCCGCAGCCGGCATGATCGTCTTGGGGTGCAGCACCTTCGCCCCGAAATACGACATCTCGGCGGCTTCCTTGTACGAAACCCGGTCCAGCACACGGGCTTCGGGCACTATCCGCGGATCGGCAGTCATGACACCATTGACGTCGGTCCAGATTTGAATCTCAGATGCTTTCAGGCAGGCGCCGAGAATTGAAGCTGAATAGTCCGAGCCGCCGCGTCCAAGCGTCGTGGTCACGCCTTCCGGAGTCGAACAGATAAACCCGGTCACGACAGGAATAACGCCCGAGCGGGCCATCTTCGCCAGCTTCTGGCATCGCTTGCGCGTCTCCTCGAAATCCACAAGCATGAACTCCGATTCTTCACTCGTGATGATGAGCTCGCGCGCATCTACCGCTTCGGCTTCCAGGCCGATCTGCCGGAGATACTCGGCGAAGACAGGAACGATCAGACGCTCGCCAAACGAACTGATGAGGTCTCGCGAACGATCGCTCATCTCATGCAGCAACGTGATACCGGTAAAAATCTTCTGTATCTCGTCCCACATGCCGCCCAGCGTTTCCTGAACGGCCTTGGCCCGGCGCGCGTCCTTAAGCAGTTCGCGAATGGCCTGATCGTGCTTGCTGCGAATCTCCCAGAGCTTGTCGTCGCGAACGCGTACCTGGCCTGCGACACCCGCCTCACCCGCCTGGAGCAAGGCATCCGTGACGCCGGACATCGCAGAAAGAACCACGACCGGCTTCGATTCGCGCAGGGATTCCACGACACGCGCGGCGGTATTAATCTGCGGCGCCGCCCCCATCGAGGTTCCGCCGAACTTCATGACAATCATAGAGGGGTAGCGTAACACGGGGATTTTGAAGAACGTGGCCGCGGGCACAAGACCCGCGGCCAAACGCAACTGCTAGCTACAGCCGCTCGTCGATCCGCAATTCAGGCACTTATAGCAGGCCCCATTGCGCACCATCAGCGAACCGCACTCGAAGCACACGGGAGCGTCACGATCTTCAATATCGACGAGCGCTCCTTTCTTCATCGGCTGGGGCCCTGCGGCCTTCGGATGCGAGGGCGGGGACTGAATAACCAGCGGAGTCAACGGCGGCTGTTCCACCTGCACGCCCAGGGCCTGGGCTTCCGCGGCCGGCAGGAACTTTGAAGCAAGGTAC
Source organism: Candidatus Sulfopaludibacter sp. SbA3 (assembly GCA_945865815.1). Lineage (GTDB taxonomy): Bacteria > Acidobacteriota > Terriglobia > 20CM-2-55-15 > 20CM-2-55-15 > CAMBFR01. Next base: position 1,769 of record CAMBFR010000139.1, read on the forward strand.
CGGAAGATGTAATCCATGATCGATTTCGCGTAAGGAACCTGCGGATTGGACGTGAATCCCGACGGCTCAAAGCGCGTGTGGCTGAACTTGTCCACCAGCACCTTCAACGGAACGCCGTACTGCAGCGCCATCGAGCAGGTCGTGGCAAAACTGTCCATCACGCCCGACAGCGTCGATCCTTCCTTTGCCATGACGATGAAGATCTCGCCGGGAGTCCCATCTTCATACATTCCGATCGTGAGGTATCCCTCATGCCCGGCAACCGCGAACTTGTGTGTTAGCGAGTGGCGCTCCACCGGCAGGTGACGCCGAACCGGCCGGCTTTCAGCCACGGCGGCCTTTCTGTCCGCCGCGCTCGTGCTGAGCGGCTGCGTCCGCTTCGAACCGTCGCGATAAATCGCCACGGCCTTCAGCCCCAGCCGCCATCCTTCGATATACGCCTTTTCGATCTCCTCTATCGTCACTTCGGTCGGAAGATTCACGGTCTTGGAAATCGCCCCGGAAATGAACGGCTGCACTGCTCCCATCATCTTCAGGTGCCCCATGTAATGGATAGATCGCACACCGTTGGTGGGCTTGAAAGCGCAATCGAACACCGTCAGGTGCTCGTCCCTGAGCGCCGGAGCGCCTTCAATAGTTCCCCTGTCGTTGACGTAATCGACAATTGCCTTCACCTGCGGATCGTCATAGCCCAGCTTGCGCAGCGCGGGAGGAATCGTGTTGTTCACGATTTTTATCGTCCCGCCGCCGACGAGCTTCTTGTACTTGACCAGGGCAAGATCGGGCTCAATGCCGGTCGTATCGCAGTCCATCATGAAGCCGATCGTGCCCGTGGGCGCCAGCACGCTGGCCTGGGCATTGCGATAGCCGTTCAACTCCCCCAGATCCACGGCATCCGACCAGATCTGCCACGCCGCGTCGTACATCTCCGCCGGAATAATCTGCCGGTTGATCCTCTTCACGGAATCCCGATGCATCCGCATCACATCCAGGAATGGCTTGCGATTGATCTCGTAACCCGCGCAGGGGCCCATCTCACCGGCAATCTTCGCCGACTGCAGATATCCTTCGCCGGTCATCATCGCCGTGATGGCGGCGGCATAATCGCGGCCCAGGTCGCTGTCGTAAGCAATGCCCTGCGACATCAACAGCGCGCCAAGGTTGGCGTAGCCCAATCCCAGCGGACGGTAATCGAAGGAATTGATTTCGATCCTCTTCGTCGGGTAACTGGCGCATCCAACGATGATCTCCTGCGCTGTAATCGTGATATCGATGGCCTTTCGGAATGACTCCACGTCAAAGCGGCCGCTCTGTTCGGAAAATTTCAGCAGGTTCAGCGATGCCAGGTTGCACGCCGAGTCGTCGAGAAACATATATTCCGAGCATGGGTTGGAAGCATTGATCGGCGCCGTGTTCTTCGACGTGTGCCACCGGTTAATGGTCGTGTCGTACTGCATTCCGGGATCGCCGCAGATGTAAGCCGAGTCTGCAATCATCCGCATCAGGTCGCGGGCTCTGTAGTGCTCCACGGGCGCTCCGTCGACGATGGCGCGTGTCGTCCACTCGTCGTCGTCCAGCACGGCCTGCATGAACTCATCGGTCACCCGGACGCTGTGATTGGCATTCTGGAAAAAGATCGACGAGTACGCCTCGCCGTCAACGCCGCCACCATAGCCGTTGTCGAGCAACACCCAGGCCTTCTTCTCTTCATTGGCCTTGGAGTTGATGAATTCGACAATATCCGGATGAGCCACATTGAGGATGACCATCTTCGCCGCGCGGCGCGTCTTGCCGCCGGACTTGATCACGCCCGCAAATGCGTCAAAACCCTTCATAAAGGACACAGGACCCGAAGCAATGCCGCCACCCGAGAGCTGTTCCTTTGAAGAACGGATCGGGGAAAGATTGCTGCCGGTTCCGGAACCCCATTTGAAGAGCATTCCTTCGGTCTTGGCAAGATCGAGAATGGATCCCATCGTGTCTTCAACGGAATTAATGAAGCAGGCCGAGCACTGGGGCTTTTCTTCGCAACCGCAGTTGAACCAGACAGGTGAGTTAAAGGCCATGGCCTGGTTCAAAAGCAGGTGAGCGAGTTCGTCGTGAAAGACTTCGGCGTCTTTGGTGGAAGCGAAGTAGCCGCCGCGGATTCCCCACGTCGTGATCGTCTTCGCCACGCGGCCGATCAACTGGCGGACACTGGTTTCGCGCTCCGGCGTTCCCTTCTTCCCGTGGAAATACTTCGAGGCCACAATGTTCGTCGCCGTCATGGACCAGCCCGCCGGAACTTCGACGTTCTTTTGCTCAAAGATCACTTCGCCGGATTCGCTTGTGATCGCAGCAGTGCGGTACTCCCACTCCACCGCGTCGTAGGGCGAAATCCCTTCCCGCGTGAAATACCGCCGGAACTCCAGCCCATTATGCGTTTTGGCGCCGTTTACGGCCGCTCCTCCCGCCGCTCTCTCAAGAACGTCCTCCGTCATACTGCCCCCTTTTTGAACCTATATATTGTAGCCCCAAAGACCCACCCCACTAAATAGGGTCAGTCGCGGCAGCGTATGGCGGCTGATGGACAGGTCAGGTCCCGCCTAAAAGAAATGCTCAATTCCCTCTCGAAGCGGCTAGTTCAAATACCCGCGAATCCTGGCGAGTCCCTGCCGGGCTGGCTTGTATTCCGGATTTTCGTCGATGGCTTTTCGGAATTCTTCCCTGGCGCGGAGCCAGTCGCGCCTGGCCTCATAGGCGCGGCCAAGATTCATGTGGGGATAGCAGTAGCTTTCGTAGCGGGGCGCCTCGAGCGCACGTTCGAACCAGGGGATGGCTTCGTCGGTTTCGCCCTTCTGCAACAGGTATGCGCCGATGTCGTTGTAGGGGTTGCCGAACGTGGGATCCACTTCGATGGCCTTGTGGCATTCGGCAATCGCATCATCGACGCGCCCCATGAAACTGTAGGTCCAGCCCAGGAATGTGTGGGCTTCGGCCGTGGGAAATGCCTCGATCGATTTCTTGTACAGATCGACGGCCTGCTCCAGGTTGCCTTTCATCTGCTGGCGGTAGCCTTCTTCGAAAAAACGGACCGCCAGTTCCCGCCGGTCTTTTGGCTCCATGAGAACGCTAGACGAACTCCAGCTTGACCTTATTGGGAATGATTTTATGTCTGTAAGCTTCGCTCAGTAAGTGACGCACGGCCTGCTTGCCCTCGGCGCCATAGTCGAGCGTGAGTTCGTTCACATACATTCCGACAAATCGGTCCGCTCGCTGGGCGTCCAGCCCGCGGGCAAACTGAAGGGAATAATCCAGGGCTTCTTCGCGGTGGTCGAGCGCGTACTGGATGCTTCGCTTGATATCCTGCGATACCCGCTTCATCATCCGGGTCCCAAGGTCGCGTTTGATGATGTTGCCGCCGAGCGGCAGTGGAAGTTTTGTCTCTTCCTGCCACCACTCACCAAGGTCGACCACCTTGTACAGCCCATCCTCGCGATACGTGAGCTGCCCTTCGTGAATCAGTAACCCGGCTTCGTACTTCCCTTTCTGAACGTCCTCGAGAATCCTGTCGAACGGCACCACCTTGTACTTCACGTTCGGTTCAAACAGGCGCAGCGCCAGCAACGCGGTCGTCAGGGCTCCCGGCACGGCAACTACTCTGTCTCCGAGAGTTCGAATCGGCTTTTTCGCCACGACAATCGGACCGTAATTCCGCCCCATGCTGGCGCCCGACGACAAAAGCGCGTACTTGTCGGTCAGATAGGCATAGGCGTGAAACGAGACTGCCGAAACCTCGTACTCCCCTTCGAGCGCTTTCTTGTTCAACGTCTCAATGTCGCTCAATTGATGCACGTAGTTCAGGTCGCCGGTGTCGATCTTTCGCGTGGCGAGCGCGTAAAACATGAATGCATCGTCGGAATCGGGACTATGCGCAACGTGAATATCTGTCTTCTTCAAATTACCAGGCCTTTCTTAATAAGAATGCTTTAGGAATCTCCCAGAACATGACCCGTGGCGAATACCTCAGGCTGTCGTGAATGAAACAAACATGGCTGCACCAGCACTTGTCGCAGGCAATCCGCTCGACTTCCTTCTTTCGTCCCGGGTCCGCCCAGAGTTTACCGAGATCCATCTCGAAATCCCGCAGGTTCGCAATCGGATCGCGCAACTCGCAGGCTCGAACGCGGCCGTCGAAGTCGATGACGGCCGACGTCTCGCCGGCCGTACAGGCCATGGGCCAGTGCGCGGACTTTTCGAAATTCGCAAACTGCGTCCGATGATGAAACGCCAGCGTGCCGACGTAGGCCGCGCGCTTCAACCATCGCATGAACCGGCTGCTGTTCGCAAAAAGACTGTCGCCATAACTGGCCTGGATCTCGGCAATATCCGGATAAATCCGCCGCAGCTTCCCGCGCTCGACCCGCTTCAGCCCCGGGTCCTTGGCGTCACCTCGAATCAGATTGAAGTAATGCCCGTCGACGAGCTGCTCCGAACGGATCAGCTCGGCCAGCGGTAGAATTTCGTCGAGGTTATCCCGCGTAATGACGGTATTGATGTGCACCTCGAGCCTGGCTCCAAACTTCGGTTTGAGCGCTCGAAGCATGCGCGCGCTCTCCAGCGCCCTTTCGAAGTTGCCCGGCACGCCCCTCATCATATCGTGCGATTCCCGCAAACCATCGAGCGCAATGTTGACGTGGAGTTCGAAGCCGGGGTTGGCGGCAAGGCAATGGTCCACAACTTCGAAAATTCGATAGGGCTTCAGGCCGTTCGTCGGCAGATTGATATAGCGGACCCCGTTGTTACGGACGAACAGGTCGATGATGTCCGCAAGCTCGGTCCGCAACGTGGGTTCGCCCCCGCTGAACCAGAGGTCGGTGAACGGCGGCGTGCTCGCCGACAGCCTGACGATCTCGTCCCATGAGAGATCGCCTTTGCGATTCAGATCGTCCCAGTAAAAACAGGTTTCGCATGTGGCGTTGCAATGCGAGGTGACGAAGAAAATGATCGTGTTCAGCTTTCGTTTTCGGCCGTGCCACACGGTCTTGTCACGCGCGCTTCGTGAGGGGATGCCAACTTGTAATGTATTCTCCACAGCGGTACCAGAGGAGCAAACAGGATATAGAACCATCCCGCATTGGACAAGGCTGCTGGAGACTCGACTAATTTGCCTTTGGTTCATTCCAATGACGGGCTATAAAGGTGCCACGTCTCCCTCTGAGAGGAAACCATGAAGAGTAAAGGTCTGTCATTCGTCGCGGCGGCGTTTGCCGGGGGCGTCCTATCCTCGAGCCTCGCGTTGGCCCAACTGGCAGAGCCCGCCAATGACCTGGGTGTGAAGTTGGGCCACATTCACTTGACCGTGAAGGACGTCGCGGCTCAAAGAAGCTTCTGGACTACCATGATGGGAGGCACACTCGTCGAAAACGGCCCCCTCACGATGATCCGGTTTCCCGGCGTGTTCATCTTATTGCGCCAGGGCGAGTCGACCGCCCCGCCCGCCGGTTCTGTGGTCGATCACTTCGGGTTCGTGCTGAAGGATATTGGTGCCGCGCGCCTGAGGTGGAAGGCGGCCAACGTCGCGTACACCGTCGGGGAGACTAATCCAAACCAGGGGTACGTCGAGGCGCCGGACGGAATCCGCGTCGAGGTTTTTGGCGACCCATCTTTACCCGGTCCCATCGGCATGGACCACATTCACCTGCTTCTCCCCGCTGTCGACATTCCGGCAATCCAGGCCTGGTACGAAAAGGTCCTCGGCGGTCTGCCCGGTAAGCGCAAAACAGTAGCGAGGGCGGGCGTGACCGATTGCGTCTACTTCCACCGCTTCAATGTGTCCTTCTCGCTCAGTGACGTGAAGCGGGCGCCCACGAGAGGCCGCTCGCTGGACCATATCGGCTTCGAGGTCCGAAACCTCGACGAATTCGCCAGAAGAGTCGAAGCACTCGGGATCAAGCTCGACTCGCCTCCACGGGAGATCCCAAACTCGAAGATCAAAGTCGCCTTCCTCACGGACCCATGGGGAACGTATGTCGAGCTCACCGAGAACCTGGCCCCAGCCGGGAATTAGCTCGCGTTGATCACTTTGCTCGTCCGGCGAATCCTTTTGCGAGCATTTCAACCTTCCAGAGTGAACCCCGCCCGGCGATGTAGAGCGTCCGTTTCTCCGGTCCGGCAAAAGCGAGGCCCTGGCAATCCATTCCTCCACAGGACATGCGAATGACGCCGAAAGCCTTGCCATCGGGCGCAAAGATTTCAATGCCTGCCGAGGTGACGGCGTAGAGGCGGCCGGCGTCATCGATGGTCAAGCCGTCGGCGCCTGTCATGATGCCGGGAATGCCGTTGGGCGTCTGACTCCGTCCTTCGAACGGCCCGATGTTTCGGCGGTTGCGCACGGCGCCATCGGGCTGAACGTCGAATGCGAGCATGTAGACTCCGTTGGTGTTGTTCACATACAACGTTCGTTCATCCGGACTGAGCGTGATTCCATTCGGGCGTTCAATCCCATCCGCAATCCGAACCGGCATACCTCCGGAAGGAATGTAGTACACGGCCGGCGGCAACCGCGGATCGAGCGGCCTCCCGCCCTGCGCCTGCTGCATTTGTTCAACAGCCGTTCCGGTAAGGCCCGGGTCGGTCACGTACACGCCGCCTTTCCGATCCACAATGAGATCGTTCGGGCGGCTGAAGGGCCGGCCATTGTAGTTGTCTGCAATCACTCGTTCGCTGCCGCTCGGGAAAATCACCGCGACTTTTGTCCGGCCGTCCGCGGATTGCGCCTGAATGAGGCGTCCCTGCGAATCCAGAGACATTCCCAGGCCGGCATTCGTGTTCTCGATGAACGTCGTGATCCGATTGTCAGTGCCGAGCTTCGAGACGCGATTCGCGTTGGGTTCAGTGAACAGGAGACTGCCGTCGGCAAGACCGATCGGATCGTCGGCGCCGGCGAGCCCGTCCTTCACAAGCTCAATCGTGGCGCCGCGTTGAACGACTCCGGGAATGCCGACGGTGACCGTTTGGACCCTCGGCGCCGGCGATTGCGCGAGGATCCCGCAAGACCAGCCAAGGAGGAACAATCCGGGAAAAATCAGGCTACGTTTCATGGCTACAGCTTTCAGTGCCTGGGCCCCCCTTTCAGGTACCTAACGCGGCTTTCGTTTAAATAGACGATGAACTCTTCGTAATCTCGGAACGGCGTTGATGCCCTTCGCTTTCAGGCACATCTCCAAGGCGTCATAAACGGCATCGACGCGTTGCGATGGGGTGAGATCCTCATACCAGAATCGAAAGTCCTCGTCCTCCGCCCGATCCACGTGTTCCGTCCTGGCTTTCAACTGGCGTGTTCAGTTTTCGCCGACGGCCTTGCACACGGTGTTGTCACGCGCGTTTCGCGAGGAGAAACCAACTTGTAGTGTATTCCCCGCCATACGATGTCCGTGGTGAGTCCCGACCGGATCACGTTATACAGGTACAACATCGATACGAGAGGAGCAAACAGGATATAGAACCATCCCGCATTGGACAAGGCTGCTGGAGACTGGTGTAGTTAGCACATCAATTGTCCGCTTTCGCGAATCGAGGGAGGAAGCTTCAATCCCAAGGAGGCAGGGATGAGGCAATATCCGGCGATCGCAATGGAGCGAGCAATGAAAGTGCAGGAAGTGTTTATGCGGGCGATGGCAAAGAAG
>CAMBFR010000140.1 GCA_945865815.1 Candidatus Sulfopaludibacter sp. SbA3
TCCTGGCACGGGGCTGAAGCCCCGCGCCCACAGGTAGAATCCTCAATATGCGATCAGTTCCTTCACCTTGGCGCGAAGTTCGTCGGCGGAGGGAAGCATTTCGTCTTCGAGGGACAGAGCGGAAGGCACAAAACAGTCCCTGGCGCCCAGCCGCATGATCGGCGCATCCAGATGTTCAAAGCACCGCGCCGCGATGCGCGCGACAACCTCGGCTCCCCAACCCATCGTGATGGAGTCTTCGTGCAGCACCAGGACGCGGCTGGTTTTTCGCACGCTGTTGAACACCATCTCATCGTCCATGGGAACAATCGTGCGCAGATCGATCACTTCCAGGTCGAACTCTTCGGCGATTTCCATCGCCGTAGAGACCGTCGCTCCCCAGGTGACAATTGTCGCGGCGTTCCCAGTCCTCTTGATCCTGCCCTTTCCAAACGGAATCACATAATCCGGGCCCGGGTCCGGCGATTTCGCGGTGATGTGCCGGTAGAGCCTCTTGTGCTCGAGAAAAATCACGGGATCATCGCAGCGCGCCGCGGTCTTGATGAGTCCCTTTGCATCCTCGGCATTGCTTGGAAAGCAGATGTACCAGCCCGGTGTGTGCGCATAAAACGTCTCCGGGCAGCAGGAATGAAACGGTCCGCCTTTGATCCGGCCGCCGCACGCAATACGAACCACCATGGGATTCTTCCATGTTCCATTGCTGCGCCATCGTAGTGTCGGAATCTCATTGCGCATCTGCATGAATGCGGGCCAGGCATAGTCGGCAAACTGGATTTCAACGATGGGTTTGTATCCCGCGATCGCCATTCCACCGGCAACGCCGGCAATGCTGGCTTCGGCCAGCGGCGAGTTCTGGACGCGGTCGGGATACAACGTGCTCAGCCCGCGCGTCACGCCGAATACTCCGCCCTTGGGGTCTGCGATGTCTTCACCCCACATGACGATCTTCGGATTGCGCTCCATTTCTTCGCGCAATCCGCGATTGATGGCCTCGATCATCGATATCGTATCGGTCGAAGCGTATTTCGGTTCCGGCTCTGGAAACGAAGGGACGTCGTCGCTATACACGTATGACATGATGCGGCCGACTGCGGGCTGAGGCTGTGCGTCTGCTTCATCGGCGGCGCGGTCGATTTCGCCCTGGATCTGGGCGCGGATCTGCGCAACCTGTTCTTCGGTGTAGACTCCATTCTTCAGCAGGTATCGCTCGGTCTGCAGAAGCGGATCGCGCTTCCTCAATTCCTTCATTTCGGCTTCGGTGCGGTACTTCATCTGGTCGTCTGACGAAGAGTGCGAATCCATGCGAATCACGTCGGCTTCGATCAACACGGGGCCGCCGCCCGCCCGCATATTCTCAATGATGGGAGGAAGCAGCTTGTAGAACGGTTCGTACCACGTGCCTTCGATCCGGTACGACGGCATGCCGATGCCAAACCCTTCGGCCATGTCCTTGATGGAGGAATGGGTTTGGGCAATTTGAGGAACGCTGATCGCGTAACCGTTGTTTTGAATGAGAAACACTACCGGCAGCTTTTCGCGCGTCGCCCAGTTCAGCGCCTCGAAAAATTCACCTTCACTGGTGGCGCCTTCGCCGGAAGACACGTAGACAATCGCGCCCTTGCCTTCCTTCTTCGCCGCCTTCGCCGCGCCGACGGCAATCAGGTACTTCGTGCCCGTGCACGCCGTGCCCGAAACCAGGCGCAGATCCAATGAAGAGAAATGCTCCGGCATGTTTCGCCCATTGGAGCTGGGATCGCCTTCGCGGCTCAGCATGTGAAGGAAAATGTCTTTGGCCGGCATTCCCAGCGCATACGCAACAGCCTTTTCGCGATAGTAGGTGAAGAACCAGTCCAGCCCCGGCTTCATCAACATCACCGTTCCAATCTGGACCTTCTCGTGGCCGCGCGTGGAAGCATGAAATGAAACCTTGCCCTGCCGCGCCAGTATCTTCAGGCGTTCTTCGATGAAATACACACCGAGCATCTTTCGATACAGTTCGATGGCGACGGCATCGGGGACAGAACTCTGGATGTGCTCCTTGCTCTTTTCGGCCATGAAAAATTCTCCTGCCTTCATTGTGGCACATCCAGGGTTACAAACCGGTCGCCATGGAGCCGTTCGGGGATTCGATCCGCCGCGAAGAGCCGCAGTTCGATACTCGTGCGGTCCCTTGTCATTTGGGGCGTCACGTGTGTGCGATGAAGAACGCCGCCGCCAAACAGCAGTGCATCGCCCGGTTGCATCGCGGGCCGGTGGAACTCTTCAGCCGCAAACAACTCGCGGACATGCATGTCCTTCAGTTGGCCGGGAGTCAGCAAACCTTCCGTCCCTTGCGCTATCAACTCCAGCCCCGGCGCATCGAAGCCACACGGGGTGAGCGGAATCCAGCATGTGATCATGTCGAGCACCGCTCCCGGGGGAAGCTGCCGGCCGGAGTAAGCGCGAAAGTCGAAATGCAACGCGCCGTCCTGGTGCCAGCTGTGCGGCGCGTGGAGTGGAGGATAATTTCCATGAGCGTATTGCCGGCGCACCCAGCATTGATCCACATCGCAGACCACGGGCCCACCCAGCGAATGTGCGAACGATGCGAAGATTTCACTCCCCGACATCGCGCGGCCCACACCCTCCACATCGATTCCGGGAACCGAAAACAGGCGCATTGATGAACTGTGGGCGGAGAAGTCCTTGTCATCCCGCGCGAATCTGTCTGCCGCGGCGTAACGGCCCTCAATCAGATTCAGCCATCCGGCGCAAACGTCCGCGGCCACCACACCCGTCCAATGAGCCCAGGCATCCATCGTGTAACATAAACACAGGTCTGCTCGTATTACCCGCAATATAGGAGTGACATGCGAATAGGTCGACCAAAAATAGAATTGACCGTAACGAAAGAGCGATCACGGATTGTGCTGGAGTGGCTGTGCGTGCTTCTTGTCCTGCTGCTCGTGCCGGCCGCCTCTTTCGCACTGCAGGGAACGGCGATTCTTTCCGGCCGTGTGCTGCAGGTCACGGACGGTTCTGCGATCCCTTTCGCGTCGGTCGCGGTCGAGGACGCCAGGTCGGGGCAGCCACTTTCCGGCACGCTGACCGGCGAGAACGGCCGCTTCGTGATCCAGGGTTTGACGCCGGGCACGTACAGAATTCGAATCTCGTTTCCGGGCTTCTTCCCTGCCGACGCCGACGTGCTTGTCAGCGCCCTCAACCAGTCATACGACCTTGGTGACATTCGTCTGCCCCGCCTTGAGGGCCGCCAGGACGAGATCACGGTCACTGCGGCCGTAGATGCGATCCAGACGGCTGGTATCGACACGCAGGTGTTCCAACTCGACGAAGGGCCGACGCAGTCCACCGGTACGTTGCTCGATGCAATGAAGGCCCTTCCGGGCGTGACGGTCGATCAGGAAGGCAAAGTCTCGCTTCGCGGCAGCGACCGCGTGGCGATCCTCATCGACGGCAAGCAGTCGAGCCTGACCGGTTTCGGAACCCAGCGGGGGCTCGACAGCGTTTCCGCCGCCAACGTGGCAGCGATCGAGATCATCAACAATCCTTCTGCACGCTTCGACGCCGCCGGCATGGCCGGAATCATCAACATCATTTACAAGCAGGAGCAGCAGCGCGGCTTATCGGGAGACGCGGGCATGGCCTTCGGCATGGGCCAGTTTACGAAACAGCGCGATGATCTCCCGACCGACCTCGGCAGCTTTTCGTACAACGAAAAGATCATCCCGAGCTTGAACCTCAATTACACAACGGAGAATGTCAGCACCTTCGTCCAGGGAGAGGTCCTCTTTCAGGACGATCTTCCGAACAACGAGTTCACCACCCGCTTCTATGACGACGGCCGCGTGATCGAGTCGCAGGTTCCCGAGAACCGGGAGCAATATCACTACACGATCAGAGCCGGGTCCGATTGGAAGGTAAACCCCACCAATACCCTGTCGTTCTCAGGAATTTATGATTTCGAGCGGCACATCGACGTGGCGCAGGTTCCGTTCATTCTTCAGTCAACCGGCCAGCGCGAGCGCTTCTGGTTCTGGCGGGAGGAGGAGGATACGGGCTTTGCCAATCTCAGTTTCAATCTCAAGCATCAGTTCGGTACGCCCGGCCACGACCTCGGCATCAACTTCCAGTACACCCGCGGGTTGGAGGATGAGGCCTATTTTCTGAACGAGGAATCACGGGTGCGCGTGGGCAAGGACATGACGCACCTCGTTGCCGCGGAGAATACGCTGCCCTTGAGCATCGACTACACACGCCCGATGCGGACCGGCCGGCTGGAACTCGGAACCAAGCTTCAGCGGCGCTGGATTCCAGTCACCTATACCGTGGAGCGGGGCGTGCAGAGTGTGATCTACAAGGGTCTCGGCGATTTCTCCGACTGGGACGAAGACATCTTTGCCGCTTACGGCAACTTGATCCATCTGAACCCCAGGTACTCACTGGAGGCTGGCGTACGCCTCGAGCAGACCAACGTCAGGTACACGATTCCCGGTGACAACATCTACTACCCGGGAAGCGACAAATACGACTACTTCGAGGTGTTTCCCAACGTCAAGCTGACTTACAACCTGAGCCGCGCATATCGGATGATCGCCGCCTACAACCGGCGAGTCGACCGGCCGGGCGAGCCCGAGCTGCGTATTTTCCCAAAGTACGACGACCCGGAGCTGCTCAAGGTCGGCAACCCGTTTCTCAGACCGCAGTTCACGAATGCGTTCGAGCTCGGTTTCGCCCGGTCATGGAACGGGGGATCGGCGAGCACGGCGCTCTATCATCGGGACATCACGGACTCGTTCCGCCGCGTCTTCGCCATCGACAACTCGAACCCGAGCTACGACATCGTGAACAGGATCTACCAGAATGCAGGCAACTCCAGGCAGACTGGCGTGGAGTTGCTGCTGGAACACGCTATTGTTGCTCCATGGCGTCTTTCCGGCAGCGTCAACTGGTTCAATAACGACATCGACGCCTTCGATACGATGCTGCTCTTCCCGACGCACCGGCCGTTTGCCCTGGCCGCCTCGAAGGACAAGACGTGGGACTTCAAGCTGAACAACCGGTTCTTACTGCCGCGGGCGACCGAGCTCCAGGCGAGCTACATCTACTATGCCGGGCGGAACGTCCCGCAGGGCCGGGAGCGTGCACGCTCTTCGTTCGATCTGTCCGCCAAATGGCCGATGAGCGAGCGCGCCGAGCTTCTGTTCACGTTCACCGATATTTTCAACGACTTCGCCGTTCAGCATGAGGTTGACGGCCAGGGTTTTAGAGCGCTCTATCAGAACTTTCTGGAGACGCAGGTGGCCACGCTGGGCATGAGAATCCGGTTCTGAAAACGGACGGCGATCAAAGGTCATTCCCCGCGTACGACAAGTTGAAGCTCTTGTTGCACAAGGGGGATACTCTGCGTAGCGAGAGTGTGTGGGAGATCATTCCTTTCTTCTCAGTCGATCGGCGGCCAGCAATTGCTCAAGTAACGAAGGGTCGATACGAAAGTTGGTCTGGCGTAAGCTGGCGACGGCAGATTCAAGATCAATCAAACCGCGTTCTGCGGCCCGGTCGAGCACGCCGACCGTGCCAGTTACGGCTAGGCCTAAACGGCGGGCCTCCTCCACGCCTTCGCGCTCATCCATGATTATCAGATCTGCTTTCACGTGCAGTGCTAAAAGAATGGCGTCGCGTTCGCCCGGATCCAAATCGGTAGCTACCACAGGAGTGGGCGATGCGGTGAAAGGAACAACGTGAAGCCACGAAGGTGGACGCACGATCCAATCGCGGACTGATTTAGGTGTGGCAGCTTGTTGCAATTCTTTGGCCACCGCTTCGGGGATGAGCACCTCCGTGTACAGAGATGGCAGGACGTCCGCATGCCCGATCAGGATTAAATAATGAAGCGGCGACGCGTCGGAAATAACCACGCGCCGCATTGGCAATCACAGCCCGAGCTGGCGGTGGGTCTCACGATCCTGCTCAAGATCTTGCCACGTATAATCCAACCAGACCTCATGATCCTTGAGAAACCCGTCAAGTTTGCAGCGTGTTTCGAACCCTAGAATACGGCGAAGTTGGGCAGTTGTGAGCTTCCGTTCCCGATACGCTTCAAGCGCGAGGGCTTCGAGTGCAGCCCGCGAAAGTTCCTGGCCAGAGCCAGAAAGAGCCGCGGAGAGCTCATCTGGAAGGTTAAGGATCAGTTGCTTCATATACGCAGTATAGGCGAGCTGCATCGAGAATGCACGGCGATCGAACGCGTCGCGGCCTGAAATCGCCGCTGCAATTTGGCCAATTCCTGAGTTCGATCGAAGAGTGCGTTCACTTTCCGGTTTGCCGACTATACGTTCGATGAAGTCGTCATCGAACGAATGAATGGAAAGTCGCTCGTTCTCCGGACTAAGGGTCAGGTATATCGCGATAAACGAACTCAGAGACGTCTACTGCAGTTTGGGCTAATCGTGACCTGCTTCCGCCATTCCCGGTGGTCGGAGGTCGTATAACTGGCCTACGGTTACGCCGCGCGGCCGTGCGACGGCAGTTGGGCCAATTTTCTCCGGGAGGACGGTACCCTTAGCGTGGCGGGGCCTTGCAAGCCCAGTTAGCGGCGTCCTTGAGATCGCCGCTGCCTTTGTATTCCGCGTATTGAGGGTATTGGCATAACGGACGAGTCAGGCCCTGCGCCCCCGTACCCATCATTGTTTCGGGGGCGATTCCATTCTCCACCCATCTCTCAAGCGCGCCGATCGAATCGAACGTGTTTACGCCGGGGCCGCCTCCGCAATGCGCCATGCCGGGAGCCATGAACAGCCGCATCCAGTTGCTTTGATTGCTGCCCATCTTGGCGAGAACGGAATCGTAGTACCAGATGGTGGTCTCCGGGGTGATCGTGCTATCCGACCAGCCGTGCGTAAGCAAGAGCTTCCCCCCGCTCGATTTGAAGCTGCTCAGGTCGGGATTTACAGCATCCACGTAGCCTATCTTCTCGTCGAGGAACTTCATATCTCTGTCGAGGTCGAAGTTGTGCCAGTCGAAATTGGGATCGTTGTACGCAATGCGAACAATGTCGAAAAGGCTGACCGGCGCTCGATTCGTGCCTTGCTGTGCTGCGATCGGATTTCCGAGAGCCTGGCCGGAGAAAATGAGTTCACCTCTCGAGTTTCTTACTCCGCTATAGAAGGTTTCGACGGTCTTCAATTGCGGTTCGGTCAGGCACGAGTTGTCCGCCTTTCCCGCGGGGCACTTCAGTGTGGAGAAGTCCACTTTGCACTGGCGAGGATTGTTCAGGAATCCTTCCTTGTGGGTGTCGCACGTGCCCATGAGATCGTTTACCAATGTGGCCTGTTCGGCTGTGATGTTTGTTTCCGGACGGCGTGAAAGGTCGATATTTCGCGCAATACCGGCGGTCCACTGGTGAATATGACGGTTGGCAAGAGAGCCTGCAATGATGCCATCGTAGTCATCGGGATACCTCTGAGCTTCCATCAGGGCCATTCGACCGCCCGTGGAACATCCTTTGAAGTAGGAGTACTTCGCGTTCTGGTGGTAGAAGGCATTGACGATCTGCTTGGACTTTACCGTCATTTCGTGAGTCGCGCGGTAAGCGAAATCGATCATCTTTTCAGGATGCCCAATTGCCCAGGCTCCGCCCGGTTCCTGGTGACCGGTATCCGTGCCTGCGGTCGCATAGCCAAGCCGTAGCGCCTGCGGCATATCGTTAGCAAGGCCCTGAATCGATCCCGCAAATCCGCCGTTACCTACACCCATGAATTTCCCGTTCCATTTGTCCACGGGTGGGAGCCAGAGTTCCATGTTGATCAGGGAATCCGACGTGGGTCTGAGAACGATCTGCAAACGGCAGTGCGCGGGAATCAGCGCCGGGGGCTGAAGGTTGCCGCCACCTCGTGGCGCTTGTGCCGCTGCCCCACTAGCTCCGGCTGCCGCTCCTCCCGCTCCGCCGCCTCCTCGTGCCGGTGCGGGCCCCTCGGGAACTATTTGGGCGCTGGTGATGGTGGTGTTTTCCAATTTTAGGTTAACGAGACCATCGCAGGGAGTTGTAGCTGCGGCGGTGCCGAGAAGCACTAAAACGATGCTGCCGATCATGGGGTCGATCCTCCTACATTTAGATGGAATTTGCGGTCCTGATGGCGGTCAAACTATCACAGATGTGGTGTTTCTGTCGTTGACAACGGTTCACGAAACCTTGGGCGAGGCAACGTCAGCGGGCCTTCAGAAATCGAGGTCCATACGGGCGCGGCGCACGGCTGGTGTCCGCCGGACTCCAGCGTGTACAACGAGCCACAGGCCGAGAAGGCGTGGAGCCGCCTGCTCGCGCTGTACGGTAAAGCACTCTCTTAAGAGTTAAGAGATCGACTTGTCCGAGATACCGGCAAACCGGAAACTTGAAGATCGACAGTCCCCACTCTGGAAATCGAGGGGTACGTTGAGCTTCACGCTGCGTCCACGTCGTTGTAGTTGAAGCGGACAGCGCCGGAGTGGCGCGGTGACTGACTTCCTGATCCTCCCCGCCGACAGTTGTTGAAACGTTGAACCAACCACCGTCCTGGAAGGGTTGCTCCATCCAATATCACTGTGGTTACCCGGGAGGTTATGACTGGATATCGTTTGTTGAATTCTAACTTTGTCGTACCTGAAGTACGCGAAAGTTAGAAATGACTTTGACGGCTCATCAGAGCCGTGTTGAATCATTTGAGTGATGCAGGATTCCGTTAACCACAATACGGCCGGCGATCAGAGGTCATTGCCCGCGTACGACAAGTTGAAGCTCTTGTTGCACAGGGGGAAATCGGGGACGATGTTGTTGAGGATTGCGTAATTCAGGGCAGTCCAGTTGGAAAACGAAGGGTCCTTGACCTTCACGCGTTTCAGCGCGCCCTTCCTTCCGAAGACGACCCAGTGCCAGATGGGGCCGCGCCAGCCTTCCACGAGACCGAAGGCATTCGATCCCGGAGACGGATTGCTTAACGGGCGAAGCGCGTCGCCGATGGGGAGCGAATCCAGCGCTCGAACGATCAGGTTCGTGCTTTCGCGCACCTCTTCAACGCGGACCATCATGCGGCACCAGACGTCGCCTTCGTCGAATACGGGAACCTGGAACTTTAGTTCGTTATAGGCGGCATAGGGATGATCGCGGCGCGTATCGGCGTCGATGCCGCTGGCCCTTGCAGCGATTCCGCATACCTGCAGTTCCCGCGCTGTCCGGTTGGTGAGAACACCGGTTCCATGCAGCCGGTCCAGCACCAGCGCGCTTTCCAGCGCCATGGCAAGGACCTCTGGGCTCACGGGCCTTCGGCCCGCCAACACCGCGTGTTCCTGACCCATGGACCGGATTTCCCCGAGTGGTCGACATAATCGGGCTTATAAATCCCTGCCGAACCCCTCTTCCGTCATTCAGCCTGGCTCTTGAAACGCCTATTCTTTC